>DDIK01000197.1 GCA_002338505.1 Bacteriovorax sp. UBA1852
TTGAGTAGAGGTTCGAAGACTCCATTCGTCCATTTGCATCACGAGAGATCTCATTGGCTATGAGAAAGTTCGTACTTTCTTCGCCTTTTCTACCCTCTCCATGAGACTCAACGGCAAAGTTATAAATACTTCCTAGTGACTTACCTTTAATGAATAGCTTAACTTCATCAAGTTCATTACTTGCTAGAGATAGATTCTCAATTCCATCATTAATGATATAATACAGAGCTTGTTCTAATGACTCTTCATTAGCACTAATTTGCGCTTGATCGTAATCAACAGTTATATCTACTGACTTCTCTCCAATTTTCGAACTGAGGTGAGAATATACTTTTTCAATAACATGTCCTATATTTGTATCGAATTGTGACTCTTCACTGTTAGCCACTTGAATCTCATTATTACTCGCGATATCATCCTGAAGCTCAGAAGAATCTTGATGTTCAGACTCTTCCCAGATGGCATTTACCAGTTCATTTGATTGAGATAGTTTCTTATTTGCAAAGGCAACTGGTCTTGAGTTTATTTCATTTGCTCGCGACGTACCTGCTTCAAAAACATTTGCTCTGTAAGTTGCCATGAGTTTTGAACAGTGACCCATTTCATTGAGTTCAAGAGCATTCTTTATAATCCCTTCAACCTTACCCGCTGTTGTTTCATCTTTAGATAAGAGTTCAGACAAAGCCTCATTCTCAATTTCTTTTTTCTTTCTTTTAAAAACTCTTCTTTGTACAACTTCATACAGCCCAGAAAGAAGTAAAACTGCTGCGATTAAGACAAGCGAAATTTTTAGGTTTGAGTTCTTTGTTGATAGAACTTCTACTTCCCTATTCATATTCTCGCTAAATCTTTCGATTGAATCTTCAACATCAGAAAACTTACTAGAGATATTTGAGACGTTATTATTTTTTACAGAAAAACCTGTACCAGAAGACCTTAGTGATTCAGAGAACCAGTGAACATTTGTACTTACAGCATTGATTTTCTTAACACCATCTTTTCCAAGCAATTTACTATCTTCCACTAGACCCTGAAGATCAGCAAAGCACTCTTCTGTTGAACCAGTAAAATTGCTATCAAGATAAATAGAGTTGCTATCTCCTAGAACAGAAGCAGTGTGCGTTTGACCTACCCTTGTGGAGCAAATCTGCAGAGCACTCTTCATATTCATTAATGATTGGTAAGCCGTACTATTTCCGGAATAATAGCTACTTACACCTATCAAACCAAGGGTTGATAGCGAAATAAGCCAAGTTCTGGCAGTAGAAAATACTTTAATTGAGGAACTATTCATATTAAATCCTTGAAATCACGTGAGGGTCAAGCTTTTACAACGTAATTCTATAAAAATTCTACACCTCTGCAATCAATCTTTAAATGATGGTAGAATTTGCCTTTGCACACCGTGAAAAAGGGGTAAAATAAACAAATATGATAAAAAGTAAGAAACTATCTATAAATTTAGCCGTTTTTCTTATAGCACTCATAGGCCATGCCCTACTTATGTACTCCAGTATGAGTCTATCCTTTAATTTAAATGATGTTCTTTCAAAAAATGATCAACCAATAAGCCTTAAAATAAGACAAATTGGTAAAGAAAACTCAAAGAAAAAAGAAATGATGGCTATTCCATCAAAAAAATCTGAAGAATCAAATCCAGAAATCTTTAAAAAGTTTCAGATGAGCTCAACAGATCAAGTAGCCGACTTGCTTTCAAACAAGAGTTCTTCGATAAAGAAAAATAATGAGAGAGTGTCTCGTCAAAACATGTCGATTCGCCAAGCACGAATAATGGAAGAAGTTAAAAGTGAAAAGCGTGACGAAAATCCCCTACTCAATCACACGAATTATCATATTAAGTTCGAGCCTCCAAATGGAATCGAAATGGATCAACTTAATGAACTTGAAAAGGTCTTCTATTCTTTTTTTAGGAGGGCGTCACTACAATATGTGACCTCTGTGAACAGGGCAATCAATAACTCGATTGAAGATACTCCTTATATAAAAAGTATTCTTAAAAATCATGGGCCCATAGAACTTAAGGCGCGTATTCGCTACGACAAAGAGGGAAACGCTGAGGTCGTTAAGATCTTAAATTCTTCTAATGAAAAAGAAGTTGCTCTCATGTTTGAAAAGATTTTAGCTGGTATGACAAAGATCCCTAATATTGCTAAGCAAATTCAAGATAAAGATGGAAATATGACAATGTTCTATCAATTCAATATCAACAAGAACTAAAGCGTCAAGAAATACAGCGCCCCAACAAAGAGCATGAGAATAAGTGAAATAGGCTGAGTCAGTCTCTTCACAAAAGCCAAAACATTGTGGTTTAGACTTCCAAAACTATTATTTTTAAGAACACGCGCATCTCTCTTAGATTTTTCAGCGTATCGCTCAACGATCAACTCAACTTCACGACTTAAAGTTTCTTTGATTTCAAAGTTAGACTTATAAGAAGAGACATTCTCCTTAAGCACACTATTTTCATGACAAAGAATATTATACTTCCTTGTACAGTTCTCACACTGACTAATGTGAGCCTTTAGTGAATCACTAAGCTCTGAGTTTCTAGAAACTAACCTACTTACTGATCTTTCGTGCACACATTCATTAATCATAGTGAAGTCCTAAATTTTTCAACATTATTATTATCTTTTAAGATCTGTGATCTTGCATGAACAACTTTTAACAAGACTTGGTCTTCAGGAGTCGTCGTTATTTTTGCAACCTCCCCTATTGAAAGCCTATGCTCATAAACAAGAAAGAAAGCTGCGCGCCCTGAGAGATCAACGCTCTCACTCATTTTAAAGTGATCTCGTCTGGTCTTCGCCAATTTGTATATTCTCGAGTAAAAGTCATTTCTAAACCCAGTGCTTTCGACTCTTGAGAGAGCAGATGGGGACTCAATTAAGAAGGATTGTAAAACATCAAAAACAAGCTGACTTGCCTGAAGCTCATCCTCAACAAGAAAATGAGTAAAATGAAAACATTTATCACTAATAAATTCTGAGACTGTGCTTACTTCCATGTAATATGCCCTAAATAACCGATTATATGATGATAGTGAAACCACCAGTAATATTAATTTACACTCTTTCTTTTTATTTTAAAGCATTTTCCGAAGCTTCCGATAAGTCTGTAAGAATTTATTAGAAAGAGGCGTAAATGCTTAAGTTTTTTTCACCATTCAAAAGTTTAACTACTCTCATTATAGCATCACTTTTGCTAAGCGGATGTTTTAAATCAGAGAAGAAAATTAATACGACTAATAATACTGACAACTCTCTTGATGGAGACGTTTACGAAGTAACGAATCCAAGCACTGGAGATAGTAGCGGTGATGGCAGCGATGATGGAAGCGATGGAGGGCATGGCGACGGTAACGAAGAAGGTGTACCTGATGCAGGCCAAGTTCAAAACTTTTTCACTATTTCAAATATTATTGTCCATTCAAAAGATCATGACTCTAATGATTCAAGAGAATACATCTGGTCATCTGCAGTTAATGAACCTGCATCTTCACAAAATAGATTTACAACCGATGCAAGATTTAACTTAAGAGTTAGAGCACAACCTGCACCACCAAGAGGTAATGATAGTCACGGAGAAGAATGCTCATATCAAGAATATGAAGAATTTTATCGTTACACTAAGCTTGATGTAGAAGTTTGTTTGCGAAAGAGTACACAAACCTCATGTACCCAAAGACATACTTTTGAAGGTGTTCCTATAGAACAGGTTTCTAAAGTTAAAGAATTCTCTGTTCCAACAACAAGTCAAGCGCTAGTGATTGAAGTCGTAGATGTTCGGTGGGATACCGGTTGCTTATTCGATAGAGGTCAAAGTGAAAGATACTGTCCAACGTATAGAGTTTGGAAAAATGACTGCGTAAAGTTTGATATTCAGTTTTCAACTGACTACACTAAAGACTTTCCCTCTTCAGCTCCACGCTACTAATAACTTACAAGTCAGATTCTTTAAAAATCTCAAGACAGAGATTTCTATTTTCAGCACTTGAAACTTCAACGAGTAATCCTGGACAAGTTATATTTACTTCGGAAATAGCACCTTTTAAGATATCAAATGCGATCAATTCGATTCCATCATTTAACATCTCCTGACAAATTTCATCACATTCGGCTTTTACATGGGGATCAAGCTTGATGGCCTGATAAGTTGCACCTCTTGCGATATTTGCTAAGTACTCACCTTTTTTTGGAACTTTTATAATCGTTCCAATCTCTCTTCCTTGAAAGAAGACTGAGCGGATTTCTCCAAGAGCGACTTCTTCAACAAATGGCTGAATAACAATTGGTCCTTCATATTCACTAATTGTTTTCTCTATTTCTTTTTTAATGTTCTTGTCGTTTTTTACTTTTTTAACGCCAATTCCTTGAAAGAGATCAAGCGGTTTAAAAATAAAATCACTATTACCCATGAAATTAATAAAGTTCATTGCTCGATCCGTGGCAACTCCAACAAAAGAAGGAATAGAGCTTGGTCTAATATAGGCCGCTAACTTTTCATTATACTTCATTATTCCGAGAGGATTATTTGTGACACTTACTCCCCTTTTTTGTAAGAAGTCCAGCATCCACAAATATCTCTGATAACGTGAATCATATGGTGGATCGATTCTCATATGAACAGTGGTTGTTGAATCAAAGTTGATCTCAAGAGATTCTGTGACCTTAAAGTTTTCAACATAGAAGTTCTCTAAGATTTCGCCCTCAAACTTATAAACCTGATATTTGAGCTCGTCTGTATTCACAATATAGAAGTCTTTTTCAAAAAGAAGATAAACTTCCTTTCCAAGACTCTTTAAAGTCAGGGCCATTAAGAGAGTTGAATCTTTTTTAGGCGATAGTTTTTCTAATGGATCAATAAAGAGAATATGCTTCATGTTTCTTTCCGTTTGTCGTATTTTTCTATAATATATCAGTAATTCATTCATATAAGAAAGACGTAATCATGAAAAGAGAGAACATACTTAAATTATTTATTGAAAAGGTTTCTGAAGAACTCGACACTCTTTCTGAAATTGCAGAGCAAACGAGAAAGAGCGCAACGGACAAAGACCTCAAGCAAGAAGGTAAATACGATACAAGGGCCATTGAAGAAGGTTATCTAGCAGGAGCTCAGGCAAAGAGAGTTTCACAACTAAGAGCAGACCTTAGTCTCTTGCGGGCCCTAGCATTTGATATTCAAACAAAGAATATTCAAGAAGGCTCGATTGTAAAAGTGAAAGAAGAAGAGGAAAACAGATCTTATAACTACTTAATTTTTAAAGGCTCTGGAGGAATTAAAGTTTCTTTAGGTGAAGAAGAATTCTCATCCCTATCACTTAAATCTAAGATCGCAGAAGAGCTCTTAGGACTTGAAGTTGGAGAAAGTGCAATAGCCGAGACACCAAAAGGTGAAAAAGAGTATTTCGTTCTTTCAATTAATTAATATCTCTATAAAAGTACTCCAAAAGCCAGCCACAAAGAAAAGGAACTCTCATCAAATACCGTAGGCTGAGAGAAAGAGCCCTCAGATTGGTTAACAAAGAACCTATCAACTCTACCAGATGAAGAATAAGAGTCCATATTTAAAGAAAATTGTGAGTATACGTCTTTATCCTTGGCAAACCATCTCACACCAAGAGACTTTTGAGTAATAGTATAATCAATTTCAGATTCAAAATTAATAGAAGCGGCACCAGAGGTCTCTCTTCCATAAATCAATTCATACTTACGGTCTTCCTTATAAATAAAAAGTCCTGCATAGAATTGAAGTTTCTCTTTATAAAATATCGTATTAAAATTAAGCGTTCCACCATATCCATAACGGTTAGCATTGACAGTGTCTCTGACCATTGCCGACGTACCGTCACTTAACTTTATAGTTTCCTCCTCACGACCTATAGTTTTACCAACTGAGAGATAAGGAGTAAGAGAGAACCTACTTCCTCTGAAGAGTTCGTATCCAAGCTTAATCCCCAGAGAATGAACCTTTACAGAAGAGGTCTGCCCTAGTGAGAAATAACTTGTCTTTGAAGAAGTCTCACTATGATCAATACTTACACTAGAGATTTGATTACCAATTATAATAAGAGCGCCGTGTGACTTCTTCTCTTCAACAATATCTTGTGAATTTTCAGAATAAACCTTATCAAGATCAGCTCTTTCATGATGATCTATTTGGGCCATCGTTTTTGAAAGAATAATCATCGAGATAGATAAAATTAAAAGCTTCATATAAAAAGATACTCCTCAAAAGAGATTTCTTCATTTTTACTCTTTTGATACTCTTCGTGTTTAGTATTAATAAATAAGAGGAATGATCGTAAGTCTTTGAACTTACTGGCAAGTTTCTCGATATCATTTTGACTTTTCTCGTAGGTCATAAAAGCGCTAAAAACAGCATTATTCCACTCTATTTTAAGAGGCCAGCAACTTTGCAACTCTAATTCATCACATTTTTCCTGGATAGAAGCTGGAAAAGTCTTCGTTAGAAATTCATTTTTCTTTTTCATCCAATTTTCACTCTCAAGGATCTTCTTAAGAGTTTTAGCATGAGTAACGATTTCTTGCTTGAGCGCCTTATATTTCTTTTCACGAGTATTGTGCTTAGCAATTTTAAGAGATTCATCTTTAAAATAGAGCTCTAGCATTTCCTTTCCCACGTAATTTGCGAGATTTTCATTGAGATCAACCTCACCCTTAACAAAGAAAATCGTATGAAATAGTTCATGGAAAATTGTCTCGGCTAAATCGTACTTAGAATACTTAAAAAATGTAGATAATATAGGATCATCTAGGTTACCAAGAGTAGAATATGCGAGAACTTTTCTTAAATATGTATCATAACCTTTTTCACTTAGCTCTTTAACGTGTCTCTTTGCCGATTTAAGCTTGAAGAATCCTAAATATGGAAAACACCCCACAATAAAGAAGCAATTCTTTAGAGGCTTAATCTCACGCTTTTTAGAAGCTATTACCAAATAGGTAACAGCATCTCTATTTAAGATATTTGTTTCATCATAAATATCTGTTGAAGGAAGATGCCAATATTCATAGAAGTATTTCTTATACTCACTTATATTTCTAATTTTCTTTTTAAAGTCATCTGGAATATTCGAATCATTAAGAACTTCTTCATTATCGCGTGCCTCAAGAATAATCTGTGCCTGACCTACTCCTTGCTCATAAAGATAAGAGAGTTTTGCACATGAAGAGAAAAAAGTGATGGAAGTAATAAAGATAAACAACCTAGAAAGGCCTAGAAGATCCATGAAAACCCTGCACGATAGCTGAGTTGATCTTTGGCCTCATTAAATTCGAAAGCTTGAAAAACTGTGTTCACAGAGCCTTTAATAGATAAACGCTTGGTCAGTCTGAGCTTTATAGCAAAAGAAGCAAAAACAGAATCATATTCATATGTATCTTCTTCGTCTCTAATAATGATTCTTTGACCAGAGCTCACGCTGGTATAAGTTGTCTCAGATGAATCTACGTATTTTTGCCTTGCCCATCCCAGACTTAGTGTTGGGATAAGAAAAGACTTTCTTGAGGCGAAAGCCTGACGAAGACCTACTCCATAAGTCGTACTTACGACGCTATCAGTTTGAGACTCGAGAGTGATCGTGCCATCTGTAACACCGTAGAGATTTGTAGATTCATCTTCTTCTTGAGCATAATTGAATTCAATCGCGGTCATTGATAGAAAATAAAAAGCGATTGAGCCGGAATAGCTACGTGAAGTAGATTTATTCTCTCTTTCACTTCCATAAACCTGCTTATCGTAACCAAATTCAAAATCAAACTCAGTTACAGCATATGAACTTTGTATTAGTAAAAAGGTGAATAGAGCTATCTTCTTAAGTTGTCTCACTCTTTCATTATACAATAATTAACTCACCACGCATTAACGTGGCCGTTTTTTCCATTAATGAAGTCTTCTACCATAGATTTCAAGAAGTTCACCCTGACAAGAAAGCGCTGTAGCTGAGGTACACTTAACATCAACCCAATGCCACTTGAGGTTTCGCTCAATAAGATGATCATTCATCATCGGTTTAAAATGAATAATGCGGTTACAATTTGTTCTTCCCTTAAGTTTAACTTCACCCTTCATTGAATTTGAACCTTCAATAAGAACACGATAAGTCTTACCAACCATTTCTTGTCTCAGTTTTTGTTGAATTTTTAACTGATGCGCTTGAACCTCGTGCAGGCGTGACTTTCGAACTTCCTTTGTTAAGAAGTCTTCCATTTTAGCCGCTCTTGTTTTTGATCTTTCCGAGTATACATAGGAATATATGAAATCAAATTGGGCACGATCTAAGAGATCTATTGTCTCTTGGTGTTCCTCATCTGTTTCATTTACAAAACCACAGATGATATCTGAAGAAACGACAATCTCAGGTTGGCTCTTTCTGAGTTTTTCTAAAAGTCCTAGATAATGTTCTTTTGTATATTCACGATTCATTCTCTGAAGAACAGTGTCAGAGCCTGATTGAACTGGTAAATGAAGATGTTTAGAAAGCTTCTTTGCACTTCCATGAACGGCAATCAATTCATCACTCACATCATAAGGATGGGATGTTGTGTATCTTAGAATCTCAAGTCCATTTATTTCATCTAGACCCATAATAAGTTCGGAGAGGTTTTCTCCATTCTCTTTACCAAAGGAATTAACATTTTGACCTAAGAGCATGACCTCTTGGATTCCTTGATATTCAACAAGTCTTTTAACATCTGTGATGATCTCATCTTTTCTACGAGATCTCTCTCTTCCCCTTGTGTAAGGGACGATACAGTAAGTACAATATTTATCACAACCCTTAATGATATTAACAAAAGCTTGTGGTGTTCCGTGATTTACCTTTGTTTCTATAGAGAAATCACTGCTTCTATCCCAAGTGTTGATTGAAAACTTATCATCTCCAGCATAAGTTCTAAAAACCATGTCATTAATGGCATCAATTGTATCTGGGCCAAAAGCAAAGTTGAGATGTTTATATTTCTTAACAAGATCCTTTCCCTCTGTTTGAGCAACACATCCACCTACTCCGATAATAAGATCTTTTCCTTTCTTTTTCTTTAAGTGTTTTAACTCACCCAATTGAGAATAGAACTTATTATTGGCAAGATCTCTAACAGCACAAGTGTTAAAAAGAACTAGATCTGCATCTTCTACTTCTTCAGTTTGAGAGAAATTTAGCATTTTTAGGTGAGCGGCCATTCGATCAGAGTCGTGATAATTCATCTGGCAGCCAAAAGTTTTGATCCAAACCTTGCGCTCAGGAAAGTTTTCAAGTGTTATTGATGAGTAATCAAGATTACTTTGACCTAAACCTGTGGGTGACTTTTCCATAAAATACTCCAAAAACTTAAAATATCATCAAATATGGATGGAAAAGAGTCAAAACGAAGACAGAAAACCTAGAATATAGGAAATAAGAATTGTTTCATCATCTTTATCGCAACCAGTTTTTTCTTCTGACGATAGAGAATTACGCATTTATCTTTCAAAATGTAGTCATTATTTAATAAAAAGTGGAGATATTGGCAATATATAAAAAAAAAGGGCCTCAAAAGAGGCCCTTATCTTGAAAATTAAAGATTAGATCTTATTTTTTCTTTGCAACTTTCTTCGTAGCTTTTTTCTTAGCTACTTTTTTAGTAGTTTTCTTCTTAGCTACTTTCTTAGTAGCTTTTTTCTTAGCTACTTTCTTCTTAGTTGCTTTCTTAGCTACTTTTTTCTTTGCAGCTTTCTTCTTAGTAGCTTTCTTTGCTACTTTTTTCTTCGCTACTTTCTTCTTTGTAGCTTTTTTAGCTACTTTCTTCTTTGTAGCTTTCTTCTTAGTAGCTTTCTTTGCTACTTTTTTCTTTGCTACCTTCTTCTTAGTAGCTTTCTTTGCTACTTTTTTCTTTGTAGCTTTCTTAGTAGCTTTTTTAGCCACTTTCTTCTTTGTAGCTTTCTTAGCTACTTTCTTCTTAGTAGCTTTTTTAGCCACTTTCTTCTTCGTAGCTTTTTTAGCCGTTTTCTTAGCAGCTTTTTTTGTTGTTTTCTTTGCTGCTTTCTTCGTTGCTTTTTTAGCTGTCTTCTTGGTAGCTTTTTTCTTTACCGCCATGACATCCTCCTGGTTTTTTTCAATACTTACTCTTAGGATAAACATTATTTTATTTCAGTGCAAACAAAAAAATGCTTTTTTTCATCCATTAGAATAAAAACTTTATTACTAACTTAAAACAAAAGTCGGTATAACTTTGATTTTTCTTTAAAGAAAAAAACATTTTAAACTTTGAACATAAGTCGTAGTCGTGCTTTCTTCAAAAAACAAAAAGCTTGAACACAAATGATAGAGCATGATTCAAAGACTTCTTTTTTTTAAATAAGATAAAAAAAAAGATGATTTTTTTTTGATGAAAGAAGAAAAAAATGCCCTCAATGAGGGCATTACTTCTTAATAAAATTTTAATATGAATTCTTTGAGACTTTTAAAGTTAAGAAAAATTTAAATGAAGATCATTATCTTTAATAACGACATTAACCTTTCCACCTTTGGTTAATTTACCAAAGAGCATCTCACTCGAAAGTGCCTTCTTCACCTTCTGGTCTATCATTCGAGCGATTGGACGGGCTCCCATTTTGTCATCAAAACCTGCTTCAGCTAGCCATTTCTTTGCTTCATCACTAACAATCAGTTCAATATTTTTTGGAATTAACTTAATTTCAAGTTCAGATAGAAACTTTTCTACAATTTTGACAACATAATCAGTCGATAACTTATTAAAGTGAATAATTCCATCTAATCTATTTCTAAATTCTGGGGAAAAGAAGTTCTTAATTGTCTTATCTCTTTTAGAGATATTGACTGATGAGCCTTGTGCAAGCCCTATCTTTCCTGCATCCATGTCCTTTGCACCAGCATTTGTCGTCATAATAATGACAACATTTCTAAAGTCTGTTGTTCTTCCAAGAGAATCTGTTAATTTTCCGTGATCCATGACTTGTAATAAGATATTGAACATATCAGGGTGAGCTTTTTCAATTTCATCTAATAAGAGAACACAATGTGGATTCTTCTTTATTGCATCTGTTAACATCCCACCTTGTTCATGGCCGACATAACCTGGAGGCGCTCCAATGAGTTTTGAAACCGAATGTTTCTCCATATATTCAGACATATCAAATCGCTCAATGTGGCATCCCATCTGCATTGAGAGCTGTTTTGCAAGTTCAGTCTTACCTACTCCCGTAGGGCCTGCAAATAGAAAAGAAGCGATAGGCTTGGTCTCATCTCCTAGACCAGATTTTGACAGAATAATAGCATCTGATACTTGTTTAACTGCTTCATCTTGGCCATAAATGAGAAGCTTAAGCTCCTCACTTAAGTCTTTAAGCTTTTGCTTTTCAGTTGTTTCAACTGTAATTTTTGGAATATTGGCCATCTTTGCTACTACAATCTCAATATCACGCTTTGAAATTGACTTCTTTGAAGCATCTTTGGCCTTGACCCTTCTAAGGGCACCTGCCTCATCTATGGCATCAATTGATTTATCTGGGTTCTTACGATCAGTAAGGTACCTATTTGTTAGATGAACTGACGCTTTTAGGGCGGCATCTGAAATTTTCATATCATGAAATTCTTCAAATCTCGGTCTTAGACCTTTTAAAATTGCCAAAGTATCATCTAAACTAGGCTCATCTATATCAATCTTTCCAAATCTTCTGTTAAATGCAGGGTCTTTTTCGATGAATTTTCTGTGTTCGGCGTAGGTTGTACTTCCAATACAACGAACGATACCTTTACTAAGAGCTGGCTTTAATAGATTACTGGCATCCATACTTCCACCACTAGTAGCTCCAGCACCCATAACAGTATGCATTTCATCTATAAAGAGGATGGCACGGTCTCCATCTTTATATAATCCTTCGAGATCTTTAATAATTCCTTTGATTCTTTGCTCAAAATCTCCTCTAAACTTTGCTCCGGCCACAAGAGATGCCATATCTAGCGCATAAATCGTCGTATCTTTTAAAACTTCAGGTACATCATCTTCAACAATGAGTTTTGCAAGTCCTTCAACGATGGCGGTCTTACCAACACCAGCTTCACCAACAATAAGAGGGTTATTCTTACGTCTTCGACATAGAGTTTGAATGATTCTTTCAACCTCGCTTCTTCTGCCAACCAGAGGATCAATAAGGTTTTCTTTAGCTTGATCATTAAGATTAACTGCAAACTTATCTAAGAATGAGCCATTTTTCTTAACTTCTACAGCTTCATCTTCGGTTTCCTCATTTGGTTGAGTTGGTCCAATCTCTGTGGCACTTGAAACTGGTCCGTGAGAAATTGCTCTGACAATATCAAATCTCTCTATTCCCTGCTTTTCGAGGGTATATAAAGCGAAACTTTCTTTCTCTTGAAAAAGAGCAACTAAGAGGTTTATTCCCTTTATTTGTCTCTTTCCAGAGGACTGAACGTGAATTGCAGCTCTTTGAATGACTCTTTGTAGTGCCAAGGAGATCTCTGGTTGATAAAGAATTCCATTTTCTTTGGCGAGCTCTCTTAGTTCATCATTTACAAATTGCTTCTTACTAAGCTCAATAATTTGATCATCAGTAAGAATACTAAAGTTGCTATGATCTTTGATAAATTCATCAAGTTCGGTCTCAACTTCACTAACCTGAGCTCCACATTCGATCAAAATATCTTTCACCTGCTCATCATTTAACATCGCCAGGAGTACATTCTCGAGTGTGAGATACTCATGTTTCAGATCATTGGCCCTTCTAATGGCCTCATTAATAACTACTTCTAATTTTTTTGACATCATGCCGTTTACTCCGGTTCAATTGTACAAAGAAGAGGATGCCCATTTTTCTTAGCTTCCATGCTCACCTTCTTCATCTTCGTTTCTGCAACTTCATGGGTATATATTCCACATACTCCGTGCCCATCATGATGGACCTTTAACATAACCGCTGTTGCTTCCTCTGTTGTTTTTGCGAAAACACCTTTTAAAATATAAATCACAAACTCCATAGTCGTATAATCATCATTATGTAAGAGAACTTTATACTTAGATGGTTTCTTTACTTTCTTCTTAACAACGACGCCTGTTTCGCCATCTTCATCGTGTTCACTCATTCTTGTCACTTCACATCTCTCCCTGCTTGAAGTTCGTCCTACTTAAGTAATTTGGTATAAATTGTGCCAATGTCAAGTCGAGCCCTTAGATATCTATTATATTCTAGCTACTTACATGCCATAGACTTTACATCTTATTATATCATAATTAGCCTAGATGAATCCTTTACTAAACTAAGAATTAACAAAAAAACTATAGGGACCCTAAATGAAAAGACTATTAGAATTTTTTACCATTAAAGAAGAAAAGCAAGTCATTAATAAATTATACGATAAATTTATGAATCATTTTGAGAACGAGAGCGAAGAAAACCTCATCCTCTATTCCTGCTTAGCTGGTCTCTTAGCACGAGTGGCCCATGTTGATTTCGATGTTAAAGATGATGAGAAAGATCATATGAAAAGTGCCCTTGTTCATTGGCTCAAGATAGATCAGAAGAAAGCAGAAGTTCTTACTCAAATCGCACTTGAAGAAATGCAGTCTCTCATAGGACTTGATACCAGAAAATTTTGTACGCCACTAGTTGAAACAACTGACATTAATACTCGGTTTGAAGTTATTGAGGCACTCTTTGAGCTAGCAGCAAGTGACGGCGGTGTTTCCAATGATGAATCAAATGAAATTAGCTATATCTCAAAAGCTTTAAATCTTGAGAACAAGTATTTTATATCTGCTAGGGCCAATGTTAAAGAATATTTAGATTCTCTTAATTAAGGGCAGGCGATGCGAATTGAATTTGCATAAATGACTGGAGCAAATTCGCTTATTACCATGCGCCCAGGAGAACCTGGAAGTGGTAGTGTCATAGGATATTGTATCGATGTCTCGTTTTTTGAAAAGTTATGAAAGTAATACCAACGATTCTCTTCTTTAAAGAAGCCAAACTGCCTCTCAATCTCCTTTGAGTTTGGTAAGCGCTTATGATCGATACAGAAAGTCTTAACATAGCGCTTTACATCAATAGCTCTCTCCATTTGAGCGAAATCTACAAAGAGTAAATAAACAAGAATCATAGAAAAGACGCTTACAAGAATAATTATGAATAGCTTTATTGAGCTCATCCTTACATTAAAGCATGCTCATAAGTCACTGCACAACTGGTTTAACGAAAAAGTTTAACGTATCGTGTTCAACGTACTATACTAGATTGATGGATTTGAAAGATCTCTTAAAGAGATACCCACATATTAGAGTTGCAAAAGAGTCAGATAATGATCTAATTATTGATTTCTATAAAAAGCTTAATGATAAGAGTCTTCCTCAATCAAAACTTCATTTTCATAACGATGACTTTTTTAAGTTCATTCGTGAACGAAGTAAGGACTATCTAGTTTTTATCTTAGAAAACTCCAAGAAAGACATCGAAGGCATCTCCATTATAAGCTACCGAGATGGCTTCATTGATGGAAAGTCGACAATAGTTGGCTACCTTGGTGACCTTCGACTTATTTCAGCCAAAGATAGTGATATCGAGTGGCATAAGTTCTTTGCTGAATTTATGAAGTACTCTGAGTATATGGATGAAACCTTTTGCTGTAAGTACTACCAAGTTGCTTTAAAGACTAGTAGTGATCTTGACATTAAAGGCATCAAGTTCTCTCCTCTTGTTCAATATGAGATGGTCAATATTATTGGTGTCGTCTTAAAACTTATTAGTGCTTCTCGTTTTAAAGTTACTCGTGCAACAAGCGAAGACAAAGAGGATATTGTTCGATTTCTTGAAAAAGATCACAAGAAAAGAAACTTTGGACTCCATTATCCAGAAGAGTTCGAAAGAAGACTAGAGACTTGGGAAAACTTTGATATTAGCAATTGGATCATTTGTCGTCGCAAAAAAGAGATTGTGGCAATCACCTACACATGGAATCCCAGAGACTCAAAAGCATATACGGTTTCGACTGTGCCAAGAATAGAGAAGGTTAAATTAAAGATTCTTAAATATACCCCTCTTATTAGACTTTCTAAGATTCCAAAAGATAATAGTATTCTTAATATTCTCTATTTAGGACAAATAACTTTCACGAATGACTACTCAAATTTTAAGAAACAGAGAATTTTAAAAGCATTTCTAAGATTTCTCTTTATGAAAAATCAAAAGTTCACGAGCCTCGCTTATTGTAATTTTCAAGTTGAGGATCTCTTTCAACGGACACCAGGAATTTTCTATGAAAAAAGTCCGATGACACTCTATTCAGTTCACTACCATGAAGATGATTGTATTAAGTATCCAATCTCTCCGACAGGTAAGGCCCCGGCCTTTGATTTAGCATACCTCTAAGTCACCGATTTTAAAGAGCCTACTTGACATTGCGACTTCCACTCCCAACTTTATGAAAACAAAAAAGGAAATTTCATGTTCTTACCATTATTCATAGCCTTTACTCTCTTGCCCGCAATAGAGATATATTTTCTCTTTAAAATAGGTTCAGTTTTTGGCGGTTTAAATACAATATTGTTTATTATTGCAACGGGAGCGATAGGCGCATACATGGCCAGAATTGAAGGAAGATTAATCTTAAATAAGATCAGCCATGAGCTCAACAAAGGTCAAATCCCTTCAAATAGTATTATTGGTGGTCTTCTCATCTTTGCTGGTGGGCTATTACTTTTGACTCCTGGTTTTCTAACGGACTTCATTGGTTTCTCATTTGTCTTACCTGGTACCAGGCACTTGCTTGTAGTATTTTTCAAAGGGATATTTGAAAAGGCTATCGAGAGTGGAAATGTTCAATTCTATGGCTCATTCAATGGACAAGCACACCGAGAAGAACAGGGCCCTAGGAAGGTTGGCCCCGATACTTTTGAAGCTGAATTCGAGAGAAAGTCCTAGCTCTTTTCTTGCCGCAATCTTATACGAAGGCTAATATAATATTATGAAAAATATAAGCCTCCAAGACATCGTAAAAACCAAAGAGTTTTTAAATAAACAAATTATTAGAACTCCTCTAACCTACTCATCTCTTCTTAGTGAACTGGTAGATTGTGATGTTTATCTTAAACTTGAAAACTTGCAACTAACTGGTGCCTACAAAGTAAGAGGTGCCTTGAATAAAATTTCTAAACTCTCAGATGAAGAAAAGGCAAATGGAATCATCGCATCCTCTGCTGGAAATCATGCTCAAGGAGTAGCGCTAGCAGCGAAGAAACTTGGTATCGAAGCAACGATCGTAATGCCTGAAACCACTCCTTTATCAAAAATTATCGGAACAAAGAGATTTGGTGCAAATATAGTTTTACATGGAAAATTCTATGATGAAGCCTTTAATCATGCCCTAAAAATTCAAGAAGAGAAGAATCTCACTTTTATTCATCCGTTTAATGACCCTGATATTATTGCTGGTCAGGGAACTGTAGGATTAGAAATTCACGAAGATCAGTCTGATCTTGATATTGTTGTTGTCCCCATTGGTGGCGGAGGTCTTATTTCAGGAGTGGCCATCGCTCTTAAAAGCCTAAATCCAAATATAAAGATTGTCGGTGTTGAGGCTGAAAATATGCCCGCCATGAAAGAGTCTATAAAGAAGAATAAAATTGTTAAGATTAAGAAGAAAAAAACAATTGCTGATGGCATTGCCGTTACTCAAGTTAAGGACCATACCTTTAATATCGTCAGAGAGTATGTGGATGAGATCGTTACAGTGAGTGAATCTGAAATGGCACACTCTATCATGCAACTTCTTGAGATTGAGAAGGTCTTAGTAGAAGCCTCTGGCGCGGCTGCTTTTGCAGCAATTCAATATAATAAGATTAAAGACTTAAAAGGAAAGAAAGTTGGTATTGTGATTACCGGTGGTAATATCGATCTTAACTTTCTCGATAAGATTATCGAAAGAGGCTTTATCGCTGATGGTAGGCTCTTTAATTTCAGCGTTATTGTTCCTGACGCACCAGGAATGATTTCAGATGTCTCTAGAATTATTAGTAAGAATAAGGCCAATATCTTAGACATTTTCCATGATCGCTTCAATCCAAATTCAAATCTTGAAAAAACCAAGGTAAGATTCACGATAGAGACGAAAGGTCATGAGCATATAGAAGAGATCATTAAACAAATTGAGAAAAAAGGCTTCACTTGGGAAAAGACATTATGATTGAAAGTACTTTTGTAACTGATGTGCTTGCTAAAAAGTCCCTGATTCCCCTGCTCCTGAATTCCAATTATCAAACTCACAAACAAACGCTAAAAGACGAAGAAGTTGAAATTACCATCCATGAAAAAGGGATTATTGAGTTTCTTCCAGCTAAATATGATGCGAAAGATGACGTTCTGATTATTTCCGCTGGAATTCATGGTAATGAAACAGCTCCTATAGAAATAACTTCGGATATCGTAGTAGACCTTCTACAAAATACTCAAAAATGTAAAAGACCAACACTCTTTATTTTTGGAAATCTCGACTCAATGAAAGAAGGTAAGCGTTTTGTTGATTTTAACCTCAATAGGCTTTTTAATGAAGAACATAAGAAGCATCGAGATTGCGCCGAGGCGATACGAGCAAAAGATTTAGAGAACTACGTTTGTGAGTTTAGGACCAAGTTTAAAGAATCACAACTCTTGCACCTAGACTTACATACCGCAATCAGAGGCTCCTATCATAAGCGCTTTGCCATTTCACCAGTGTCGAATAAGAACGAAGAAGATTATGAACTTCTATTAAAGGCTATGGACATCGAAGCGTATATTGAAGCAAAGACCCCATCAAATACCTTCTCTGACTTTAGCTCTCGATTTTCTAACTCGACATCATTCACTGTTGAGCTTGGAAAGGTTAAGCCTTTTGGAGAAAATGAATTATCAGATTTTTCAGGAGCAATAAAGAGCCTCAGGCAACTTATCGCCAAAGAAGAAATTGAAACTCCCAAGAATATAATTATAAAATATCGAACCTTTAGTGAAATAACAAAGAAGACCGAAGACTTTCACTTCGTTATAGATGAGAATGACAAGAACTTCTCACTCATTTCAAAAGGTACAAGTATTTTTAAAGAAGAAGCACAAGATATTAGTTACGATAAGGATCTCTACCTCGTCTTTGCCAACTCAAAAGTTGTCGTTGGACAGCGAGCAGGAATTTTACTAGAAAAAGTTTAAAGGGAAATATTATGAATAAATTTATTATACTAACGGCCAGCAGTGGTGAAAATTTAAAATTAGCACATAAAATCGCTGAGCATGCTAAGAACTCTGAAAATGACTTTGAAGTTGTTGATCTCGAAGCTCTTAAGCTACCTCTCTATTCTCCTCTTGCAGAAAAAGAAGGAATTCCAAAAGTCGCAATTGATCTCTCCAAAAAATTAATAACTGCGCAAGGACATATATTCTTATCACCAGAATATAATGGATCAACGGCACCTCTATTTAATAATACGATCGCTTGGATTTCTAGAACTAGTGATAATTGGAGAGAGGCCTTTAATAATAAGCCAGCAGTAATTGGAACTCACAGCGGGGGCGGAGGCTCTCAAGTACTACTTCATATGCAAGAACAACTCACTTATGTAGGCTGTAATATTGTTGGCCGTAAAATTCTGACGAGCTATAATAAAGAACTTAATCTTGAGAGTCTCGATGATGCATTGATTAGGCTTTATAAGATGTCATAGAAATGAGTTTTTCAGTCCACCATTCAACATCTAAACTTTATCATAATAAAGACTTAGTAAATCCATTTGAAAAGTTAGACTTCATAAGCTCAATGGAAAAGTCTCTTAGCGCAACTGCTCAAACAGGTTGGACACCAGCTTTTTTTGAAGATGAAAGCTTTCAGAGCTACGCCTATGTAAAGACTCATAGCTATGGAGAATATATTTTTGATTGGGCCTGGGCGGATCTTTATCAAAGAATCGGAGTGAATTACTACCCCAAACTCTTGCACGCGACTCCCTTTAGTCCCATTAGTGCTAATAAAGTCCTCTCAAAAGATAAGAAGCAAACTAGGCCGTCGGAATTTTTAGAAAATATTTTTGAATTTTATATGTCCAATGAATTAAGCTCTCATCATTACCTCTTTGTCGAAAAAGAGATTCAAAAAGAATTAGAAGAACTTAATTACTTTAAAAAGCTCTCAATTCAGTATCATTTCTTTAATCGATGGACTTCATTTGACGACTTCTTAGGATCATTAAAAAAAAGAAAGCGTAAACAAATAAAGAAAGAACGAAGGAAAGTTACTGAATTTCTCACAGAGAACGCTCTTACGATCTCACACATAAAAGCATCTTCGATGAGCATCAGTGAGTTAAGAGAAATATATAATCTCTATTTAACAACGATTGACAAGAAGCAATCTCATCCCTATTTGACTGCCAACTTCTTTGAATTATTAAGAGAGAATAAGGATGCATTCTTCTTTACTGTTAATAATCAGAAAACAGATAAGAATGAAATTATAGCGATGTCACTATTTTTTGACTCTCCTGACATTCTTTATGGAAGATATTGGGGCTGTATCCCTCAACTTACGGAGCAATGCCCTTTTCTTCATTTTGAGCTCTGTTATTACCTAGGAATCGAATATTGTACTGAAAACTCTAGGCCTAAGTTTGAAGCCGGGGCCCAAGGAGAGCACAAGCTGCTAAGAGGCTTTGAAGCGGTGGAGATTGACAGCTATCATCATATAAAAGACCCAAGTATTTCACAGATCATAGTTGAACACACTCAACACCAAAATCTAGCTATTAAAAATCAGATCAATCACCTTAACTCATATCTCCCTTTTAAAGTTGAAGACTAGCGATCATATTCATTAAGCGCTTAAGCCCGTTCTCGCCTCAATAATGAAGGTCATTGGAACAAGAATAGAGAGGTGAACCTTGTTATTGATTTCTTCAAAAAAGACACTTCCTTGTAGGAGTTCGACTTCTTTCTTTAATAAATTAAGTTCATGATTTGACTGTGCTTGTAAATCTCTAAGTCTATCTTCTAAGTCCAGAGTTTCACTCTTATTTTCACCCACCTCGGCCATAGTAATGTAGAGATAGTCTTTAGACTCATTTTCAATCTTCTCAAACATAAGTTGAAAGTACTCACTGAAGCTTCGAGAAACCATGACCTCAAGAGTGAATCTTACAAGACTTTTAAAAACATCTTGATTAACATAGATCTCATTTTCAATATTATTATTAAAACATAAATTTATATTCTTTTTTACAAATTGATCTCTTGTCAGAAAGTCACCAAGTATACTCTTAACGGTGCTTCTTATGGGAGTTTTCTTCCTCTTGGTAAAAAGACTTTCATTTGGGTTTTCAGGATAAAGTTGTTCAATTTTATCAAGAACTTCTTTTAGGGAATGTGTTTCTTTCTCCGCAAGGTGAAGAAGACTTGTTTGCTTAGTATCGAAGGTATTACTACTATGCGAAAGATCATGAATGACTGTATCTACTATTCCTATATGATTTTTAAGAAAATGATTGAGATCTTTAATCAATTGACCTTGCTCATTCTTTACTTTTTGAGCTTTTTTATTCTTATTAACCAAACTCTTTTCGTACATACTAATTTTATTTCTCATGGCCATAAGTGAGTCACCAAGCTCTCTCATTTCACCATGAAGAGAATTTAAGTCGAGATGTGACTTTTTCTTATTCGCAATAGAGCGTACTAATCTCTTCATATCACTGAGAGGAACAATGAGAGAGCTTTTTACTTTTATGAGTATGATAACAAGAATCAGGCTGAACAAGACAAGGGACGCAATCTCTGCGTAGAAAATATTTTTATGACCCTCAAGAATATATGACTCTGCACTAGAGAGAATAGTATCAAACTCACTTTGATATGAATTTAGTATAAAGTTTAAGTTCTTCTTATTAAGAGCTAGGACTTCCTCAAATAATGTTGAATTAAACTCGTTAGAGTAACTTATTTCATCGATAATCCTACCGAGATCTTCGAAAGATCTTTCGAAAGACTCAAAGTCTTGTAAGTATAAATCAATACTCAAAGAAATTATTTCTCCTCTGGTTCCTTGATACTGCTTTGAGACATCTTTCATCTCATCATAGATTCGATAAGACCGTATGACCTCACTGTAAATAAAGTTTTTAATTTCAGAACTTTCTTCAACGAAACGTTCTTTTGAAATTTGGCCATCAAGATATTGCCTCTTCAAGGAGTTAATCTTATCTAATTCATAAGATATTCCCTTTTGTATCGTGGCGAGAGAGAAGATTCTCTTATTGAGGGCCATCTCTCTTTGATTAAAAGTCGTAATATTCTTTGTCGAATTAGCGATCTGTAGATGAGTGATTGATGAGACAAATACATATGTGATAAAGCATCCGAAGATCAAAAGACCTATGCTCTGTGATAATGACTTTTTATTCATAACTCCCCCATCGCAACAAACGTTCTATATAATGGTCGTATGTACAAATTAGGACAAAAATACCAAAGATTGATGAATGAGTATGAAAATATAGAAATTAAGGAGTACTTTTAAAGACTTAAGGTTTTATCTTTAAGAGTCTCCTATGATCCCGAGAACAACGATATTGTACTCTCGCCCTACAAATGCCTTACAGTGGTATGGCACACGATAATCGCCCTTAGGAGTTAGTCTCTGGGCATTATGAGTAAAGTGCATGTATTGAGGATTATAGGTATAAAGAGCATCGAGCAAGAGTGCAAATCTTTGTAAGTCCTTCCAGCCTATGTGAGTGGATTGCTTATGACTTGGTCTATTCGTAAACTTCTTTAGAGTGTTATTGAGATACATTGTATTGTAGTCACAAATGAATAAACCATTTGTGTCATTCATGAAGTCAGGAACTTTTAAAATGTCTTCGAGCTCAACGCCTTCAACAACTGATTTAACCTCATCACTATTCATAAGATTGAGAAAGTTCGTATTTTTGACTTTATCTATTTGAGCGAACTCTTCTTCAGTATTGAAGAACTTTGTATCATAGAGTTCATCTGTTACAAGTTTTGGAGAATAGAGGTAATCAAAATCAACATCTAGTGTCTTGGCAATTTTATACATCATATCAAGTGATGGTATTGCCTCTAGTGCTTCAATCCTTTGATAATTTCTCTTGCTAACATTTATTGCCTTGGCAAATTCAGTCTGCGTAAAACCTCTAATATGTCTCATGTATCTGATCTTAATAATACATCTTCTAACATATGAGTAGACATGTACGCTTTCAAAGTGATTGGTCACAATTTTCTTCCTGGTAATATTATTCTTAAAATATAACAAAATCTTAACCTTTATGCCAAATAAGCGTTAATAACCTACTAATTCTATTGACTTACCTGACTCTAATGGTCATTTTTGTCGTTGTGATATCTGATAAAAAGACTATTATATCTACAAGTGACGAATGGATAATATCCCTTCAATACGGTGCGAGAAAGAGAGGCTTATAGTTATACTATAGGCCTTTTTTTTTGTCTAAGTCCCTGAATCTTTACGATCTCATTAAATTAAGCCATACTCTCGACTCATATAAAAATAGAGGTTGAGATGAATTTTCGTGATGCGATCCTAGAAGGTATACCAACAAAGCTCCCACCAAAAAAAGAGTATGACAAAACTGTAAGTCATGCACCAAAGAGAAAAGATATTTTAAATTCTGATGAGAAGAAGCTTGCATTAAAAAATGCTCTTCGCTACTTCCCTAAAGAGCAACATAGAGAATTACTAGAAGACTTTAAATATGAGCTAGAAACATACGGTCGTATCTACATGTACCGCTATCGTCCTGATTATGAAATTCATGCACGAAGTATAGATGAGTACCCACACAATTCTAAGCAAGCTGCTGCTATTATGTTGATGCTATCAAATAACCTAGACTACGCTGTCGCTCAACACCCACATGAGCTAATAACTTATGGTGGAAATGGTGCTGTTTTTCAGAACTGGGCCCAATACAGACTTACAATGAAGTATCTTGCACAAATGACTGACGATCAGACACTTGTTATTTACTCTGGTCACCCAGCGGGATTATTTCCTTCAAGTAAGAATGCTCCAAGAGTTGTCGTGACAAATGGAATGATGATTCCGAATTATTCAAAACCAGATGATTGGGAGAAGTTTAACGCCTTAGGTGTTACTCAATATGGTCAAATGACTGCGGGCTCTTTTATGTATATTGGGCCTCAGGGTATTGTTCATGGAACAACGATTACCGTTCTCAATGCTGGTAGGAAGATTAGTAAAGGTGAAACAGACCTTGCTGGAAAGTTATTTGTTACAGCTGGTCTTGGTGGAATGAGTGGAGCTCAACCTAAAGCTGCTGTTATTGCTGGTTGCATTGGTGTTGTTGCTGAAATTAATCCAGACGCAACAAAGAAAAGACATGAACAAGGATGGGTTGATGAAGTCTTTGATGATCTTGAGAGTCTTGCAAATAGAATAATTGAGGCGAAGAAAAATAAAGAAGTCACTTCTATTGCCTATCAAGGAAATATCGTTGATCTATGGGAAATGTTCGTCGAAAAAAATATTCATGTCGAATTAGGTTCAGATCAAACGTCTCTTCATAACCCTTGGGCAGGAGGATATTATCCTCAAGGTCTAAGCTATGAAGAATCTAATGAAATGATGGCATCTCATCCAGAAGAATTTAAAAAGAGAGTAAAAGAAACTCTTATTCGCCACACCAGCGCAATTAATAAACTTAGCGACAGAGGTATGTATTTCTTTGATTATGGAAATGCTTTTTTACTGGAAGCATCGAGGGCCGGTGCTGATATCATGAAAAATGATACAGAATTTAAATACCCCTCATACGTTCAAGATATTATGGGACCAATGTGCTTTGATTATGGTTTTGGACCTTTTAGATGGGTTTGTACAAGCTCTGATCCAAAAGAGCTTGATGAGACAGATAAGATTGCCAAAGAAGTTCTAGAAGAACTTATGAAAGATTCGCCAGAAGAGATAAAGCAGCAAATGGCAGATAATATAAAGTGGATTGAAGGAGCTCGTGAGAATAAACTTGTCGTAGGCTCACAAGCAAGAATACTTTACGCCGACAGTGATGGTAGAATTGAAATTGCTCTCGCCTTTAACAAGGCACTTAGAGATGGCAGAATAAAGTCACCAATCGTACTTGGAAGAGATCATCATGATGTCTCTGGTACGGATTCTCCATATCGAGAGACTTCTAATATTTATGATGGATCACAATTTACTGCTGATATGGCCGTTCAAAACTTTGTGGGTGACTCATTTAGAGGTGCCACTTGGATTTCCCTTCATAATGGCGGCGGCGTAGGCTGGGGAGAGGTCATCAATGGTGGCTTTGGAATGGTCATAGACGGATCAACGGAGTGTGATGCTAAAATCAAAGACATGCTCTTTTGGGATGTTAATAATGGAATCAACAGAAGAAGTTGGGCAAGAAATGAAGGTGCTATCTTTGCTATTAAAAGAGCAATGGAAAAAGAGCCGAGACTTAAAGTTACCATCCCAACAATTGTTGACGAAGACCTTCTATAGACCCATTGTCTCCAAGGCCTCAACAACTTTGAGATACATTCCTTTATGAAACTTTCTCTTCATGGCGTTCATGACGTTTTCACGTTTAAAGAACTCTGGCTCGATGGAGATAATTCTCTCGCAATAATCTTCTGCGACAACAAAAACAATCGCTAATTGAGAAAGAGAACTATTAAGTTCGTTTGAAAAGCCGATGCCATTAAGTTTTCCATGATGTTGTAATATAATACTGTCTGCACCATAAGGTGCCTTTGGATTAGCTTTTATCAACATTGAGGCCTTAAGGGCATGTTGCTCAACAAGTTTCTTATCACGTGGAGACAAATCAGAACGACTTAGTGCAATTTGTGAATTTATCTTAGCCTGTTCATCATTTTCTAAACAGATATCATGAAACATAGCTATGAAGCAGATCTTATTAGCGTGCTCTTGAGAGCCCCAGTCCATCTTTAAAACAATATGATGAGCTATCGCAGCGATAAGAACAGAGTGCTGATAGAGGTAGCTTCCTGTATTCTTTTTAATTTTTTCTAGAAGTGCGAAGAGAGGATCAGTTTGATTAACTAGCTTCACCATTGAATTAACACTTTCATTCGCTAACTCAATCGCCACATCAGTCATACCAGACAATTCGAGCATATCTCTCACTGTATCAAAGGCAACACCACTGAGAGTAATCTCTTTATCTTCAGAAATATTTGGATCACGAAGCGCCATTAGAATATTAGCAGTCATTTGATTGATAAATTTTAAGCGATCATTCTTTTTAACGTAGAGTAATTCGATTCCACTTCCTGTCATTTCTTCAATAAGAATAAATGGGAAAGGTTCACCTTTTTCTATGATTTGATCAAAGTTGTCACTTTCATAAATAAAGACGTCAACATCACAAACCTCAGTATCGACTGACGCCAAATTCTCAATGGGAATGGCAAAGAATTGATCGAGACTTTCATTATGCTCCATCATCTTTTTAGATGTTACTTCTAAGATCTTTGCAGACTCTCTAATAACCTCTTTCCAATCATTGCCATTTATAGCAGTGACCCCTTGATACTCTTGTTGCATATCTCCCATTGAAAGTACTGGAATGATTTGCATTGAATCATTGAGATAGTCGACTATCTCTTGAGTTACTATTTCTTCACCTAATTTATAACGGCAAATAATGAGATCAATTCCCTCTTCATCATTATCAAGACTTAATATTGCATCTTCTGATGATTGAGACTGAACAGTATGCGCACCTATATAAGCGTTTAAGTTTAGGGAAAATAACTTCTGGAAGTCACTATCAGACTCTACTAAAAGTACTTTATACATTATTAACTCTTCTTCCTTGATCTGTTATTCATAACATTCTTGGCCTTAATAAAGCCTTTAAATGCATCTTTAATATCTTCTTTAAGTTCACCCTCTCTGACAACTCCAGAGGCAAGTAATTTATCTCTTATTTGATCTTCTACACCACAAATTCGAAGTTTCTTTCCACTATTTCTTATTGCTTTTTGAAGAACAGCAAGACATCGGACTCCAACGAGATTAATAGCATCAACCCCATTTAAGCAAATAACGATGAATAAGGTCTTGCTTTTAAGTATGAGGTCCTGTGCTTCTTCAAACTTTAATTCAGAGTTTGATTTTAAAACACCTGAGAATACCAAAACACCATATTTTCCCTTTTCTTTGAAAAAGAAATCACACTCACTTTCAGTGACAGTGATGATATCGAGTTTCTCCTTATCATCAATCACCTCACCATGAGTAACTGTATCTTGGTTATCTTCAGTTTTCATAACTCTATTATCGACCAAATACTTGAAAATATAAAATAATTAAAGACCCACCAATTATGTAGCCTTTACATATTATGCTGTATAAATTTTAAGCAATATAAAGGGCTAATTAACATCTTATTGTCTAAAGATTAGACTAATAAAAATAGGTGTTGGCAATGATGCCAAAGACAGACTACAAGCCAGAAAGAGAGTTTTTTAATTCTTTATAGCCTTCGTGACTATGACCTATAACGAGCTGCTCGATATTAGAGAATGATTCAAAGTCATCTGTTTCAAAAGTATACACAGAGGGAACACCTCTAATATTAAAAATATCACGAAAGAAAGGACTCTCATCAAGACTTATCTCATAGAAGTCTATATTGTCTTTAAAGTCCTCAATGACTTCCTTAAAGATGGGCTCAAAGATCTTACAATGAGGACATTGCTCTTTTGAAAACTTAACGACTTTCTTTTTCATTATTCCTCCTATTATTCTGATTACAGAATAACGGCAGAGAGACTTTAATACTAATCGAAAGCTTCGATTTCATCATAAAGAAAGACTATAAAAAAATGGCCCGAGGTATCGGGCCGAGAGAGAAAAGAGAGATTAAAACTTAGATACGACTAACTTATCTGTATCGAATCCAAGGGACTTAGCGTAATTTAAATATTCATTATAAACTTCTGTAGGCATTGACTCTTCTCGAGACATAATCCAAAGAGACTTCCTATTTGGCGAGCCAACTAAGACATACTCGTAGTCTTGATCAAGTTTGATGATGATGTAATCACCCTTAACTCTAAATAGTCTGGTCCAAAAATTGTTAAAAGTAACAACTAACTCAGCGTTTGTTACCGAATTTACAACTTTGGCCTGGCCATCTATTGTTGTCTCTCGATCATGTTCTTTTATACAAGTGTTGAGAACAGAAATCTCACCTTCACCAATGATTTGGTATTCGGCTGTTTGCGCAACACATTTTCTTGTGAAGAATTGTGGTAAAGAAGAAATTGCATTCCATTTTCCAACATAGCGCTGAACCTCAACGTTACTTGCAGTAGGAAGATCATTACTACTTTTAGCAGCAAGACCCATTGAAAATGTAATAAGCAGTGAAATAAGAATAACTTTCAATTTGACACCTTTTGTTAAAACCATGAGAGAAATTAGCAGGGCTTTTCACAGAAGAGTACGAACAAAAGCTAGACATGTAAAGAATGTACTACCCAGTAGTTAACATGCCGCATGCAACTCCTGTCACAGACTCTCTTAAAAGATCAAATTCCTTATTCTTAAGTGCATGAATCTGAAGAAAGTTAAGAGGATCAATCTTGGGCGAACGAAGGTCAATACTCTCTTCAAGCCAAGGTCTAAACCATAAGTAATTGTCTTGTCCGGTTAAAAAGCTAAAGAACTCATTTGTTCTCTCAAGCTCGTCAGCGAACTCTTTAGACCAATACTTAAACTCATCTTCATTGAGGAGCTCTTTAAGGTAAGTCATAAAAATACTAATTCTTACCTTTTTAAGTGTAAAACCTAGAACATTCACAAATGTCTGCAAAAAAGGAGATCTACGATATATCTCTAATAATTTGAGTTTTTCATCACTTGAAAGCTCAGTAAAGCTACGACCTACTCCCCACCAAGTTGGTAGTAGGATTCGTGTTTGAGTAAAACAAAGTACCCAAGGAATGGCCCTTAATTTGAACTCATTCTTATTCTTATTTCGACTAGAAGGCCTTGATCCAATTTTTAACTCGTCCAGATAACTATAGGGCGTTGCCTTGACAACAAGATTGATAAACTCTTTGTTAGATACGAGATCTTGATATTTCTGTGCAACATTTAATGAGAACTCTTTTATAAAGCTGAAGTCTTTCTTGGAGTCTTTATTAACGACTCTCTTTTCAAAGTTTGAGAAAATCTTATGAGTCATACTCTCCATAATCAAAGGGTCTGAAAAGTTTCTTGTGATCATTTCACCTTGAATTGTCGACTTATAGATATTCAGTGCCGACTTAGGCCACCAAGAAGTTTGATCAGAAATCGAGCCACCACCTCTCTCGATACTTCCTCCAGCACCATGAAAGAAAACAGGAGTTAATTCATGAGACTTAAAAAACTTTTCATAATTTGTCAGAACGTTTGCGATTAATGTTCTACTCGCCAATACCCCACTCTCTTTTGAAGAGTCAGAATAACCCAGCATAATTTCAAAACGTCCTTCCCAGTCTTTTCTATGTTGATTAAGTATTGAAGCATCACTTTTAAATGCACTTTCTAAGATCTCAGTGCCTTCAAGAAGGGCCTTCTTTGTTTCAAACAAAGGCACAACAGGAATTGGATACTTCTTATTAAATACGTCTTTAACTAGCGCTATTCCAGATAGTAAGTCATCTGTACTCTCGGTCATACTTAAAACAAAGCCTCTGGCATACCACTTAGGATTATACTTACCAGAAACTTCTTTAATATATTCGAGCATTTTTCTGATGGTACCATTTTTCTTATCAAGAGCTTCTTTTACAAGTCCTGCGTCTTCTCTTAATTCGACTTGGAGAACAAGTGCTGGATAGAGCCAAATAATATTTGAAATATACTCAAGATTTCTACTGATACTTTCATTTTCTTTTTTAACATCATCAATAAGTTTAATAATAACTTTTTTAAGTCTTAAGACTTTATCTCCATCATCCTTAGAGATAATTTTTAATTTACTTAATTCTTTAATAGCATTTCGTATTCTGTTACTAAATTTCTGGCCTGACTTTCTCTTATCCATGGCCCAGTAAGTATCTTCATCTTGAAGTTTATTAATGATGAACTTTAAAATATATTCACGAGAGATTGTGAAGGTATCTTTAAGAGTCTTTTCATTTACGTAAGGATGACCGTCTTTATCTCCACCTACCCAAGTCCTAAAGAGAACTGATTTTCCTTCACTCATGAATCTCGCTTGTGATTCAAGAATAGACTGATTAAGGACGACTTGGCATAGTAGCTTTGCTTCATCTTTTACAGATGGTGAATTTGTCTTAGATAATCTATTTCTGAGAATATGTGCAAGGAGATTACCTATCTCATCTTTAAAATCAAGATCTGTAACTTCTTTTAGAAATCTCTTTCTAAAGAGTGCCTCGAGTCGTTCAAAATAAAATAACGTCGCACTTGATCTCGCCTCTGTGGGATGGGCCGTAAAAACAAAGATCGTAGCATATGGAGGCTTTTTGATGACTGTCTTTTCTTTTGTAGAAATTCTGTAGTGACGATAGGAATTTTCAATTCTATTAATGAGTTCCATTTTACAAGAGAAAATTCTAGCAAGACTCAATCTCTCATCTTTTGAGAGAGAAGATAGTTTTTTAAAGACCTGCTTTCTATCGTTATTTTCTTTAAGAAATTCATAGGCATCAGCAGTTTTGACATTAAAAAACTTTGTTATGCTCGCTTCAAGAAGCTCAAGTGCCATATGAATTTCACTACGTAATTGTTCAGGTAAAGATTTCAAAGTTCCCTCTCATTTAGTCTTAAATACGAATTATGATAATCGTCAATATTATAACATGAGAAAGAGTGAGATAAAATTAATAAGAGAAGTTATTAAAGAGAGAAAATTTACTTGAGTAAAACTGAAGTTCTTGCTCAGAGATTACCTTAGCGACCTTAAGCTTAAATAAGAGATTCCCTATCTTTTCACTAGCAAACTCGGTCAAACTTTGTTGTTCATATGAGATTGCATATCTGACAGGATTTGGAAGTAACATAGCAAGAAAAGCCCCCTCTTTAACATTTAGGTCCTCGGGTGACTTATCAAAATAGAAGTCACTGGCATCAGTAATTCCATATAGAGATTTTCCATATTGAACATTATTTAAATAAGTTTCAAGAATCTTTTCCTTTGATGTCGTTCTTTCAAGGATCATTGTCAGAACAAGTTCTTTGATTTTTCTTTGAAGTGACCTCTCGCTATCCGTAAAAAGATTCTTAACAAGCTGCTGAGAGATAGTACTAGCACCTCTAAGCCTCTTATCGCTAATGAGATAGTCAGCAACAGCTTGCTTCATCTGTTCGAGATCAACACCTGGGTGATCAAAGAAACTCCAGTCCTCACTGATGACAATTGCCATATAAGCCTGCTCATCAATTGTATTCAATTTTGACCAACCTGAGGGAGTATTATAATTGACGGAAATCGAATTGTGCTTAAAGTCTCTCTTCACAAATGATTTATCAACTTCAAGGACTGTAACTAAGTCATTTAAATTAATACCTGTTAAGCTTAGTACTCCAAATACTGATATGATAGATATCCCTATAATAATCAGTAATGACTTAAATAATCGGCTCAAACCTTGTATCAAAATTAGCATAGTTCACTTTATGAAAGTCTACATTTTTTTTCAACCACTTAGGTATATTTTTCTCTAGTATCGATGAAAAAAAGAACTTAGAATAACCTATGATTCCTTTAAATATTACTAAAATTATATACTTGATATACTTCATCTCGAAAAGTTCTTGGGCAAGTCCTCTATTAAGTGAATTTAGCGTAGACACAAGAAAAGAGCTTTCAAAAACTAAAACTATGCTTACATCTGGAAAAAAAGGTGATTTCCGATTCTATAGAGCAGAATTTAAAAGAGATTTTGATCTCAATATCTCTCAAGCTACCAAAATTGCGTTAAACTATAAACTACGATGCAATAATGATTTCAGAAAGCTAAGGACTTTAACTCCAAAAGACTATAGCTGCCCATATCCCTCAAAAAGTATTATTGAAAACCAAGTCATTCCATCTTCTACTCAGTTAGAGAGTGATAAAAACGAAGTTCAACGATTTCTTGTTCAAACTCGTATGAAAAATAGAGGATATCACTCACATGTTGATCTTGTGCGACTCTTTAGAATAAGCAGCGAAAATTATTATTCCACTCAAGAAATGCTGACAGATGAGGAAGCAAAGAAATATATAAAAAATCCCTTAACGAGACAAAGCGTGTTTAAAAAGGCTAGAGTTGTATTTACTTTTAAAAAATTAAAACCAAATAAGACACAAATACACTACCGTTATACTAGTATCACTGATCACTGGTTACTCAATAAATCACTTCTTACATCTCAAGTATTTAATAGTATAGAAAATAGCATCGGTAGAGTTTTAAAAACTATTGAAGAGGAAGCTGAGAAAGTTAAAAATTAATTAAAATAGTCCCAATAATTCATCAAAATATTTTATCTTATCAAAGCTTGAAAATTGATGTGTATTATCTCCAAATCTTGTTTGTCTGAGTTCGTTATTTACATGGATATCAAGCACTGATGATTTTGCCTGCTTAGAAATAAAAGAGGGAGCTAAGAGATAGAAGAATTCTGAGCGATTAAGATTTTTTAAAGATGCTTTAACTGCAATATTGTTTAATAGATGACAGAAAGAAAGTCCGTCTTGATTTATCTGAGACTCAATTCTTCTTGTATTCATCATAGTATTTCCTTGAGCTTTATAAAATTTTTTAAAAAGTTCTGAGTACTTCATACTTAGTTGCTTGAAGTGTTGATAATACTGAGACTTAAAAATTTCACAGGATTTTGGTTTAAGTTTAAGCTGAAACCTATAGTCTAATCTCATATCAATATCTTTATTTTCTACTATAGAGCGCTTTAGGGCCGCGAGATCATATGGATCCCCAACCTCTCGAGACAAGAGATTAATAAAATCTAGTCCATTGACCATGTCGAGCTTGGATAGTTTTGAATCATTAAATACATATCTAAACTGATAGCCACTCTCTCCTGATTTTTGACTTTGAATATTAACAAACTCAAATAGTAATTCTGTATGATTCTTCACAAAAGGGAGATAGTTTTTTCTTTTTAAAGACTTTTGAATAAAGTTTAGATTCTCTATCATTTTATCTGAGTCAAGAGACAAGTTGAATTGATGATAATTAGCATCTTGTTTGTACAGGCCTAGTTGCACCTTCTTTCTTTCATGATGTTTATTAATATTCATTCGAGAATCAAGGACTCTTGTTACGTCATGAGACTCAAGAGAGCAATCACGAAGAGTTTTAAAGGACTTAAGCCTCATATCTGTAATTTTCTCAGAAAAACTAGGGCCTTCAAGTTTGTAATAGTTTTTAAAAAAGCTTTCATAGCACAATCGCCCAGTTTCACTTCCTAAGTTAATTCTATAATCAATCAGAGTTCCTTTGATATTTGATATCTTTCTCGTCCAATTAAAAAGGTCGGCTTCCCAAACTTTATCAACCTCATAGTTTAAAACATTAAAGACTATTTCGGGAGAAAGAAAACCACCCACGAGCCTACTTCCATACTCATGGCCAGTACCTGCAATAAGTGACAACCGGACAACATCCTTAGATTCTCTAAAAATGTGTACATCTACGATACCTTTTACAATTGCAAAAACTTCACCTTTTAAAAAATGCATTGTTGCATAAGTAGAAGGACTTAACTTAATTCCAAACCTTATTTCTATAGGTACTCTAAGCTGACTTCCGACTTTTAAAAAATCAATATCTCTTGCACGAAGAGGTATCTTTGAAGGATTGACTATTTTCGCTCTAATAGCTTCTTTTTGAGTTTTGAATCTTCTCTTTAATATGTACTTTGCACCAAGAGATGAATTCAGATATACAAACTCTCCAACATCAAGCCCTGAAACAAGATTTAAAGAGAGGTCCCAAGATTCTTGTCTAATATATTCACCAAGAAGACTTCTCTCTATCTGTATTTTATACTTTGCTTTTTTCTTTAATTCTTCCGTCACAGATAGCGAGAAAAGACTAAGGCTAGCACTCACATCTCTCTTTATATTTCTCGCTTCTACTCTCGTGTAGAAGCTTTCAATATCTATGGAATAGGCAAACGGGAAATAGATCAATAGAGAAATACAAAGTAACCTTGAAACAATATTAGCTGTTGATTTATCCATAATTCAACTCCTTCTAAAAATTGTATCCGCCAAAATCTCATTTGAGAAATACACGATATAGAAAGATTTAAATCTTAATAAACTAACCAAAAGAGAATAATTGTTTCCTTAACCAAGAAAAGAAAGTGAAAATCCAGTAAACTTAATATTCAATTACCCATCCGACTTCATTTTCAGAAAAGAACCCGTACACCTTGTTGCTAATGAATATCTTTCCTTTGTCTTGATCAAAAGAAATGTAACTTCCAAAGTCTCCATAAGAGCTCTTATTAAAAAGAAGCTGTCGAAATGTTGCAATCGTAACACCTTCACTATTAGAGACAGAAAGGATTCTTCTTCCAAAATATGTCTTTTCTAGCCTCCAGCCCTTTCGATCACCCCAGCCTGTAATATTGAGAAAGTTTGCAGAGGGAATAGCAAGCGTAAAGCCTGTAAAACTTAAATGAAAAGTTACACCTATCTCATCTATTTCACATCGCCCCTGAAGCCCAAAACACTTTTGAGAAATCAACATGTTCTGAACTAAACTGTGTGTGAATCGCTCCTGTTTTATTTGCGGTTCATGAGGGACAAATGGAGTAACATAAGTAAGAAAGAGCTCCATGGCCAATAAGAATAAAAGACCACAAGTTATCTTTATTATATTTCTAACAAGTCTAGTCTTCACTTGACTCATCAAAACGAGATTTTTTCCATTTGTTTAAGACTTTTGTGAAACGAAATTCAATCTCTTCAAGAATTTCATCAATTGAATCTCCAGAAAACTCGTGAGAATAGTTAAGATGTGAACTCTCTATTGAAAAAAGAACTTTAAAACTAGAGTCCTTTGAGAGTTTAAACTGGACGACGGCCCCAAAAGGAGAAACGTGAAGTAGCTTATACAGCTCATTATCAAGAAGTTGTCGATCTTTTAAATCAAGTAGCGACTGCTCATCATGAATAATTATATTCTCAACTTCTTTATCATCGCTGATTAAATTCTCTACATTATCTAATTCATCCATATCAAGTCTCGCTTTTAAGGTTTTATACAACTGTCGGTGTTTGCTCTTGGGCCTTAACTTCTTTAAGTTTTGAACTAATAAGTCTGTAGTACTTTCTTAAGATCTCTTGTTCAATATCTGCAATGACCTTATTTTTAACTGGAATTTTTAAAATGAGAATACAGTCATTATTTTCATCTAGGGCTATCTTTGTCCGAGGAGACATAGATGGAAGGACAATCCCTTCTCTTTGGCAGATTTCTTTGATTGAGGTTTTTGCTTCCTGATAATAGCCCTCGCTAATATCTTTTCCCCACTTAAGAACTTCAACTTCAATTTCTTCAAAGTCGAGCTCCTTTGGCATTTTAAAATTAAAGGTCTTGATAGAAAAACCTTTAAAATATGACTCATTAATAACTGACTTATTTAGCATTAAGCTATTAGGAATGGTAATTACTTTTCCCGTTGTTTGCTGAGAGTATTTTTCAGGCCCAATCTCTAAAATCTTTGTGGTCGTAAGATTTTTTTCAATAACAAAACCTCGAACTCCATGAACTTGAATACGATCTGTTATTTTAAAGTGATGGTTTATCTTAATTAGTACCCCACCCATGAAACACATAATAAGCTCTTTAGTAGCGATGGCCAAAGCTGCAGCGATAGCAAAGAGTGAGACAAAAGCACTTTGTAAACTTGAAAACCAAATAATCGCTAGGATAATAAGATATGAGAGATTGATGGTATTTGCGTAGCCTGCCTTAGAAACAATCTTATCGTTAGAATCGAGACTATTATCTCTATCTACTGTTTTAAAAATGATTTTTTTTACAATATAGGCAACTAGCAAGAAGAAGATACTCAGAAGTAACAGCATAATATGTTGGTTCTTCTCAACATAATTTATTAATGGCAAAAGCTTAGTGTTATAGAAGTCATTCATGGTATTTCCTTAAAAATAGATAAAAAATGTCAACTTACTGTCAGGTATAATTTACAAGCTTAGATATAATATGAAAAACTATTATAATTGTGAAAGAAGAAATTCATAGAAAAGGAGATATTTAATGAAAATTTTAAATTTATTAGTACTATTTATCGGTTTAATGTCTTTTACATCATGCTCACACCTCGGTGGTAAGAAGAGCTGTTGTAAAACAGATAAGACTATGACTTGCAAAGACGGTCAATGTAAGAGGGACAAATCAAAATCTTCTTGCAAAAGTTCTGATTGTTCAAAGTCAGATAAGAAAGCAAAAGCATGCAGCAGTGGTTCATGTGAAAGAACTGCAAAGAGTTCAGGAAAGTCTTGTTGTAATAAGACTAAGTCATAACTGAAAAGCCCGCGATTGCGGGCTTTCTTATTTCTTTCTTGCGATGATGAAACTTATATCGTCGTCTTTATACCAAGTATCTTGATTTTCTTGCTTATCACACGCCTCTTTTAATTGCTCACAACCTTCTTTAAAATCTTCAAGTAATAAGTCTTCAACTTCAGAAAATGTAAAATTATCAAATAAGCCATCTGAGCCACAGACTGCAATCATACTCTTATCAAACTTAAGCTTTGAACTAGAGTCAACATGATAGACTTCATCCCCCATAAGAAAAGAGACAATATTTCTGCCTGGCTCTAGTAAGGCCTCTTCTTCATCTAGCATTCCTGCCTGAACCTGAAACCCAATTGGTGAATGAGAAATGCTTTGGTAGAAAGTATGTTCTTCATTAAAAATTGAAACTTCAGAATCTCCAATACTTGAAAACTTAAAAAAGCCTTCATGGTAGCGGCAAAGGGTAAAAGTAGACTTACCTTTTTTTACTTTCTTTTTTAGTTCTGTATTAATTTCATCAACTTTATCTAATGTGTCGACATTGGAGTCTGTGAGAAACTCAGATGCTTTTTCACAAATAAGTTTTGAGGCCTTATCCCCATCAGGATAACCACCTGCTCCATCACAAGTACCAAAGACGATATCATCGCCATTATGATAGATATAAAGAGCATCTTCATTATTAGCTGATTTATCATCGTTCTTTTTTATGTAATAGAATAATTCAAGATCATTTATCTCTAAAGTTCCTGATACTGATTCATCTTCTTGAGGTTGGAGAACGACGCCTTCAACCTTTTTAAAAATTTTACTAAAAATAACAACCTCCCTACCAAGGAACCTCTACAATCTCTTGTTCATCACTCATCCTAAGAAACTTTCCGCTTGGTCCGTTTTCATCGAGTGTAGCAAGGTGTATTGCCATCTTTGCTCCAAACTCAGGAGTTCGAGGTGCGGCTTCTCCGCCCATTCTTGTCTTCACCCAACCTGGGCACATGGCATTTATTTTAACATTATCAGGTAATTCTCTATTTAATGCAACGGTTAAGGCATTAAGAGAAGCTTTCGCCACACCATAGGCATGAGGGCCACCTAGACTCTCACCAAAAGATCCCCATCCAGAAGAAACATTAACAATTCTTCCAAACTTTTTCTCAATCATATATGGAGCGATTTTCTTAATGAGTTCATACGGTGACTCTAGCATCACTTGCATACTTTCATAGAATGTTGACGATGACTCAAGGAGCTTATCTGCACTAAAGAGCACTCCAGCATTATTAATAAGGACATCAACCTCTGAGGCAAACTCACTTATTTCTTCTTCGATAGAGTGAGGATTATTGAGATCAATTTTTACAATTTTAGCTTGAGGAAACTCTGAAAGAAGCTCTTCTTTATACTTAAGATCTCTAACGGCAAGAATGAGTTTTAACCCCTCGCTAGAAAGCTGTCTTGATATGGCCAGCCCAATACCACGATTTGCTCCAGTTACTAACGCTACTTTACTCATTTTCTTCTCCAGTAATACATTTAAAGATCACACGATACGCCTGTTCGCGCTCGTCAGCTGTTAAAAACTTTCCAACAGTACGCCAAATATTTATCTTATCTTTTAAGGGAAGATTACAGACACCTACTCCACTATCAATGTAGCAACTTGGGTGAAAGTTTAGTGTATAATCTACGATATGATCACATTTCTTCTTACGAGTATTTTGATTGCAATTCCCCTCAACCTCACACTCTTTGACAAGGCCTTTTTGAAGACAGACCATTACTTCATAAATCCACTCTTGGCCTTTTGGTGTAAAATAATCTTTCTTCATATTTTGCACATAAGTCGAACAAGTTGGATAGGCCAATTCAGTAAAGTAATTCACATCAACATCTGCACATTGATATTTCTTTTCCATGCACTTATAGAATTCACAATTAGTGCTCGGGAAACAAACGTCTTTATTAGTCGCTTTAAATATTCGATAACTAGACTGATTTTCTAAGCACTCATCAGCTTCACAACCTAATGAATCAATAAGGCCCCTAAGATAGGGTCCTTCTAGTTCTCTGTTTAGGTCATCTTTAATAGATGATTGAGCAACTGTGGAAAACGTTAAAATGATTAAGATAAAATAAGTAAACTTGTACATGTAAAAATGCTATCATTAATTTTTTAAAGTTACTCAACAAAGCGCGTAAAAATGTTAAATAATATTCTCTTTCTTCTCTTAGCGATATTTTGGGGCGGCTCATTTGTTGCTATTAAATACTTAATTCATGATGTCAGCCCATTTACGGCTGCTTTTTATAGGGTTTTCTTCGCTCTTATCTTTTTGAGTCTGTTCTTTATAAGAAAACTACGCTTAAAAAAAGACCCTGCACTCTTTAAAGAGATATTACTCTCTATGTTCACTGGAGTCATCTCTATTGGCGTGCCTTTTAGTCTGCTATTTTGGGGAGAGATGTATATAGCTCCAAGCTTAGCAGGTCTTCTCAATGGAACAGTTCCATTTTGGACAACAATATTAGCAATCTTTATCTTTAAGCATGAACAGCGAATAACTCAAGCAAAAGTGCTTGGACTCATCCTTGGCTTCATAGGAATTCTCTTTATCTTTGGTCCAAAGGTTACAATGGAAGGTAAAGTTGAAGAAATTATGGGACTTTGTGCCATTATCGTTATGTCATTTTCATATGCGATAGGAATAAATCTTAATAGGAAATATCTTGCTCATAATAAGGTTGTAACGACTGAGCAAAATCTTGTTATTCAGCACATCGCATCCTCTCTCTATCTCTTTGCTCTTGTTCTCATTATAGAAGGACCGATTGATCTTAGTTTACTACTAAAGCCAGTAAACGCTTTAAGTGTTCTCTATCTTTCACTTTTTTCAACTTGTATTGCATTTATTATCTTTTTTAGGCTTATAAAAGAAATAGGCCCTATTAGGGCCTCGAGTGTTACTTTCTTTGTTCCAGCTGTTGCTATTATATTAGATATTGTTATTAATAAGGCTTTTTTCACAATCTATGAGGCGATAGGTGCTGCGATTATTTTTATTAGTATGAGTTTGTTAAATAAAGCAAAGAAAATCTAGAAAGCATAACCTAGACCGAGATTTAATATCGAAAATGTAAGCTTAGTAACTCTTTTAAATGGCTTTGTCATTTCATCTATCTCGACAAGAGTTCTATTTATTCCTATGTAATCAATATTTAAAGAAAAGTTTTTCCAATGCCAATGATTTCCAATTGAGGTTGAAACGCCAAGGTCTCTGAACATAGATTCATGTATCGTGTAGTTCTGAGAATTATCCCATTTAAACACCCTAGTATCTAACTGCCTGTGAAAAACACCTATAGTATAATAAAACGAATTACCAGTGTACTTCTTCACTCCTAGCTTCAAAAACTTTGCTCCAGTAAATCCATCGTCCAAATGTTCCTCACTTTGAACCGCCCCAAATCTAAAGAAAGAAACAAAGTTTGAATTATGGTAATAATTAATTTCACCTGATGAAGCCCCTAGTCCGAGGGCTCGACCAATACTGAAGCCAAGATATAGCCGTTTTCCTTCTCTATTTTCTTTGGAAGATCTAGATTTACTCGTTGCTTTTTCATTTAATGTAATTTCACCTGTATTCACAGCTTGACTTGAAAAAGTTAATAGTGAGAACAAAGTCAGTATAAAAATATTCATCAAAAACTTACTCCTATAAAAAACTAACATTAGTCGATAAGAAACTTATCAAACTTCTTCAATTTCCAATTGTTGCTGATCGATAACTATATAGCTTTTAAAAATAGTGACATTTACTCTAAAAGTTAATTTCTACAATTTGTTTTAAAGAATGATCATACTGATAAAGTCTAAAAGCTTTGGAAGCATCTTCATCAAAGTATACCTTAAGAACTTCTCCAGTATTTTTAACTTTCACAATTTCTATATCTATTACATCTCCATCATAGTCTGGTAGCTCAATTACACTATCGTTAGACTCTATAAAAGTGCTATGCCGTCTTTCTACAATATTGTAAGTATATTTATATCCATCTTTCGATTCTAAAATATAAGATTTCGGTGTTCGAAGATTAACCGTATTTGACGAATAATAAGTTCTAGAATACTTGAATTTTTTAGGTGCATCGATATTTACGACTCCTGAAGAATCAAGTTTGAAATATGAAAAAGTGTTGGGCTGTTCAAAAATGATCTCAAAAACTTCACCTAGATCAGTCTCTAGAGTGTTAACTTGGGCCACATTTTCTAGTTTAACTCCCCGGATCATTCCTTGATCATTCATTCTGTCAGGAAACATAATTTTAACATAGTCGAGATCACTAAATGCCTCAAAATTGACACGGTCAAAACCTTGACGAGCATTTTTCAGTAAAAAGTCTTCACGAACGTCTAGGGATTCTCTAGTTACTGACTGTTTACCAGCAATAGCCTTCAGTGCATTCATACAACTCGACTTAACACCTGCGGCTGCTGACGCTTGAAAAGCGCAGCAACTTATAAGAAGTAATAATAACACTAACTGCTTCATATAAAATATTCCCCTTGAGGCTACTAGATCAACCTTGTACTTATAACTCGATTGATCTAAGAGTCGATAAGAAACTTATCAAACTTCTTCAATTTCTTAAGGATCTGTGGTTTTGAAATCCCTTTGATCCAAACAACTTTAATCTGCTTGATATCTTCAGTGATATTAAATTCATTAACGCTCTGAATATCGAGAGTTTTAAGTCCAAGTACATCTGTAGCAAGATTTGAAATAACATCTTCAATAAATTCTTGTCCAAGAGAATCCTTAAGGTCTTCATCGTAGAGGGCACCCTCTAAAATTTCAACAGCAAGCCTAGCATCATGTGGAGTTTTAATTTTATCCGATAACCTTGTCTCTAGATGAATTCTTCCTTCTTGTGACTTTGCTAGGGCCTTGGCAACATTCCTCATATCAAGAACAGTACTTGGGTCATATTCTTCTCTCTCTTTAACAAGGTATGAGACTAGCGCCGGCGTAACTTCATTTACACTAGAATAATTATCAAATTGTGAACCTACAATGAAAAGTGCATTCGCAATCTCATTTGTACTTACCTCTTCACCTTTCATATACTTAATGAAAGTATCCTTAACAACACCTTTCATCATATCGTTGTCTGTAAATTCTTTTAGGTCTTTATGAAATTCAGAGTAAGATAAATTATAGTTAGAGCTCTTAAAGTTATCCACAAAGTAGTTTGAAAACGTATCTTTATTCTTCTTCATAAGATTTAGAAGTACGTCATTTCTATAATCACTATACATAAAGTTTCCAACACTCTTTAAAATATTTTTAATCTGCGCTGTCTCTAAATTATTAAATAGTTTTTGCGTATCTCCGATCTTTACCTCATGAAAACGACTATAAGCAGCTAGGTCTAGTGCTAAATAAAAGCTTGCATCGTAATCAAGAATCGTTAAATCATGAATAGAATATCTGGCAGTTTCGAGATCCTTATCAATATCTTGAACGATACTCTCTAAAGCTATATCTTTGTCTTTAAGATCAGCTTTTTCTTCTCTGTTAATATAATTTTCAATTTTCTTACGTAGGGAAATTATTGCAAATTCATTTTGCACTTCACCGAAATCGAATTCAGTATAAGTTTCTGAGATGGAAAAGAACTTCTCACTATCAAGCGACTTTAATTCAACTAGTTTCGAAACTATCAAATCTCTTTGGATAACCGCTTCTTTAGTATCAACGGTACCTAGTTCGAGGTAACGTTCTATGAATTCACCTGTCGATTCACCAACGATTAGAGACGCTTGCACGTGATCACTTGTATCCTTAGCAAGTTCGTCCATATCCTTGTTTACTTGATCATCAAGTTGATTGGAAATAGTCTGGCCTACATTTAGGGCGTTAATCATGTCGTTATAAATATCTTGATTTTCATCGCGGTCGGTTGTGTCTCTATTAGAATAAATATCATCTCTCGCAGCTGTAACGTCATCAGCTTCGGTATCAAGATCTTTTGCTGATGAGCTATCCTGTACATCTGATTGAGTGACTTCTTCTGTATTTATTTCTTCCTTTGAAGTATTCTCATCATTCGTTGGAGCTTGATAGTCAATACTTGTTGCCTTCTTGTCACTACATCCCGAAGCAATGACAAGAAACGATAAAGTAATTATCTTTGTTTTTACTTGTGTTGAAATTTTCATTCTTACTCCTTGTTTTTTTAATGACCAACTGGCTAAGTTTTAGACAGTTTTGGCATCAAATTTGGTCGTTTAGACTTCAATTAATATAGTTAATGAGTTTATAAGCAAGAACAAGGCCAAGAAATAAGCGATTTGCAGAACTGAGAGACATGAGACTGTCTAAATCTACAACATATAATATCTACTCATTTTGATTGGTAGTCTCCAAAATAATTTAAAAAATGGCAGTATAAAGAGCAATAGCAAAATGAAAGTAACTTGATGAGAGAGCCTTAAAATGAATAGTTCGAATAAAAAGACTTTAATAAATTTTCTACTCTTACTCTTTCTCATTTGTACATCTATAGTAAATGCCTCCGATATAAACTGCTATAGTGCCATTAGCAGCATTTATAGAAATAGTGATCAAGTCAAATCACTTAAGGAATCACTTGAGAGAATGAATGTCAGAAGCAGTACTACAAACTCATATAGTGACCTTGGTAAACTCAGCGCTAAAAATCTCGAAGAATATATTTTAACAAATTCAAGCGTATCAGCCGAAGTATCAGAAGTAGTAGATTCACTTGAGATAATTTTTGTACATAATCGCTCCCATCCAAGAACAGGTGAGCCGATTGAAGGTGACAGACTATTAAGTTCACGAAAATTAGGTCGTGGTGCTCAAAATACTTATAATTATAATAGAGAGTTTTTAAAGTCGGATGATAACGTATTCTTTTTTGTAAAGTTCATTGGTAAAGATTTTCCACGACACCAGGCACGCCGGTTTGGTATGTCCTATGGAGGACTAGGGCTCCACCTTAATAAGGAATACGGGTTTCAACATGGCTGGATTTCACCTTTTAATATGTATCCACGAGAATTAGCAAACTTCTTGAATATGCGTCAAAAACATAGCGCTGCTCAGGCGCAGCTAAAAGCCTTTCGAAATAGTGGGACTGATGCAACTGAGACTGAGCTTGCAAAACTTCCCACAGAAATTTTAAGTGAATTAAGTAAAGCAACCTTCACACCAATGAATTTTGAAAGTCTTGTAAAGACTAATTTAAAATATGCATTAATGTCTTTAAAGCATTCAAGTTCACAAGAGTATGAACATATTATTGATACTCTTATTGAAGGCGAGCCAAATAAAATAGACCTTATTCTTAAGAAATATGTTTTTGAGCCTCTGGGGCTTGCAGACTCTAAGAAAATAAAACAAGAGATGTTTGAGTTTAAAGTTCCAAGTCATGTACCAAAAGAGTTTATCAAGATCTATGATTGATTGAATAAAGCGGACTCAAAGAAACTTTCCTCTTCTCATAATCAAAGAAAATCATCCCTGTCTTTGCTCTAGCTATTTCCTTGTCACCACACTTAATAAGATAAACAAAATCAAAGCCATACTTATGATGGTCTTCCATAAAGAGTTCAAACTCTAAATTATCACCACGAAAGGCCTCGGCCTTGTAAACGATAGCAGCGTCTGCCTGGATAAGAGAATGTCCATGAAACTGTAGTTCACTCATCTCTATACTCTCCATATAACGTAGTCGAGCTTCCTGACAAAGAGTGAGAATGGCATCATTTCCCATGTGTCCACCATAATTAATAAAATTAACAGTGAGAGGAATGGATGTTGTGTATAGAGACTCTGTTTGAGGTATCGCTATTTTGATTCTTGCCACTTGTTATCCTTTATCTCGTAGAATTTCTCAAGACCTCCCATTTGATTAGAAGGGATGAAATTTCTTAAATTGTTCTTTCTTATAAATATACTTCTTTGGTGCACTAAGGGCATGAAAGGAAAGTCCTTGATAGCAATCTTATTAAGTTTTGAAACAAGATGAGATTGCTTCTTTTCACTTAATGTCTGGCGAGCTTCCTGAAAGATCTCATCAAACGAATTACTTTGATATCCAAAGCGATTATAAGAGCCAGGATAATTTTTACCATAAAGAAGTTCAAAGAACTCCAACCCTTTAGGAAGTCCAACGTACCAAGAGAGATAGAAAATATCATAGTCTCCCTTTGTCGCTCTCTTTAAGAGTTCGGGAAAACTGACTGTTTCAAGGATCACTTCAATTCCTACTTTTTTAAGCTCACTCTTTAAGAACTCCCCTACTTGGCGAGAGACTGTTTTATTCTTAACGATCATCCTCAAAGGTCTAAGACTTTTTAGATGGGGCTTAAGTAACTCCCTTGCCTCTTTTAAATTTTTCTGATGAAAATGAGTTTTAGGAGGATTCATATTACCAGGAATCCCTGGTGGCAGAAAGCTCGAAGCCTTGATAGCTTGAGAATTAAAGAAGAGCTCATTATATCTCTTATAATCAAAGGCTTTTGCTATTGCCCTTCTCACATCAGAATTATTTAAAGGGGACAATTGATTATTAAAGCCAAAATAATAGAGATTGCCTTGTCCATTGTCTCGACCAATGACGAAGCCTTTCTTTTTAAGCTCAGGTGAAATCATTCGACCAGAAAAAGCATCCTGATGATTGTCTTTTTCCACCTCAAGATAATCAAGGTTTCCTTTTAAGAGATTAAGCCAAGATGTCTGAGATTCTTTTGAAATTGTTGTCGTGATTGAATTTAAAAGCGGAAGTCTCCTCCCACTATTCTCTTTAATGACTTGTTCATATTTGGGATGAGAGCGAGAGGGAAAGAACATAGGATGATAATTTTCAAATTTCTCGAATTCTAGTCTGTGATTCTTTACTTCTTTGTGCAGACGAAATGGGCCTGTACCAATAGCAATATTACTCAAATCATTCTTATAGTATTTAATAAGCTCTATTGGCGTAGGTGCAATATTTGGAGAAGTAAGAAGATAAGTGAAGTCGAGATTAGGCTTAGTAAGAGTTATCTCCAGAGTATTCTGAGACTTTGCTCTGAGCCCTTTCAAGGGAATATTATAATCAGTAGTACCTCTTTCTTTTTGTAACTCATACCACTGTTTCATTCCTTTAATGTATTTTGAAAAGTATGCAAAATGCGGTGATAGAAGTCGTGGATCAGACATTCTCTTAAATGAATTTACAAGATCAGAAGCCTTCAGATATCTAGGCCCTGTAAAACATTGGCAAGGATGATATTGAATATTCTCTTTAAGCTCAATTAAGTATGTCAGCCCATCTTTACTAATCTTTGGTAAACTCTTCGCTAGTAAAGGTCTCAAATCAAATGGCGCCATATAAGGATTTATCTCATAAAGCGGCTCATGAACCTTAGCTAAAATCAGACTCGCCGATAGTCCTGAAACAATCTGTGGATCTAAATGAGAATAAGGGCCACTTACTTGATTGAGGTGGTTCTTAATTATCTCTTTCTCTGTCTTACATGAAATAAGAAATAAAAATAATATAAGTATCTGAATCTTCATTAATGTATATGTTCCGTCTAACTTGGTCTTTAATGGAATTCGTCTATACTATAGCTATGAAAATACCAAGCCACAAACCAAAAATTGGCGTCAGCGCCTGTCTATTAGGAGAAAATGTTAGATATGATGGAGGCCACTTCAGAGATAAGTGGGTATCCAATCATCTAGCACCTCATGTCGATTTTCATCCGGTTTGTCCTGAGATGATGATGGGACTCGGTAGTCCGCGTGAGATTCTAAGGGTTATTGTTGATAACGATAGTGGTGAGACTTCACTTATAGAGACAAAGAGTAAAATTGATCACACACAGAGTATTAATGAGGCCTCAAAAAAGATCCTTAGCAGTATGCCCGAACTTGATGGATTTATCTTGGCCAGAAAGTCTCCTAGCTGTGGAGTTATAACCGCCAAGCACTACAATTCAAAAACAGGTTATGCCGATGGCAAGGGAGCAGGACTATTTGCGGCCCAGGTCCTTGATAGTAACTTTAACTTCCCGACTATAGATAGTGGTCTACTCTTTGAAACAGAGTATAAAGACCTCTTTGTAAAACAAGTTTATGCACACTTTGAACTGAGAAAGCTAGTGGCCAAGACCTCAGAAATCCAACGTTTTCACAGTGAATATAAGTATCTCCTCATGGAGCATCACCCTGCACTTGTCAAAGAGCTTGGTAAACTTGCTTCAAAGTCTGATGATGAAGAAAAACAAAAGCAAGATTATATGAAATCCTTTATGGAGACGATTAAAAATCATCGTCCAACAAAGAAGAAACGCGTGAATGTTTATCAGCATCTTCTTGGTTACTTTAAGAAAGATCTATCCGCCAAGGAGAAGGAAAACCTGCTAGAGAAGATGGAAGCCTATCGTCAACACAAGATAAGCTACCAAACACTGCTGGAGGTGATGGATTTTCTCATAGACGGCCATCTTGATGATAGAGCAAAGGTTTATCTCAAACACCAAAAGTTGTTTAAGCCCTACCCTGAGGATTTGAGTCCGTACAAATTCTAGACCTGTAAAAATTAACAAATTCTCAAGGTTGCTTTGACCCAGACGCCGTAACAGTGTAAGTTTCGTAAATAGACTTTTATGAGACAAATCAATTATGCTTTACTTTGACCATGCAGCCACAACACCCGTACACCCAGAAGTTATAAAACTTCTCGCTTCAAGCTACGCTGAAGACTTTGCTAATCCAGCAAGTCAGCACAGACTTGGAAAAGAGATGGCCAATGACATCACTGAAGCAAGAATGAAGGTTCTTGAGCTTCTCGATGCCGATCCATCACAATATGATGTGATCTTTACCTCTTCTGCGACGGAATCAAATAATCAAGTCTTAAAGACTTACTTATACAACCATGATGATGCAATTCTCCACTACTTAAGTGATCATCCTAGCGTGACAAATTGTATGAAAACATCAGGTGTTCATATTCTAGACTCGCAAGACATCTGTGAAGAAATCACAGAAAATACAGAGCTTGTGGTCATTAGCCATGTAAATTCTCAGTCTGGTCAAATCAGAGATGTTGAGAAGTTAAGCAAGAAATGTAAAGAACTCAAAAGTGATGTCAGAGTCCTTGTAGATTCCGCGCAAGGTGTTGGGAAAGTTCCAATCACATTAAAAGATTCTCAAATTGATTATCTTGTTATGGCGGCACATAAGTTTGGTGGGCCACGTGGAATTGCTGCGCTAGTCTTTAAAAAAGATGCAAAACTAAATCCTCTTATTAATGGTGGTGGACATGAGCTCAATGTACGGGCCTCTACGCCTTCAACACCTCTCATAAAAGGAATTGTAAAGGCACTAGAGATATCAACTTCTGATATCGAAGCTAAATACGACCACTCACAAAAGCAATCTCAAAAGCTGCGAGATAGTCTTTGTCAGATGCATAAGAATATTAGCTTTCCTTTTGCTGAAACTGAAGATGACTGCTCACCTTTTATCAACACAATGATCTTCAAAGGACTTCCTAGCGACGTTCTCTTAAGATCACTTGAAGAAAAGAACGTCTTCGTATCATCTTCAACAGCATGTTCATCTAAAGTGAAGGTGAAGAATAAAATGCTCATTGGACTTGGAATTAAAGAATCTGAGCAAAGAAATGTTCTAAGAATTTCACTCAGTCAAAAAACGACAGATCAAGAAGTTGAAGAATTTATCTCTATATTTAATGACTGTATTCAGTCTCTCTCATTTCTCATTAAGTAGGTCCCATGAATTTTAAAGATATTGTCATCAATGTTGATGAGGCGTGGCTAAAAGGTAAGAATAGAAAAACTTACTACACGACACTCAAGGCAAATATTAGAAAAGTAATCAAATACTACATTAAAGATGAGTTTACGATCTTTAATGAGCAACAGAGATTTCTTGCAAAATGTGAAGAGGGATTTAGTGAAGACCTCATCATAAGACTCTGCGATACTCCTGGAGTCCACTCAATTCTTCCAATCGTCAAAGGTAGTCTTGATCTTGAAGAGATTTCAAAAATCATTGTAGAAAGTGTTAAAGAACAAGAAGATGTGAAAACATTTAAGATTAGATCAAAGCGTGTAGATAAGCGCTACCCAATGGGTAGTGATGCAATTAATCGCTTTGTAGCAGAAAGAGTCTTAAAACAGACAGACAAAATAGTCGATGTAAAAAAACCTGATCTCTTCATTGATATTAAGATCATGAACGACTTCTCCTATTTCTCTTTTAAGAGATATTATGCAATGGGAGGGTTGCCAGTTGGCACAAACGGCAGTCTCATCACTCTACTCTCTGGTGGTATAGACTCACCAGTTGCTAGTTATATGATGGCAAAGCGAGGAGCAAAACAACACTTTGTTTTCTTTCATGCTTATCCTTATGTAGGCCATGAAGTAAAAGATAAAATCTTTGCACTCATGAAGCGCCTTTCTCAATTTCAAAATGGTACGGCCCTTTACGTGGTCCCTTTTGGAGAAGTTCAGGCGCATATTGCAAAAGTTTGCAAAGAAGACTATCGCACACTCTTATTTAGAAAGTATATGATGGATATCGCCTCTCTCATTGGAGAAAACCTAAAAGCTGATGCTATTTTAATGGTAGACGCCCT
>DDIK01000177.1 GCA_002338505.1 Bacteriovorax sp. UBA1852
GACATACTTTGTGAAACCATTGATACCGTATTGAACTCTTGGGTAGGCTGCTTCAGCGCTACTTAATATAGAATTAAGTTTTCTTGCTTTTATACAAGACTTCATTCCAAGACACATTTTTTCAAGTTTGTATTCAAGCCTCTTTAATTTATTGACAGATGTACATTGATATTTTTGCTCTTGATATTCATCAGCAAGTTTTAAAACATCCGTCTCAATACTTGGAAGCTCAAATGTTGTTGCCATATTATCAAGATAATCATTTCGTAAGGGCGAGATCACTTCATTAGGAATAGCCGCATGCTCTACCATTGTAAGATTATCATAGCGAGCGACAATGCTTTTTTGTGAACAGTATTTCTCTAATCCAGGCTTCATCGTAAGTAAGTAAGCATGAAGTGATGTCTTTAAATTTTTTTCAATATTAGGATTTTGCTCAAGAATATTTTTATATATGTTTTTAGGGTGATCTTCTGACTCTTTTAGCTTCTTTACAAGTTCAGCGCCTAATATAGGAGATGTTGGTTCAATAACTCTATTCACATCATAGTAATCAACGAAGTGCTCAAGAGAAAGTTTAAAGTCACTTGCCTTAAGTGTTAAAGAAAGTGAAACTAGCAAGAGAAGTTTAAGTGATTTTTTCATATACTCTCCGTAAAACACTTATCAAGTGCTACATGGATCTTTTGAGTGCTTAGAGCATCCTCAATCTTAAATTTAATATAACTTTTAGAAGGTATTGTTTTAAAGAGATAGAAGTCTCGATGAAGACGTGCACCATGCTGATCATAAGTGTTAATGAGAAGATGACAATATCTTAACTTTTTAAAGTTTGATTTAAGATGAAGTTCATCTCCCTCTAAAGTTGCTTTTAAATAATTAAAAGACTTTTTTGGAAAATCAAGACCAACTAATTTTACGGAATCGCTATGACCTAAATTATCAATAGTTTTTGCAAGCTTTGCTCCAACTGGCCCCGCCATTTCATTAATGTAATCTTGCTGAGGCTCAGGAGCAAAAGAATATGAAAAATGACTTCCAATAGTTTCAATTGCTCCCATGAGATAAGACTTAGCCGATCCATAGCACATTCCATAAGTCATCATTCCCCACAAATGATACCAACTTCCGAAAATATCACCAGAGTCATTTAATATCGTTGTAATAGAAGAAAGCTTTTGTGTAAGTTCTAGACTTTCTCTATTCTTTGCACGCCAATAGCGGGATAGGACATTCTCAATAGTCAGTGAGGAAAGGTAGATATCTCCATTATTTAGAAGTAGGCTTTCATAGAATATTTTACTTAATGTAACGGATCTATTCTCTTGGGATAAGATCCAGTTCTTAAGATCAATCTCTTTTCCTGTTGATAGGTATTGAGATGTTACACCTAAAGAAAGCGCAGTTAAGAGTTTCCCCATGGAGCGGATTTTTATAGAGGTGTTAGCATCATTTTTGAATTCTCTAGACCATTTATGGCATTGTCCCATTCGGGCAGGTGATGGGGCGCTTGAGTTATAACGCTCTATCGAGTTAATTAAGTTATTGTAAAGGGCCTTTGAAGTGAAAGGTCTGCTCGTGCTTTCTAAGTGTATCTCCACTTTAGTGTCATTAGTGTCTTTAGAGGAATATTCTAATTCATTTTGGTAGAATTCAAACTTACTTCGATCTTCTATAAGTAGCTCATTCAAGCGGCCGGTGAGCATTTTTGAAAGTCTATTTAAATCACTGAATTCTTGGCGAAGATCATGTAAGAGATAATCTCCAGTCTGATCACTGTATTGAAGGGAATCTTGTTGATATGTATACATATCGCCTGCGAGAGCAATTGCAAAGAAAGAGTAAAATATGTTTAAGATCAAAATATTTTTCACTTACTTTTGCCCTCTCTCAATATGAGAACGCTTTTGTAGTCTATCTAACTTCATATATCTAAAGTAATTCTTTCTTAAATGCGCTATTTTCGATTGAAAAAAGGAGTCACTTTTATAAGACTGATATCCATTGACATCACCCGCACTTAACGCAAGAAAAGCTTTATAATAACTTGAGACAACTACGGACATGCCACTTATGGCGAGACGGTCTGCTGTTCTTTTGATGAAAACATAATTAAAGTCTTTAGTTTTACCTGTCATAGAGAAATCACAATCAATCTTTTGCGAGTCAACATCTCTTTCACATTTTAACCCATAGGAAGATCTCACGATTGGGTCGACAGAGATAAATGGAATACCATCATCTAATCCATCATAATTGCAAGATAAGGAGAACTCATTTTCAAAGTTAATAAGACTGCACTTATATCTAACTTCAACATCTTTTCCATATTGGGTCGCATCTACAACGACTTTAAAATAATTCTTCTTATTTAGCTCTGTGTAGAGTCTTCTATTTCTTGATTCGATATGAAATCTACGTGTTCTCTGATCGATGGTTGTTTGCAACTCATTTGAAAAGAGGTAGCCTGGTAACACATCTCTTAAGTCAGTTTGGTCAAAGCTGAACTTTAGATCGATCTTATACTCTGCTTTACTATTGACCTCTGTTTTGAAAATGAAATCACTAGAAAAAGAGAGAGATGAATAAAGCAATGTAGAAAATACTACTAATAGTTTTAATAACATATATACCTTCAAGTTAATAAGTGCCTGAAGGTAACACAGTGCGACAACTAAATAAGCAACCTTGAAATCATTACAGAGATTTAATTGAGTAGAAATAAAAAAAGGGCCATAATAGGCCCTTAAGTTATTGATTTAATTTAGTATACGTTATTTAACAATTCTCTCTCTCCAAGCTCTGATATCAGTAGCAAGGTAGTCATACTTCATTTCATCTAAAGTATACTGAGCAAATTCATAATCTGTTGTATGAGTTAGACACTCAGTAGGACAGACAGTTGTACAAAGTCCACAGTAACAACATAAGGCCGTATCAATTGTGTACTGAAGAAGGTCTAACTTAATAGCTGTTCCATCACTTGTCTTAAGCGCCGGAGCATCCATCTCTCTTCTCTTTGCGGTAATATAGATACAATCAACAGGGCATGCCGTGGCACATTGATAACAAGAAATGCAATTTTCAGCATCATTGAAAAGTCTTGATCGAGAGTTTGCAGGAAGCTCTTCTCTTACCTCTGGATATTCAATTGTCACTGGCTTTACATTATAAATGTACTTGAAAGTTATCCCCATTCCCTTAAGAACTGTAGATAAACCAACCCAAATATTATTAAGCCACTTACCAAATGTTAATTCATCATCAGTCGCGAAAGTTATTTCTTTTTGTGCGCTCATCTGTCAACCTCTCCTAGAACAATATCAATACTACCAATAGTGGCAACGAAGTCGGCAATCATTTGTCCCTTACCTAATTCGCCTAGCATTGACACGTGTGTAAAACATGAAGACTTTACTTTAAGTCTGTATGGCTTAGCCTTGCCATCTGATACAAGATGATAACCAAGTTCACCTCTTGGGCACTCAGTTCTCATATAAATTTCACCTTTAGGTGGTTTAATGATTTTTGAAACTTTTCCCATAATCGGTCCAGCTTCAATTCCCTCTAAGGCCTGTCTAATTATTTTGATTGATTCAAATACTTCTCTAACTCTTACGTCGTATCGATCCCAACAATCACCAAGAGTTCCCATTTCACCAGTACCAACTGGAACATCAAAGTCAAACTTATCATATATTCCGTAAGTTCTATCTTTTCTTAAATCCCACTTAACACCAGATCCTCTTAAAACTGCACCAGTCGCACCGTACTGATAGGCCATCTTTTCATTAACAACACCAACATTAGCAGTTCTCTCTCTGAAGATCTTATTCATTCCGACAAGACTATGATATTTCTTCATATTTTCTTCCATCTTGTCACAGAATTTAGATATTCTTCTTAACTGATCATCATCAACGTCATTCCAAACACCGCCAATCCAGATATAATTATAAAGAAGTCTTGCTCCTGAAATCTCTTCGAATAGTCTTAAGATCTCCTCTCTATCTTGAAAAGCATAGAGAAATGGAGAGAAGGCACCAAGGTCAATGGCATAAACTCCATAGAACAGAAGATGAGATGCTATTCTTTGAAGTTCACCAATAATGACTCTAAGATATTCTGCTCTTTCTGGAACTTCAGTTCCAAGCATTTTTTCAACCGCTAGAGAATAACCCCACTCCATACTCATGGCAGCGAGATAGTCCATTCTATCAGTAAAAGGAATTACTCCTCTATAGTCTAAGTTCTCAGAATGCTTTTCCATACAACGGTGAAGATATCCTATGTGAGGTATTGCCTCAGATACAATCTCAGAGTCGGTTTTAATTTCAACTCTTAGAACGCCGTGGGTTGCAGGGTGCTGAGGACCCATATTAACCGTAAGAAGGTCTGATTTAATTTTTTCTTGTGACTCGTTAACAAATTCCATTATTTTTGCCTTTATTCACTTTTTGCTGACTTTAAACTGTCCATTTTTCTCTTTAGAGCATCTGCAACTTCTGTTGAAACATGACCTTTCCATGACCCAGTAATTTTCTTTGGTTCACTTGAATCAAGTTTAGCCTTTGTCATGAAGTCAAAGTCTCCCTGATTAATTTTATGTGCAGGATTTACTTCCATATCAAGGTAAGTATCTTGAACTTCATAATCCTTTCTAAGAGGGTAACCTTCCCAGTCGTCTGGACATAAAATTCTTCTCAGATCAGGGTGGTTGTTAAACTTTACCCCAAGCATGTCGTATGTCTCACGCTCTTGAAAGTCTGCAGCTTTCCAAACATCACACACAGACTCAATCTCTGGGACTGCATCCTTAGAATCCTTTGGAAGTATGACCTTGATTATAACTTCTTTATTCTTTGAAAATGAAGCTAACATATAATTAACTTCAATACTCTCATCATAATCAACACCTGATATAACTTGTAGAGCTTCAAAGCTTAATTCAGAACTATCTCTTAAAGCAAAGCAAACATCTTTAATAGCTGCTGCCTCAACAACGACAGGAGCATCGCCTGCTTCAACTTCCATGAGCTTAGCACCAGCGGCTGAAACTTCACGATTTAAAAAATCTACAACTTCACTAGACATGCTTAACCCACTTGTTTCTGAGTAGTCTCTCGTTTGCTATTTTCTTTTGTAGAGTCATGATTCCTTCAATGAGGGCCTCAGGACGTGGAGGACACCCAGGAACATAAACGTCTACAGGAACAACTTCATCAACGCCCTTAAGAACATGATATCCGTGTTGCCAATATGGCCCACCTTTATTTGCACATGAACCCATTGATATAACGTACTTTGGCTCAGCCATTTGCTCATATAATGTTTTAATTCTTGGAGCCATCTTCAACGTTACAGTTCCTGCAACGATCATAAGATCTGCTCTTCTTGGAGTGGCCATAAAAGCACCACAACCAAATCTCTCGAGATCATACTTTGCAGCTCCTGTCGCCATCATTTCGATTGCACAACAAGCAAGCCCAAAAGTCATAGGCCAGAGTGAATTCTTTCGACCCCAGTTTAGAAAGTCATCAACTTTCATTAGCACAACGCTATCTTGCATTTTCAAGTCCTTATTAAATAACTATGTTTCTTAAAAAATATGATTGTACTATATTTTTACCTAGATGGCGTGTCTTAGTCAATGAAAGTAGGGACAAAATCGTATGAAATCACTTGGATTTTTTTTATGCAAAGTTTCATTCAGTGAAGTTCTTGCAACGACGTTGATAGTCATTGATCATCTTGGATATTCTACTTGGGGCAGATGCCGGAAATCGACCTTTATTCTCGTCGAAGTAAGTAAGACGCTTTTTGTCGTTGCTACAGACCTTCCCCATAATTGATTCATACTCTTCAATTACTGAGAGCGGGTAAGGAGTACCCCAGGCTGAAGATATTAGAGTCGCGTTGTCGCTACTCACAGGAAAGCGAGATGTATCGAGTACGAAGCTCTCAGCTTTTGATAGAAAGTTATTATAGTGCAACCCAAGCTTATAGAATTCATTTATTGACTTACGTCTTGAAAACTCATCTCCATTTAGCACAGCTTGACATTGGCCAGACAACATTGATTTACCAAATACATCTAAAGCAACTTCGCACTCAGTCAAAAAAGCATCTACTTCTCCCCCTTTTGCTTGTATGGTGTCATACATAAACTTGGACAATGAAAAACTTCCCTCATAAGGGTTAAAAGGCTTCTTGAAGACGAAATGAGTAAGCTCATGAGTCATGTCTAGAACAGCATTTTTCATGGATAAACTTCTATCAATATAAACTGTGCTCTTTGTTGTATAGGTTATCTCACTTGGTGAGCTGGGGGAAAATCTTCTTATAAGCGTTGTATCAGTTATCGAAACATCACCTACTTTGATAACATCAAAAAGGCTCTTATTATCTTTTCTTGCCTTAAGCCTCGCTCTTGCAATCAGAATTTGTCCTCTCTTTGATGCTTCGATTGTACTTAGTACTTGCTCAATTGCTTTTTTGTGATCATCTTCGTGAGAAGATAGCCAGTTCTCATTTCTGATCTTTTCGTGCTTAATAAGTCCGCCGCGATCTTTCCAAGTCTTTGACGTAGCGACATGAGGCATTAAGCCGAGCATAAAAATAAGGTATTTAATCCTTTTCATGTCTTCTTATCGGCAATGAAATGATTATTTAAATAATTGCGAGTTTTTTTTAAGTATAGGAAATTTCTATCTGGGCAATAAGCGAAGCTGATTTGCAAGAGTACTCGAGTTTGTTTAGAATTGCGTTCATTGAATAGTATTTAATACACAAGGAGAATAAAATGGAACACAAGTTACCTGAATTACCATGGGCTAAAGACGCATTAGAGCCACACATTAGTGCTGAAACTCTAGATTATCACTATGGAAAACACCACAATGCATATGTAACAAAACTTAATGCTGGTATCAAAGGGACTGAATTTGAAAATTTGAGTCTTGAAGACATTATTAAAAAAGCTGAGGGTGGACTTTTCAACAATGCCGCTCAAGTTTGGAACCACACATTTTACTGGAATTGTTTAGCACCAAACGCTGGTGGTAACCCTACTGGTGATATCGCTCAAAAGATCGATGATAAATTTGGTTCATTTGATAAATTCAAAGAAGAGTTTTCAAATGCAGCGGCAACAAACTTTGGTTCAGGTTGGACTTGGCTTGTTAAGAACGCAGCTGGAGATCTTGAAATCGTTAGCACTGATGATGCAAAAACTCCAATGACAGATGGTCACACTGCACTTATGACAATAGATGTGTGGGAACATGCATATTATGTAGATTATAGAAATGCTAGACCTGATTATATCAAGGCATTTTGGAATCTCGTAAATTGGGACTTTGTTAATTCAAATCTCTAGTTCATTAAATTTCAATAAGATATAGAAGGGGCCCAAGTAAATCTTGGGCCTTTTTTTATAAACTTTCCTCGTAAATCACCGATAAATATAAAGAGGAGTTTATATGAAATTTATTACATTAGTTTTATTTGCAACATCAACAATGGCCGTAACACCTATTGAAAAAGAAGCATTTGCTAATATTGTCACCGAGAAGGAAGCTCAGATGAGAAGAATTCACTCTGACCATGCTCTTCTGGAAAAAAGAATCAAGAGTACTGAAAATAATCTCAAAGAAATACTTCAAAAATACCAAGAAGTTATATCTGAAAATAGAAAGCTCAATCAGCAAGTTATTGAATTACAAAAAAATAATAAAACGCTTTGGGATGAAATTGAAAAGAAAGGTGACATTTCAGATGACCTTGCCAAGAAGTTTGGAAAACAGAGTGATGTCTCAAGAATGCCAGCAAGTATCAAAATTAAAAAGTAGAGAATTCATAGACTAAAGATATTATTACACTCAAAACACCATACTTCACATCACCTTGATAGAAGACCATATCAAGATGACCTCGGTAACGGTCAAATAGAACACGATTAAAACCCCCACCAAGATAATAACTCAGATAAGA
>DDIK01000199.1 GCA_002338505.1 Bacteriovorax sp. UBA1852
AGTGGTTCAGACTTATCAAAAATTAAAACGACAGCAACACCAACCGATGATGGAAAATATCTCTTAAATGGAAATAAGATTTTTATTACAAATGGTGGCGGTGGTGTTTGCTTTGTTCTCGCTCGTATCAAAGGTGATAAAGAAGGACTTGATGGAATTTCCATGTTTCTATGTGAGCAAGACCTCGGTGATGGCAAAAATAATTATATCGTATCTAAAAACGAACATAAAATGGGAATGCACGGAACATTTACCTGTGAGCTCGTTTTTGAAAACTCAAGATCAAAACTTGTTGGGAATCAGGGAGAAGGCTTCAAATACATGCTTCACCTCATGAATGAGGCCAGAATAGCTGTCGGTATCCAAGGCCTAGGCGGAATAGAAGGCGCCATTGGATACGCTATAAAGTACGCTAATGAAAGAGAACAATTTGATAAACCTATCTCTGAGCTGCCACTGATGAAAAGAAATCTCAAAGACTATGAAGTGGAAAGAGATGCTATAAGGGCACTACTTGTTGATACTGTCTCTTGGTATGATATCTATCAAAAACTAGACTTAAAAAAGAAAAAAGAAAGTGACTTAACTGAAGAAGAAACAAAGCTCTATCAAGAAGCTTCAAGATGGACAAGAAAGAGAACTCCATTAGTGAAATACTATGCCTGCGAAGCTAATGTCACTCTCACTCAAAAGGCCATACAAGTCCTCGGGGGATATGGTTACATGAAAGAATACCCGGTTGAAAGATATCACCGCGACAGCTTTGGTCCCCTACTCTACGAAGGAACAAGCCAGGTTCAGGCACTGATGGCGCTCAAGGATCTTGTGAAATTTGCTGCCAAAGAGCCAAAAATATTCTTTGGCGGAATCATTTCAAAGCATAAGGCCGCAAACCTTATGTCAGATGATCATGAATGTGAAAAAGAATTCAACGAACTTCAATATACTTTTAAAACAAAGACACTTTCGCTACTTACTAAATGTCTGAAGCCAGGGGAGATAAAAGACTTCTTTAATCTCAAAGCATGGATGGCAGAAGAAAAAGTAGAAGGACTCATGGAGCATGCAGAAACTCTCTGCCAGGCAATGAGCTATCTAGAGACTCTAAGAGTTCTTGCGTGGCATGCTGCCAAGGATGAAAGCAGAGTACAACTATTTAATGACTATAAGGTTCTTATTCAGCCTAGATTAGAAATGATTTATGCTGATTGGAAGTTAAGGTAGTACTATTTTACGTCTGTTGTAGGTAGAGAAATATTTTGGATTGTCTTACTGAAATGATCTTTAAGACAACCCGTTTCTTTTTCAATCTTGTCGATGAATCCATAATACTTTTTTTCTTGATCAAGATAGACACTTAACTGCGTCTTTTGAATTAACTTATATTCAGGTTCACTAAGATCATCCACGGTCGTGACTTTTTCACCATAAGCTAAGAAGAAGATATTAGGTTGTTCAAACTTTATCATCTTAACTTCATTTGTATTTGGGTATTCAATAACGACAGGGTCTGTTTTAATTTCATCATCTAGTAAATTCTTGCAGATTCCACTTAGGTGACCCAACTCATCTGTTTCGATATCAGTAGAAAACAGAGACGAGCCCTCTCCTGAATGGTAGCTAAAACGTGGAACACCTTTTTCATCTACACTTGGAATAAAAGTAGCTGACTTTATTGTTTTCTTCTCTTCGTCATTATTAGATGAACAATCACCCTTCGTCACTCGAATAGAAATTGGCTCTTGTTTAGCAGGATCACCATCAAACATACGCCCTTGTATACGAAGTCTCTTTGTTCTGTAGGCACGACAAATCTCTAGAGCAATAACTCTTTGAGCGTCATCCATTTTACTCTGAAGCGGTAAAATACTACCCGTCTCTATCGAAGCTATGCTTCGATCAATCTTTTGATCTCTACCGCAGGAGCTAAGTAGAAATAAGAGTAAAAATGTAATGGCAGACAAAACTTTTTTCATCAACATTATATCGGTATAAAGAATATAAGCCTTTAATAATATTGAAGTGAGCGGCAAAAAAATGTACTAAGCTCTCATAAGCATCCGAAAACACATCACTTGTTAAGATAATGAAATCGTATTAAGTATATGGGATGACTGAATCAACATTTCCTAGCAAGCTCGGTAGGTACTCAATTGTAACAACTGAGGACGGACACGAGACACTTAAAAGCCACTACTTCGACGAGTCCTGCCACAGTACAAGTGGTGCTTGGGATGAAACAAAATATAATTACTTTGACGGTTGCAAGATTTTAGAGAAATACAAAGATCAAGAAAGAACCCATCTCACAATTTTTGAAGTTGGATTCGCTCTAGGCTACGGACCATTAGTTTGCTTCAGCGAACTATTAAAGTTAGAAGAACAGAAGCCTGTAACTTTTGTAAGTTCGGAATTAGACACTGACTTTATTAAATGGACGCTAAGTGAATCACGCCTAGCAGAGTTTTTAAAAGAGCAGAATGCTAAAATTGAGGATAGAGAAACATATGTCGATGTCAGCTTTAAGCATTTTCATCTCTTTATTTTAAAGGGCGATCTAAGAAACTCAGTAGATGAGTTAACTCATTTATTAAATCATCCTATAGATGCCATTTTTCATGACCCGTTTTCACCACGAAAAAATCCAAGACTGTGGACGAAGCAGTGGTTTTTACAAATAAAGAGATACTGCCAAAGAGATGTCATTTTATCAACATACTCCTCTGCCGTTAGTTTTAGAAAAGCACTTCTTGAAGCTGGCTATTTTATACAAAGTACAAAAGGTTTTGGTAGAAAGAGAACCATCACACAGGCCTCTTTAAATAAAGAGTTTGGTGATCAAGAAATCATGAATGAAATAAAGAGATCAAAGGCAAAGGCCTTTAATGATCTAGCAATAGGTGAATAAATGTATCCAAGTCAAAGAATTCAAACACTTTTTAAAATAGAGAAACCAATTATTCAAGGTGGCATGGTCTGGGTATCAGGAGGCAAACTTAGTGCAGCTGCTGCAAATGCAGGTTGCCTTGGACTGGTTGGTGCGGGAAGTATGAAGCCAGAATTGCTCGATCACCATCTCAAAAAAGCAATCAGTCTTACAGAAAATAAACATGCCATCGGAGTAAATATTCCTCTTCTTTATAAATATGTTGAAGAACAAATCGAGACCTCCTTAAGAAATGGCGTGAGAGTGTTTTTTACATCAGCAGGAAGTCCAAAGAAATATACCAAATATCTTAAAGAGCAAGGGGCAACAGTGGTTCACGTATGTGCCTCTCCCCTTTTGGCCCATAAGTGTCAAGATGCTGGAGTCGACGCAGTAGTTTGTGAAGGATTCGAAGCTGGAGGACATAACGGTCGTGAAGAAATCACAACAATGTGCCTTATTCCAGAAATCAAAAGCACGATAAGTATTCCTATAATTGCCGCAGGTGGTATTGGTTGCGCACGCTCCATGGCGGCCGCGTTTTGCCTTGGTGCTGATGCCGTGCAAATGGGAACAAGATTTCTTATGACAGAAGAAAGCTCCGCCCACGATGCTTACAAAGAACTCATTCTCAATGCAAAAGCCGGGGACACTAAATTAATGATGAAAAAGCATATTCCGGTGAGACTTTTAAAGAATCACTTCTTTAACGAAGTAAGTAAGCTTGAAGATAGATGTGCTTCAAAAGAGGAGCTTATACATCTCTTAGGAAAAGGTCGAGCAAAGAAAGGCATGCTAGAGGGAGATGTCGATGATGGAGAGCTTGAAATTGGTCAGGTTAGTAGTCTTATGACAAGTATTCCCTCAACTAAAGAGATGATATTAAATATTGAAAACGACTACAATGAATTAATTAAGGCTTTTATCTAACACCAGAGGCTTATCAAGTCCGAGCAAAGTGCAGCACACTGTCTAAATAGTATACACAGTATGAAAATATATTCGTGCCAGCTCCATTAAACCTATTTTCTAGTATGGTTATTATATAACTAAAATTCATAGAAAATATTAAGGAGTAATCATGAAAAAAATTATTAAGACACTAGCAATTACAGCAGTACTTCTCGGATCGATTCAGACAACACAAGCGGCACTTTGGGTTGGACTATCTTCAAAGTCTAGCAACTCAGACTTTGCGCGAGAGGTTGATAGAGCTGCTGCTAAAACAGCACTTCTCGCTTTTTTTGGATATGCAATAACTGGCTCATCATTTGTTGGAGGAGTTTTCATTCTTGGAGATGATGAAGTTAATAATCAATCAATTGCAGAGCTAAAGAATAATTATCCAACATTGGCAGAGTCTGATCTCTTTTCAGATCTGACGAGAAAGATTCAATATGAAATATCAGATGAAACACTTGTTGATGCGGCTCAAGATATAGATGGTAATGAGTTTGAAAAGCATAAAGTAGCTTTTAATCCGCAAGACGTAATGGATCTACTACAAAAGCATGGACACGACCTAGATTCTACAGACTCTCAGAATCTTATAAAGCATCTTTCTAAATAATAAACTTTAATAAAGGCCAGGTAATCCTGGCCACTATAAATCTATGAAATTAATAACGATTCTATTTATTTTTATAAGCACAACTGTTTATGCCCATAGTGAACAAGGTGTAGAGATATGTAAAGCACTGCAAGAAGCGAAAGAGAAGCAGAGCCTGAAATCACAATCATCGGCATTTTTTCGCGCATTAAAAACTACATTAAGTCCTTCATACGTAGAACCTTTAAGTAAAGAGGTTTCAACTGAAATGGATAAGTTAGTAACAGTGAATGAAGACCACGCTCAAGTCGCCAAGAAGAACTATATCTTTGTATTTAATCCAGTTATTGATGAGAAAGAAATAAAGAAAGAGCTCGTCTCCTACGAAGAAGACTTAGCTCACTATGAAAAACTAAGAGATAACATAAGAATATTAGGAAAAGCATCAAGCTATGAAAAGTGCGTAAGTAAGTACATGGATCATCCCGTTACTGAGGATGAATATAACTCAATAAACTCAAAAATTAAATCTAATATCATTGCAAGTGGTCATCTAGGATCTATAGAACTTAGAAACCAGGTTCATCTCTCAGCAAAGAAGCTGGGCCTAAGAAATGAATGGACAATAGTTAAGTATCTAACGGTAAAGAAACTAAGAGAAAAGCTATCATCTCTAAAGACGGCTAACATTATTATAGCCGCACACAGCAGCCCTGATGGGAATCTCATTGATTCTAACGGTAAAGTTATACCTCTCAGTATATTTAAAAAGGTATCTCCTACGCTCAAAAGTATAGTGGTCTTTAGCTGTTTTGGAAAAGAAGTCTTATCAAATTATAATATTCAAGAGAATTTAAAAAGTAGTGAAAGCATTTACAAGAAAAGACATGTTGTTGTCGTTGGAGAATCCACTGAAGAGAACAAAACTCCAGTTGAAGAGTTTGGTTTTTTTCTAAAGGAACAGGACTCACGAATATACAGAGAAAAAAAAGAGCCCCTTGAAGTCAGTAACGAAAAATTATATCTCGACAAAGGTCTATGTTCTATAAGGCTAAGCTCAAATGATACGACAGGCTCGTTCATTATATACTTAAATAATCTTCCAATCTCGTCCGTGGAATTTGGAACAAATGCTTATAAGTTTAATTGTAATTTATTAGGCAGTGATAACAAAATTCGAGTGACAAATAGAACCACGACTTACCCGCCACTCAATACATTTGTAGAGTTGGTATATGAAGGCCACGAGATCTCAAACGTAAATGTTCACACTGCACCAAATGGAAGCTTCGATGGGCTAAATGCTAAACTCTTTTTAAAGCATTAATCCTTTCTTCAAGAGGAGGATGAGAAGAAAATAGTCTCATCATTCCAGACTTATTAGAAATTTTAAATGCGGCCAAATTAGGCTCGGACTTATCAATTCGATCAGTGTTATTTTGAAGTCTCTCAAGAGCGGCAATCATCTTATGTCTACCTGCAAGCTTAGCTCCTAGAGCATCTGCTCTAAACTCTCTAAAACGTGAAAACCACATAAGAATCGGCATTGAAAGGATACCAAAGAGAATATCGAGTACAAAGACTAGCGCAAAATGAGCAAGTCCACCCAAACCAGGACCTTCATCATCATCACTTCTTAGAGCTTGAGAAATGGCAAAAGCAGCAACTCGAGAAAGAAACATAACAAAGGCGTTTAAAACACCTTGAGCTAGTGCCATCGTTACCATGTCACCATTTGAAATATGTCCGACCTCATGAGCAAGAACACCTTCAACTTCATCTTGGCTCATATTGTTTACAAGGCCAGAAGAAACAGCTACCAGTGAATTATTTCTTGTAGGTCCTGTTGCAAATGCATTCACCTCTGGTGAATCATAAATATAAACTTCAGGTTTCTTGATTCCCTCTAATTTTGCAAATTCTCCAACTTTAACAGAGACCCAAGATAACCTAGGGTCATTGTCTTCAATCTTTTGCATCCTATAGGCCATCTTCGCCATGAACTTTGAGATAAAAAGAGATATAAAGGATCCAACCATACCCCAAACAAGGCATATAATCATAAGGGATGTATAGTTAATACCATTTGCCGTCATGTAACCTCTAACGCCAAGTAGGTTTAAGACGATACCAATTGTAGCAATGACTAAAACGTTAACTAAGAGGAAAACCCCAATTCTTCTAAACATATTATATTCTCCTAAACTTATTTCATTAAAGATGATATTGAATAAATACATGTCAAGTAAACAACAATCGTATTTTTGACAAATATTTAACTTTTATCAAGTTCTAACATTATCTAAGTATCTGAAACAACAAAAATAAGTTTAAACAGCAAACCATAAGCAAAAGAGACTGACTAAAACCTTCAAGCTTCTAAATGTCTAGATTTAAAGACCAAACTAAGATAAAATTTTCTCATTCAATCTGAGGAGAAAGATATGCTAGATTCCCTTATAGCTAAAGAAGTTATTGATTACGGACTCAAAAAAGGTGCTGACTTTATAGACCTTTTTGTAGATCAACAGCAATTTGAAACGTTAAGTGTTAAGAGTTCAGAAGTTGATAACATTTCAAATGGAATTAATTTTGGAATTGGTATTAGATTAATCTATGGAACAAAGGTTCTTTATGGATATACAAACTCTAAGAATAAGAAAGACCTCCTTGATGTTGTAGATGCGTTAAGTGTGAATGAGAAAGTTCGCCAAGACGTAGAGCAAAGCATGTCTTTTAACTTCGAAAAAAATATAGATCAACACTTGGTACATTACGGCTTAAATAATAATTTAAGCCTAGATGAAAAAATCCCCTTCTTATTTAATGTTGATCAAGAGACAAGAGCTTTAAGTGAAAAAATCTCTCAAGTATCAGCGAGTATTTCACAAAGAAGTCAAGAAATTGAAATCTTTAACTCTGAAGGACTTCATACCAGTGATACAAGAAATTATATCAGACTAGGCGTAAATGCTGTCGCAGAAGATGGCAATAAAAGAGAAGATAGCTACTATTCACCAGGGGCAATGATGGGCTTTGAGTTTATTAACTCTCTTGATCCTAAAAGTATTTCTGAAAATATTGTAAAAGAGGCCCTCACTAAACTCGACGCTATTGCCTGCCCAGCGGGTAAGATGCCAGTCATTATAGATAATGGATTTGGCGGAGTTATATTTCATGAAGCCTGTGGCCATCTTCTAGAAACCACATCGGTTGCAAAGAAGGCCTCAGTATTTCATGACAAAATGGGAGAGAAAATAGCTTCCAGTAAAGTTAGTGCCGTTGATGATGGTACACTTGGAAACTATTGGGGCTCTATCAATATAGATGATGAAGGAATGGCGACAAAGAAAACTCAGCTTATAAAAGATGGTATTCTCACAAGCTTCATGGTCGATAAGTTAGGCTCAATGAAGACCGGCTATGAAAGAACAGGTAGTGCACGTCGTGAAAACTATCGCTACGCCCCTACTTCAAGAATGCGTAATACGTATATTGAAGCTGGAACAGATAAATTTGATGATATGATTTCATCGATAGATAAGGGAATCTACTGCAAGAAGATGGGTGGCGGTTCTGTATCTCCAGGAACAGGAGAATTTAATTTTGTTGCCAATGAAAGTTATCTTATCGAAAACGGAAAGATCAAATCATGTGTAAAAGGCGCTTCACTTATAGGAACAGGACCAGACACATTGACAAAAATATCCATGATTGCGGACAATCTTGATTTCTCAGCAGGAGTTTGTGGATCAGTTTCAGGTGGTGTTAACACAACAGTGGGACAGCCAGCAATCAAAGTGGATGAGATTCTCGTTGGAGGTGGAAAATGAAACAGGTAATAGATAATGCGATCGACTACACTCTCAAATCTCTAAAGAAAAGTAAGATTACTCAAGCTGATATCATTGTAAGCGGTAGTGATAAGCTAAGCCTCAAAAGTGAAAAAGGCGAGCTTAGTGAATATGCTAAATCAAAAACACATTCACTTGGCGTGAGAATAATAAATAAGAACAAAGTTGGGATATCTTTCACTGAAGATTTTTCTGACTGGGCAATAGACCAGACGATCAATAATGCCTTAAATAATTCTAAATTTGCAAAGAGCAATGATTATATCTCGATAGAATCTCAAGAAGTATTTAATGAAGATGATACAATAAACTCTTCGCTGACAAATACGTCAGAGCTTATCGATAAAGTCATTTACATGGAGCAAGCTGTAGAAAAGAAAGACAGTCGCGCCAAGACTCCTCCTTACAACGGCCTATCTGAAGTAACGAGTTACTCAGTCTTAGCAAATACAAAAGGATCGAGATGTTCTTATAAAACAAAATACTATAGCTCTTATACATCATGTCTTCTAAGCGACAATGAAAAGAATTCAATGCATTCTCAATATGATGTCGCTAAAAACTTTAACGAGCTAAACTTTGATGCTCTTGTAGACGAAGTACATGAAATATCTTCACAATTTTTAAATGCAGAACAGATTAAGAGCGGAAGTTATCCTGTAAAATTCTCACCTGATCTCTTAAATACTTTCTTCAGCTCTTTTTCTAGCCTCTATTCTGGTAAGTCTGTCATGGATGAATTATCTCCATGGAGAGATAAGCTAAATGAGACTGTAACTGATGAGAGACTGACAATTAGCGATATTTCAATGTATGAAGGATCTCTATCGAAGATACCTTTTGACATGGAAGGAAATAAGAAAAGAGATATTCATATTGTAAAGGATGGAAAACTTTCCGAGTTTCTTCATAACTCTGAAACAGCAAAGAAGCTAGAAATGGAAAATAACTTCTGTGCATCAAGAGGACCTAAATCACCACTAAGTGTCTCTTCATCAAATACAGTAATTACCGCATCTAAAGCTGTGGAAAACTTGAACGATATAACTTATGTCGAAATACTATCAGCACAAGGACTTCATAGCGGTATAAGCAGAACTAGTGGTAATATCTCTCTTGGAGTAAGTGGCCGGGTGATTGAAAATGGGAAAGTGAAACATTACTTCAAAGACTCAACAGTGTCAGGAAACTTCTTTCAGATGCTCAAAAATATTCATACAATTTCATCGAAGAATGAGGCATCGAGAGACAAGAGCTTCTTCTGTCCCGAAATCATCTTTGATGAACTAACATTTGCTGGGAGTTAAGATTTAATCACCAAGTGTTTTCTTTTTACGAAGATATAAAAATCGAGGATAAGCACTTCTGATATATCGTCTTGAAACAATTTGAAAGAGAGACATCCCTCTTCTTTTGATTTCTTCGTCTGCGCGCTTGGACGCATCTTCCTTTGAAAGTCCTTGATCTGTGAAATATTTAATAAGAGCTTCCTTGTTGATAACTTCTCCATTTGCACCAAAGCTAAATCCTTCGACCTCAGATTCATTAATACCAGAGAGATCAATATAATCGTCTTGCTCTTCTTCATTAGACAATTGTGAAGCGCTACTTCCACTCCCTGCCAACAATCTATTATCGCCATTCAATATTTTATTTAATTCGCTGTCTTGAATACCATTTGACTGTGAGATATCGTATATCGTTTCCTTACCCGCCGCTAGTGCTTCAAGATATGAGTCTAACTCTTTTTGATTTTCAGCACTTCTTCTTGAAGAACTCGCAAGGCCATCTCTTAGGCCCTTACCACCTTTAAGAAATTTTCCAGTATTCCCCACCGAGGCCACAAGAGAGCTCGAGCCAGTACGCCCACCAAAGCTATCTTTTAATCTAGCTCTTATACCAGTGCTTACTCTGCCTAATGAGTTCTTAAAGAGACCATTATTCTCTTTTGTTCTCTTTTCTAGCTCAAGTAATTCTTTCGTTCTTTTATTATTTCTCATATATTTCTTTAGATGGTCTCTTTGATCAAACCTATCTTTAACCGTATCTGCAAAGTTTCTAAGACCTCTTTCATACTTATTTACAAGATATGCTGGTCCCCGATTAGAAGGTTGAGTTTGATTTCTATTATTGCTACGAATCCCTGAGTAATTCGGCTCGCTGCTATTAAGTGTGAATGGAGTATCTGTGAAAGTACTACCTGAAGGTGTCCCAGAGTTTCCACTTAAATTAATTGTATCTGCACCAGTAGCAAGGCCCTGCAATGAACCAAATTGCGGAATCGAGCGAACAAAGTTTGGTATAATTTGACCTTGAAAAGTAGACAGCGTAAAAGGTGTATCCTCAAAACCATTAAAAGCAAATTCTGTCACATCAACGATATTTTGATTTTCAATAACATTGATATAACTTTCTTCAAGTTGCAGTGCTAATAAAGCCGAGTTATTAAGGTCCATCATGATTCCCATATTCATTTGCATAGAGAGAGTAATAAGACGATCAAAAAATGGGATGAGACCTTCCGTCATATATCTAGGTTTATTTGCCATTTTCGGATAGTAGAAAATGTAACGAAAACTGAAGTCTTCAAATGCCTGCAATTCAGGTGAGAACTTTGATATATCTTCTTGCGTAAGACCAGATAGCGAAAAGAATTCACTCTGCAAAAACTTGCTCGCACCAGACTTAATCTCAGAAACATAACGATCTCTAAAGTCTGTTATACTTAGGGTATTATAGAAGCTTTGAGACTCCGACGGTTTTGGAAGAGATGTTCCCTCCGGCACAAATGGGTCAAGAATAAACTTTCTATTCCCTGCCCAGTCCTTGTAAGCATGAACTGATTTAATACACATACCAACTGGTAACTTCTTATTGCAGACGCTATTTTTTTCGACATCATTTCTTATACAGTGGTAATAATACTTCCTACTGCAGATCTTGGTCTTTCTTTTAAAATGCTTCTTATTACAAACTCGTTTCGGTCTAAGATCAAAACTAGACATAACACTCTCGACATTGAGATCTGAACTATTCATTATGCTGCCAGAGTAATTAAATCGAGTTTGGTTTATGTCCCACTCACTATCTGTCCCAAAGTTCATTTCTCGATGGCCGAAGAGCTGCTTAAACATACTAAGAATTAGACTCACACAACCAATTTTCCTTGTCCTTACTTCTTTATGAAGAGAGGTTTTTGTGTATCCCCAATTAAATGTCATAAGAAACATTTTAATTTTCCCAAGGCCCTGAGAAACAGAAAAGAGATTTTCAGACGCCGCCTCCATTAAAATCTCAGACTTTGTCATCGCCATCTGCCAAAGCATCTCTTGATAATGGATGCCGTGTCCAAGACCCTCAATTTTATCAGGATTCTCTTTATTAAACTTTTCAAAAGATATAACTTTTTTCCCCCCAACACTATAAACCCAATCATCGTAACGAGACACTTCCTCATTTGTTTCTTGAAAATTATTCAAAGAACTGAATTGTCCATCTGATGTGAAACCATTATTTGCATTGATGTTTTCACCTATCTGCTGCTCAGTATCGTTAACCACGCCTTGACCGCTAGAGTCACTAACAGATGCATTTAATCCAGCTGTACTTTGAACAGTGTTCATTCTTTCGGAATGATCTTGATTAGTAGTCTCCTGCGACTGTGTGATATTAGATATACTTTGTGAAGAGCCAGCTGGACGATAAAGCTTATACTTTCCTACATCATTACAGTACTTAAGATATGTTGCCTTAACATCATCCTCGAGCCACTTATCGCCATTAACAGGTCCATTTATATCAACACACCGACATGTCAGCTTAATGCTTTTTTGCCTAAACTTTCCTATCATTTTATAGAGATACATTTTGTACTTAATTGCTTCAAAGCGAGTTATTTTAAAAAGACTAAAACTCGAAGCAGCAGGAAAACTTTGATTTCCTATTGAGTTTAACAATAATGTCGTGTGCTTGGCATCTCGATAGATATAGTAGTTGATTATCTTCTGTTTAACAGAGGCCTCGATGAAGCCATTTAAAAACAAATATGTGAAAATTTTCTTTTCAACAGGATTTGTTAAAGAGTTATCAAAATAGTCTTTGATGTTGGATTCTACGGAAGAATTATAATCATCAAATTGGTCTTTTGCTACCCCAAAGAGCGTGTCAGTAGTTTCATTTGGACTTGAAAGAATATTTATATTCTCATAGTCTTGATCAAGTGATTGAACATGCCTTTTCCACTCACCTACAACAATTTTATCATCAATGCCTTGTCCACTTGTTACGTAATCAAGGGCCAAAAAGGTAAAAAGTGCTTCATAATATTGATCTCCTTGTGCCATCATATAGTCAGCAAAGAGATTCACACGACATGACTTAAAATTAGAGCCCTTAAACTTCTCAAAAGTATACTCTGGCTCTAGTATCTGATCATCCTCTTCTTCATCTGTCGTCATAGGCCTTTTAATAAAGGGGATATTAACACTCGCCCCCTCTTGAGCGACACCATTTTGGGAGCGAAACATAGGTGAATATAGAGAATCATCTGGCTGAACAAAGCCCTGGATAAAAACCTCACTTGGTATAGTGCCATCGATAAGATAAGCAATCATTCCCATTTCTTGCATTGTAGGGATCGTTAAATTGGAAGTGACAGAATTTAAACAACTTGATAAGGCAGAGAAGCTTGGAAGATTAAAACCACTACCTGACACATCTGAACCTTCTTCATGACCAGCGTTTGGCTGATCATAGGTATTTCCACTAATACAATAATTAACTCTATCCTGCGCGTCGGCAATCGCTCTTTGCTTTAGAGCGAAGTCAATATTCATATTGTTATAGGTCGAATTAATCGTCGAAAGTGCTTGAGAGATGGCCATGGCTGAGTTTTTTAAATTTTCCAATTCGGACACGATGGCATTTAATTTCACAACGGAATTGGCTTGAGATATTTTATTTTCAAAATAACTCTTTAATGCTGACTCTCCAGAAATTCCTGTCTCACTCGAATCAGGCTGTGTAAATGCGCTTCTTATATATGGAAGAATTGCGTTTAACTTTGCTAAGGCTTCTTCTTTGGCCTCTTCGATAGGATCTTGATCAGCATATGCATTTGATATAAAGACCGATGCAAACGACTTAATAGAATTATAAAGAGAATTTAAAAGAACTGGATAGAGAGGAATGCAGATATTACTTCTATCAGGATAAAGACCAGGACAACATTTAGTCTTTCCTTTCAAAATTTTTGTACCTATTGACTTACAAGAGGCACATCTATAATTTTCTAAACATCTCTTTGTTCGCTTATCACACTTCAAAGAACAGCACTGCTTATCCGTACTACATTTCTTTCCCTCAGTAGTGCACATATTCACATCAGTATAGCGAACGATCTTGCGACAAACACCACTTAAACATTCATCTCTATCTTTTACGCATGGAAGACCTGGAAGAACTTTTTTCTTTGGCATCTTTACAGAGATATTTTCTTTCTTTGTTGTCGAATTTTGTGCAGTCACATTTGATCCAAAGATCAAAAGCGAGAAGATAAGTAATGTAGATTGCATAAAGTTATTCATATATCTCTATTTTAGTTTATTAATGTTACTTAAGGGCTTATCGGACAATTAACTAGTTATAATTAGGTAAAAATAATAATCAGACTCATTAATCTGCGAACCATAATGGTCTCACTTTATTTGCAGGTACTCAAAAGAGTGGCAGATTCAAAGGCCACATAGTTGACTATCACCATGTCACTTTATAGTGTGGGCAAAATACATCTGGAGGTAATATGTTTAAAAAGTTAATTTCAATAACGCTCGTCTATCTATTGGCAACATTTCAAGTTGCAGCAAATGTAAATACCAAAGAACAGCTGACTAAGGCCTTAGTAAAGTATGACTATATGTTAACAGCTCACCCACAAGCTCATATCGAAGCATTTAGAAAGAATGCCTACAAAGACTTTCAAAATGAGCTAGAAAGCTTAAAGTCTGAATTAACACAAAGTGATGTCCAAGCAGTATTAGATGATATTATCGCAAAGATACCTTCAAAAAAAGATAAGGAAGAGTATCGATTTATGATCAATACATTTAGCGAATCAAAGAATCTTGATCTCCTGACAGATACTAATTTTATACAAAAAGTTTTTAGAGGTGATTCATCAAACTTTACGACATCTCTTAGTAGAAATGTATTGCTGATAAACGCTCTTGTTATAGGAATTATCGTCGCAATAGTTATAGCTAGCGATAGCGTAAGTAATGATTCTGAAATATTTGCAAGCTCTCCATACTTCTTTACTGAGTTTGGCAGAGATTGCAGAAATGCAAATGTCGTTATGAGTGAATACTATTATGAAGAAGCAAGAGTTTCATGTGAGACTCAAGCAACAAACCCTGAAACATGTCGTATGGGATATATTTATACAACTGATAATGGATTTAATGCAGAGGACGATCTTACCAAACGCTGCTTAGCCCAGGTTCATTACTACGCAGATAAATAAATTAAAAAAATTATAAAGGGCCTTTTTAAAGGCCCTTTTTCTTTGCTTCTTCAATCATTTTATTTCTCGCACCCTCATCCTTCCATCTAAGCTGAGCGTCTTTAGAAAGCTTGTGAATAGGATCAAAATAAGTGAATATTTGATCAGTCTTCACGTATGGAGCACGCCAAACTGAAATACCATTTTCTTCATCATAGTATTCATAACTGGCCACGTGTCTCTTTCCGCCTCCTCCAGGAAGGTCACATACAAATGTTGGAGTATTAAATCCAGCCGTTGTTCCCCTAACCGCTTTTTCTAATTCAACTCCTTCTCTAAGAGTTGTTCTAAAGTTTTCACACCCTGGAACCATGTCATGCATATAGACGTAGTAAGGTTGAATATTTATAAATCCTAACTGACGAGTCATAAGAACCATTTCATCAACATGATTATTAACCCCATCCTGTAAAACGGCCTGATTTCTCACCATGATACTTTCAGCATAGAGCCGATCCATGGCCATCTGTGACCACTTCGTTACTTCTAATGGTGATGAAAAGTGAGTATGAATAACAACTTGTTTTCCAAAAGCCCGCCCTAGTTTTACAACATCATTAAGAGCATTAAACCACTTATCATCAGTGAGAATCTTTTGAGGATAAATGGCAATTCCCTTTGTCGCATAACGGATTCTTCTAATGTGAGGAATTCTTAAGAGATTTTCACCAATATATTTTATCTGCTTGGCATTTAACATAAAGCTATCACCACCAGAGATGACGACATCTTCAACCATTGGTGACTTCATAAGGTATTCAAAGACGTTATCCCAATGCTTTTGATTAGCTCCATAAGTTTCTTTTTCAACTGACTCAGTTGAGCCACCGACCACTCTTGATCGCGTACAATAGGCACAGTAAACAGGACAAATAGTAATAGGGAGAAAGAGGACCTTATCCGGGTAGCGATGAGTTAACATCGGAACTGGTGAGTCAACATCTTCAGATAAAGAATCACTCATGTGTAATGGGTGATCTTCAATAAACTGAGAACCAAAAGGAAGAAATTGCTTTCTTAATGGATCGTTGTAAGGATCGTCCCAATTGATCAAAGCAAAGATATAGGGAGTGATGCGAATATTCATTGGTGTCTTTCGTTGACCGTCAAGAATATCGTTATAGACTTCGTCACTCATACGCTTATCGAGTACTTTTTTTACTTGTTCAATTTTTGTAATGGAATTTCTAAGCTGCCACATATGGTCGCTAAACTCTCCACGAGTTATGCTTGCCCAGGCAGGTATCTGTT
>DDIK01000161.1 GCA_002338505.1 Bacteriovorax sp. UBA1852
CGTCTGATATTTCTTTTGTTATAGTTTCTTTCTCATTTACTATCTGCATTATCTCATTCATCATTGATTTAATATCTGATACATCACCTTTTACTTTTGAAATTTCTAAATTAGAATTTTCTACTAATTTAGGATCAACACTAGGTGTCTTATCAGGTGTAGATGATACAGGCGTCATACCCCAATCATCCATAGTATCTAAACCACGCATATAGTCTGGTATGTCTTTTGTCATTTCTTTTTCCTCGCTGCTATTCTTTGTTTATTCTTCTTTAATGCTTGTTGAGTTCTAATTTGTTTGATTGATTTCTTACCGTATCTATCGGCAAGTGGACTTGTAGGATGTGCCTCAGCAATCCTAGACATATTTTCTTTCCAACCTTGGTCATTTTTGTGCGTAAGTCCTGAAACTCCTGCAACTATATTTATTGGAACAATAACTTGTGAAATATGATGATTCTTATCCAAGTATTCTTCCATTTCAGATATACTCATCATTTCAGTAAACTCTTTACGAGTTTTTTTGTTGAAAAATGTATATGTTGGCATTAAGAAAAATATTTATTCAATATCTCTAATTGGTCATCATACTCAGCAATTATACCTAATTCTTTTTCAATTGTTTCTAGTGTATCAGGATGCTCTGCTATACCAGCAGTTTTCTGTAATAACACTTCTACATTTGCTTTATGTTTTGCTATATGACCTTCAGCGTGTTTCTTAATTGCTTCTATTATTTCGCTTCGCATTTTTTTTCTCCTTTAATATTCTACCATAATTAGGCCAACCGAATTTATCAGGTGACTCATCTGTATATCTCCAACGAATAACTCCTGTATTAGGATTTCTTTCGTAAATTTTTTCTCTTTTATTTGCCATTATTAATCCTCAACATTATTATGAAATAGACCGTCCCTTAATATTTTTTCTTCATCAAAAGTAAATGGTCTAATCATATTCTTACCTTTGTCTTTTCTCTCTTTAGTTTGTCTTTTACTTTCTTCGTAACTCAATTGTTCCATATCATCCATTTGTGCCATTATATATCCCTTCTTTGTACCAGTCAGGCATTACTGCATTTGGTTTTTCCCATTTAGCAAATCTTCTTTTCTCTAGTATATAGTATTTTCTATAAGACCCTACAACATCACCTGGTATCTTACAATGATCTGGCATTGCTGGTGTAGCGTCTGTACCTATTACATCAACTCTAGCATTTACTGGTGGTGTTTTTAGTAATTCAGAAAGTTTAGTTATTGATACGTGGTCTTTATCTTTTTGCCATCTTAATTTGTATTCTTCATTCAAGGCAAGAAAGTGTTTGTATAGCCATATGTAATTGTAAGCAGATTTTAAAACCCATTGTGTACTAGGGTGACCTAGCCAACCTGCCTTGTATATGATTGCTTCTTCGTTAGAGTTCTCTAGTCGCCATCTTTTAATATTTCTGCCGTTCTTTGTCTTTGCCATATACTCTTTGCCGTCTAATACTCTTTTTGCTGTACATAGCATTTGAGCAGACTCTAGTATCATTTTAATAATGTGTTTATCACACATCATCTTAGCAGCAGTTTCTGGATTTTTATCTACATAAAATATATTCATTAATGTATTGCCTTTCTAAAGTAATTCATCTTATCATATTTCTCACACAATGCTCTGAAAGTTTTATACCAGAAGTCTTTACCCCAATCTGTTTGAGCATTCTTACATCTGTTTTCAGCGTTCTTAATTCTTCTCATCTGCAAATCAGGAGAGATAATTCTGTCTAGGTCAGCATTTGTCATCATATAATATAGTATATCAAATTTCTTCGCCATTGTCAAGCACTATTTACCTGCATTTGCACCATTCGTTATGATAGTCCTAACAACGGTAAATGTAGGGTCATTCCAGTCAACTTTCTTCTCACATTTATGAGGAGATACACAGGTTGTTTTCATACAACCTGATAGTAGAATCAGTACACTACTTATTATTAGTATTCGGTTCATTCCACTCCATTATCTGATCCATTTTAAGTCTTATCTCGTCTGGATCAAGTCCTAGGTTTTTTAATTCTTCAGTACCCATTTTAGCAAAAAATTCCTCGTAATCTCTATTGTTTAAATTTCTCTTACCTAGTTTGCCAAAAAAATCTTTGTAAACTCTTTGCTTATCTCGGTAGTCTTTCGCTCTAGCTTTTGCGTTAACAGCTTCTTTCTGCCAATCTTTTTGCCTTTTATTCTTTTGAGTTTCCTCTTCTTCAATTCTTTTCTTTTCATTTCTTTTATCTCTCCATTGCTTTAATGATATGTTAGCAGCAATCAATAGTAATACAGCAAGAGGATCAAATACAAATATTAATATCAATATAATAATTCTTACAGCAGAATCAAAGTTGTCTTTTGCATTTTCTCCATATATTAATTCAGCAACATATTTAAGAGGTCCTACATCTGCCTCTATCTTTAGTTGTGCTATATCTATATCACTTTTTGCATTGACTAATTTAGCAATCTCATCCATTGCATTTTTAATTTCTGTATTTAAAAAATCTCGTTCTTCTTTTTGTTTCTTTCGTTCTTTTAGACCTCTACTGACATATTCTTTTGCAATATAAACATCTAATGCTTTGTCTAATCTATTAAGAGTATTTTCTGCTCTCTCTATAATCAACTCTTGTTGATTTATTTGTTTATCTATTAATGCTATCTGTACT
>DDIK01000003.1 GCA_002338505.1 Bacteriovorax sp. UBA1852
TAAGAAGTTTGCACTTAAGATCTTCTGTTCTAGAGACTTTCAATACAGAATCAATTGGTATTAAAAATGGATCATTCTCTAGAATATCAAGTATTCCTTTAGAGATAAGATACTTACTAGGTGAACCTTGGGCCATTGATGTAAAGGCTTCGAGGCAAACATCTTCAATCAAAAGTCTTTCTTTGAACAGCTTGCCATTGCTTACAATAAAGTACTTATTACTCGAGACAACAAAGAACAAAGTAAAACTAGAGAGAAGAAGTGAAATTGCTAGTATCCCCCATAGAAGACGATTCTTTTTCACAAAAGAAGCTTCAAATTTAGAAAAATCCATTATTTCCTCCCCTTATTTCTTGGTTTCTTTTGAACATAGAGCTTTGGAGCTTCATTGATATTAGTCTTTCGTAACTGAGGAGTTTCTTTTGTATGGTTTGTCTTAACTTGATTCCTTGTTAAATCTTTCCTAAGGCTAACGTTTGATTTTACAAATTTACTCTTCTCCTTAGACTCTCTGAGAGCTTCTTTTACTGGGACAGGAGTTTTTCCAGATGATGCTGGATAATAAACCATATTCTTTTCAGGTCTTGAGCTTGTAATTCCATATTTTTCTCTAATACCTTGTCTATGATTCTCAGATATTCCATTCCAGTATTTTTTATCGTAGATAAAGTTTTCTTTCTCGACACCTCCACTTTCAATCAACTTGTTATACTGGCTTTTTGGACTAAAGCGAGAAACAAGATTTCTAGAATTTTGAAGGCTATTTCCAACAATTTTTCTCACAGGACTTCTTTTTGAAGCTAAAAATGGAATCATATAAGCAGCTTTCATACCTGAATACACAGAAAGTGCACCCATCTTAGCACCTGCGCCAGCAACACCTTCTCCTTTGACCATCGCCCAGGTAATTATTGGACTAAGTAAAAGGATTAAAGTTACACCAAAGAGCCAGAGAATTGTCTCAATATCAGCAATCGCCAGATCTCCGTTCATTGCTTTTGAATTAATACTATTTCCAACCATCGCAAGAATCGCAACAACGACATATGGTAGTAAGATACACCATAAGCTCGACTGAAAAGTTCCTACTAGAGACTTATTTGTCCATCCAAAGAAATACAAAAGAGCAGTTATTCCTGCAAAAACATAAGTTAAATGATAAACACTTGAAAATATCAACTTTAATAGCCATGTAAAGACTTTTGCCAACAGGAAAAATGATGTGGCTAAAAGATCATTAAGATTGGGAATCGCTATACTTTCCAAGTAACCCCAACCTTTCTTCTCTTTAGTTTTTAACTTTCCTTCATACCACTTCTTTACAAATAGATTCTTTGGACTCACCTTCCTTAGTGTCTTACTTGCTACGTCTAAAGATAAATCGACAGCTTTAGTATGTAGCCCGTAAAAAGAACTAAGAACAATCATCACAACAAGGAGTCTCTTAACGACTCCACCAAAGTCTAGATTTCCTAAAAACTCTAATATAAGTGCAATGATAAATAATGGGCCTACAAAATAGCCTGCAATACTAATCATTTCCTCATAAAGTCTAAATACAGAATGTTCCTCAATCAGGAGCATTTCACGAATTATGTTATTCATTTATGCCCCCTGCTTTTATTAAGTTTGTAACTCTTCTCTTTATCTAACTGATCGAGTCTTTTTTCTTCTAGTTGTTCTGCTAATAACCGATTTGTTGTAGATACACTTTGTAGTATATCTAACTGTGTATTTTGCATCTCAACTTGTGTTTCATGAATTAAAGCTGTATTTTGAGCTGTGAGTTGTGCTGATCTTCCAGTATTAGAAGCTTTAATCGAGTGGGCTACTTGTATTTGTGCCCGATAAGTCTTCCTATCATTTAGTTTTTTCTTTATTTTGACTAAGCTTTTAGTCTTATTTTCTTCACCTTTTATAACTGAGTACTCTTTCATAAGGAACTTTAGCTCTCCCATTGAGTATTTCAGCTCTCTAATCGCAAAGTTAAGTTCGCCTAGGTCTTCAATTCTTTTCTTAGATGCAATTTCTTCAGCAAGATACTTAACTCTTTCTGCTTTAAAGTATTCATCTTGAAAAAGCTCGTTATAATGTTGCATCTTTTGAGTGTATTTCTCCGCATTTGTCACAAGTTTCTCTAATTCGTTTAACTGGCTTGCAGTTGTTGTTACAAGCTCGATTAACAAGGCAGTATCTTCACCAAAAAGAGCGTAAGACTTCATTGGGGCACTTAAAAGTAATAGAGATAAAACCATTGCTTTATAATGCATAGTTCCCTCCTCTATATTTATCAGCTACAAAGTTTTGAACACATCGCTTGAAAGAAAAGAACCTACCAACATTCTCTAAATAAGAATCAAATTCTATGCAGTCATTCCTATCCGAGGTAAAAAGCTCATACTCTAAATAAGACGGATAAAATCTTGAGATCTTTCTAACTTCTTCACTTAATACTAAAAACTCTGAATATTCTCCTTTTTGAGACTTTAGATCACTTATTAACTCCTTCTCATAGTTGGATAAGAAAACTTTATCTGAAACGGTTTGCCTAAAGAGGAGTTTATAGAATGTATTTTGAATAATGACCTTTCCAAGCTCCGTCTTAGAAAAGTCATCAATATTTTGAGAGATTGCTATAGCACTAGCATCATGCTTTCTAAATGTTCTAAAACATTCGGCTATATAATCCGCATTTTCATTTAGAAGATTCCAACATTCATCAAAAATAAAGATCTTCCTTCCATCCATCTTCTTGAAACATTCAATCAGATAAATGATTAGAGGCGTCTTAATTCTTTTAGAATATTTTGATAAGTCACAATACAGGAGACTTTCATTCAAAAGCTCATCTTCACTGAAATATTGCCAACAGTCCTCAAAATATAGTCCGAGGTTATCAAATGATCTTTCAAGGGCATTGATAAATTCTTTAAAGTTCGTAATGGATAAATTGTTTTTAATTTCTTTAAAGAGTTTACCTTTTTGAAGTTGATCTACTTCTCCATCAACAAAGCTTAGAACAAACTCCGTTAAGTAAACTGGATCTTTTGAAATAAAGGGGTTTATCTTCTCCGAAACAATATCCCCACCTAAATATTTCGTAGTTTTAAGAAATGAACTTCCTAAATCTAAAACGACGCCCTTAATTCCACTATTTATACCATCTAATAGAATCTTATTGGCCATCATAGATTTCCCTTGCCCAGATGACCCCGTAATGAGCATATTAAAGTTATGAGATGTTTTCTCAAACATATCTAAATATAGTGAGTATCCCCTTCTTGAAATCAGCTCAATCCCTGAGCTATGAACGAAATCCTTTCTAAGAGGGAAAAGTGCGCAAACAAAACTAGCAGGTGCTAGATGTTTCCTTAAAAACAATGGACTAACACCAGGTATAAGAGATTGAAAGACACTTCCTAGTGCTCTCGATTCAATCCTAGAATCAATTTCAATCTCTTTTAAGTTTGAGATTAGTTTATCCGTATTAAGATCTAGATCTGCCTTATCTTTTCCATGGACTATTAAATATAGTTCTATTTCAAAAAGACTTTCATTTTGATTAGTAATATCCTCTAGAAGATCCTGCGTTTCATTATATGCATTTTCAGATTCAATGTTTTTCATATCATCAAACAAACGCCCAAAATGCATTTTCCTCTTTAGGTCTAATTTTCTTTTAGAAGTCTGGCTATCTATCTTTCTAAATATTAAAACGTAATCGCTTAGATCTTGAAGCTCTGATAACTCAATTTCACTAGAAAACTTAGAGACAGAAACAACCCTTTTGTAGTGACTATTAAAAACAAGGTAATCTTCAAAAATATCTATACTACTTCTTAAGTCATCACAAAAAAATTGCTTCAATGGATCATCAAACTCAGTCAGATGTAACGGTCTTAGATCTAATCCAAGCTTTGTTGAATTTAGAAAAACATCTCCTCCTTGATTATAAATTTTTGTAAAGCCACCTCCTTCAAGGCCGATAAGACTTCCTTTGATGCTTGAAAAGTAACTATCAAGTTCAAGCGAGTCCATTTGCTCGATATCGCTAAGGTTAACCTTATAAAAAGAGCTTACCTCCCCTTTCAAAGAGGTAAGCCTTGAACCATCCATGCTATATAAAGGAAACTTCACTAAAGCCTCCTTTGACTGATTGAATCCATCCAATCAAGTGTTTTTGAATGAAACCCTAATACAAATCCTTTAATATCGAGGTTTCTACTTATCCATTTATTGAAAACAATTGCAGTAATAGTTGCACAAGTCCCTTTTATTGAATCCATTTCAAAACTAAGAGACACCATTAGACCAATCCCAACTATAATAAGATCTGTAAACCCAAGCCCCATAAAACTAGGATTTTGCGAAAGAAACATTGGATATCTAATTCTCATGTTCACTCCTATGCTACACCTTTAATAAACTTAACAATCGTTGGTGATGCACTAAGAATAAGAATTCCTAATACTGTATTAGTAATCTTAGTTGGAGCATCTTGCTTTCCTAAGATTAAGTATATTGCACCTATCGCAAGTCCAAATAAAGCAAGTCCAAAACCAATTTGAGAAGCTTCTTGTCCTAATCGATCAGCTGTTGCTCTTAGAGATCTCGCCTGAGCATTCATTCCAAATAAATTCACTAAAATAATAAGTGGATACATAACTACATTCACTACAGCCTCCTAGTTAAAATGATTTTCAACTGTACTTGTTATTGCCATATCAAAGCTTCTAGAAATAGTTCTTTGATTTCCTCGCTTGATTCGATCCCATTTGACGTTATGTTGCCATTTTTCAAAATCTACTGATTGAATATTTAGGGGCCACTTATTATGTCCAGCGCCATTAGTTGCTAACAATGGACATGTGTACCCATCTCGCCCACTAATTCGAACAATTTTTAAACCATCGTGAAATGTTTCTTTTAAAGTCTGAAGTTTGATAGAAATTAGATTTTCATCAATATCATTTATTTCTTTAATACCCATGATATTATCAATAGAGATGTGTAGATCATTTCCAATCCATTTCGTTTTTACTTTCTTTTGTACAATCAAATCTTTCAGTGCAAACTCATCTTGATTAATAACAATGAATACTCTTTCAAGGTCATTAGAATAATCCTTACTAAATGAGTACGCTTCATTCATGTCGTGGAAAATATTGATATGAAATCGACATTCATACTTACGTCTAATACAATTTTTTCCACAGCTACCTCCAGGGGAGCTTAAATAGTGATTCAGAAACTCTCTTTTATGTCCCCAAACCTTTCCAGCTCTAAGCTGAATATCAACTTTCGAGTTCGTAGTGATATTCCCAAGAGGATAGACATTGTACTCACTTCCCGAGTTTGCATTATGCCTATAGCTTGATATCTTTTCATTGGTCTGAGTCGCCAGCTCATTTCCCATCACATAAGAAAGTGTTATGACATCAGATCTCTGAAATTTATGATCTAAGTAGTGTTGTATTAGTCTATTTGTAAATACAAACCATTTTCCTAACTTGTCTTGATCCCTTACTTCACTTAAATAAGTAAACTCTGGTAGATTGTTTTCAAATTGATTAATCTTTTTAAGCTGATTCTCTTCAATTTGAAATTTTGTTCCAAACAAAACTCCTAAAATCTCTTGAAAACTAGCTGACTTACCATTTAAGCCAACATAATCAAGTCTTGTATCAAGTGGTGTGTTATATACAACAGGAATAGATTTTGCCTTAACCGAACTAATCAAATTTTTATATGTTGTTTCAAGTTCAGGAATCTCAAAGTCACTTACTTCTGAAATGATAAACTCACCTTTTTTAAAGTAATTATCTTCAATAAGATCTAGTGGAATTTCACCAATCTCAACTTCAAAAAGTTCATTTACACCTGCGTCAAAATGACGTTCTACTACTTTCGTGGCCAAAAGCTCATAGGCTTCTTTTTGGTAGTTATAGTAATAAAAGTTTAGTTCTAGATTTTTTATACTTTTGAATAAACCATTACCTTTAAGCTTTACTGTATTTTCAAGCTTAATAGATCCTGTTTGATAGTCATAGGTCTCTTTATTAAAGAACTTCTTATATTTTAAGACCTGATTAGAGTAAAAGCTCTTATCTAGCTGTGGATACTTGACCCATGAAAGATCATGCTCTTCAACTTCTCCCCAACTGTGAGTCGAAAATTTTCCAATATTGGCCGCATTCTTTAATGCATTATCTCTAATAAAAATCCTACCTACACGATATTTAAAGTCAGGATCATCTTGACCGACTTTAGTATCAATTGTGAACTTTTCTTCCTTACCATTGGTCAAGTTCTTAAACTGTGCTTCTAAAGAGTAGTTTTGAATGAAACGAACTCTAATATCGGGAATATCTGCGAGGTTTGGGTTTCGACCAACTTTCTCTTCTTCTAAATCTGTAACCTTATCCCCATCTGAATCCTTTAGAGTGTCATTTGCTCTAATATCTTCAGTTGATCTAGTAACACTTTCTTGACTCTCTTCTTCAGACTTAAAACCACATGATGCTAAAAGACTGAGAGATAAAACTGTAATTAAAAACTTCATATTTAAACTCCTCTCGCTATAAATTGGTAAGGTACTTTCAATTTTTTATTCTTTCTTGGTGTACCAGCATCCCAATTTCCCAAATACTTTTTTAAAAACTCTACTTGCTCTCGAACCTCCTTGTTCTTCACTTTCTCCTCCAAGCTAATTTCATTCAGGACATCCTTCACCTTATTCACAAGTTCCAGCTTCATTACGCCACCTCCCTGCCGAGGCTTATCAGTTGTAATGCTTCACAGACTTTTTCCTTAAGCCTTAAATTTGAAAGTAATTCTTTCTCTGAAATTGAGCCAACTAGCTCGCTGAAATAAACCGACAGTAATTCGAAATCTTTTCTCATAACCTTTCCTCCTAAAAAAGTTGCTGAACGTTTTTTTGTAGGAAGGGTTTACTAATAAATCCCGCAAGAAATCAAAGATTTCCTGTCATGGGAAACGATATTTCTTACCATGGTAAAAAGTTTTTCGAAGTGGGAAATGGAGTTCGATTACTTAGAGAAGTGTTTCTCAAGGCGGGAAACCACAAATGGGAAATAATTTTATTCTAAATTATAGATACATCTTCTTTACTGTATCTTTATTTAAAAAATCCAAGGAAAAACCGATAGAGTATCTATGAGTAAAATAGTTAACTTTCACATATTAGCATTAATATCTTCTACACTTACAATACTAGTGAGTTGTTCAACATACATACCGTCTACAAACTATAGCAATAAAAGCTATGATGAACCATTTGTAATGAGTTCTACATTCCCTTACCGTTGTACAAGCGATTACTCTAGTTACGACAAACTAGATGTCGAATTTCCTACAGAGCCTTCATGTATATCAACGGTTTCAATATCAAGTTCAAAAAGAGAATCGATAGCAAATTATAACCAATGTGTTAAAGACTTGAAGGAATATGCTGGACAGTTAGACCAATGGATCAATTGTAAAAATGAAAAAGCTCTAAAATATGCAAAACAGAAGGAAGAGAAAATAGTGAATGTCTACAATACATCTCTCCAAGAAGCTAAACAGCATATTCAGAATAAACAATCTCCCGATGACTTTTATCCATCTCAATATATGGAAGATAACCCAATATCTTACAATACATGTAGTATGTTCATTACATCTGCAGATCAGTGTACCTACAAACTGCCAGAAATTCCTCACTGCCTACTATATAATGGATTCACAATAGATAATGCTCAAAGTTGCTTATATGATTTACAGCTATGGCAATCCAGCATTAAAGATTGGTTAAAGAACCAGTCAGATGCCAATATTGAAATCGCAAAACTCAAGCTAAAAAAACTTAGTGACGATCTTCAGTTTCAAGGCAGTTTTCTCTAACTAAAGGCCTATACTAAAAATAAGTAATTAAAATAGAGATAGATGGCATAGGTAGCTACTACATAGAATCAAGTACTTAAAACAACTCCTTCTCAAACACATACAATAAAGATTTCTTAACTAACTTTACAATATCATCTGTAAATATCTAAAAAATCATATGAAACTCCCTTCTAGATCGACCTCTTCACAGTTTTAGTGAAAATAATCCTTGCCAACCTGAAAAAGTTCTAGGTAATAACTTTAAGCATCAAAATAAATGATAGAGAGAAAGAGTACTGTGTTAGACGCAAACCACTTTGAAGATTTACCTGAGTTTTTAGAATCTTGTGTGAACAAGATCAAAGACTCATATCCAAAATTTTCAAGTCTTCAGCTTTCCAAAAGACTTGGTATTCCTAATTCAACATTCGATAGAATTTCTAAAAAAGAAGTAAAGAATCCAACTTTTAACTACGCTCTTAAAATTGTTCAAGAAGTCTGTGGGGAAGAAAGTATTCAAAGCTTCATCAAAAAGTTCTATCCAAAAATGTATGAGAACTTTGAAACAGTTTATCCTGGAAACAAAGATGTTCCTTTTGTAATGCCAGAGGCTGAGTCTTATTTTCAAGATGCATCTACATATGAAATTCTTGTAATGGCCACAACAACTGAAGGTCTTACAAAAGAAAAGACTTTAGAAGAATTTGGTAAACGTGGTTTAGGAGTGCTTGAGAAACTTCTAAGCAATGGTGTACTAAAAGAAGAGAATGGTAAAATCTCTACTCAAGGCCCAGTAAATGCCAAGCAAGAAACAGTTCAAAAGGTTCTACAGAATCTTATAGAATTTAATTATGATCTCGACGCCTTTGGCGATAATAGAAACTGGCTTTCTGTACAGTATGATTCTGTAAAAAGCGAAGTTGTTGTACCTCAACTAAGAAACGTATGTATTGAGGCGAATCAAAAAATTAGAGAGATTATGAATGCCCCAGAGTCAAAAGGATCTGATGTTGTTTGGGCCGGTATCGTCATGGATAGCTTAGCTAAGCACTCAGACCTTCTCACAAATAATAAGAAGGTGCTTCAATGAAGTATATAGTTATAATCCTAGCGATATTTAATATGACTCTTGCAGCACACGCTGGAAGCGGAGACATGGGTGGTGGACGTGCTTTTACTGCTAAAAAAATCGTAATTCCAAATAATCTAATTGATGGTGTTGTCTCTAAAGACGGGATCTATTCAAGACTAATTGATATTCAAGAAGGATATGAGCACTTTGAAGGTATTCAAGTAACACCTACTAATACCATATTTGATCTTAAAAAGCCTTCTAGAGTTGATTTAGATATCCTTATTCTTAATAGTGGAAGGAATCTTAACCTTGATGCTTTAAGAGTTCTTGATGGTGGAGATATGGGTGGTGGATAGAGAAGATGTAATTAAAGCAATTAATTCGAACATAGAACTTGAATCGAACTATGCTCATAACCAAACCACTCCAATTTACCAAAGCTTTACTAAATTAGAATGTATAAAGGATGATATAAGAAATTTCACAGCTATAACGAGAGACCGCTCCCATGTAGAAGTAAGAAATCGCTTTCTACAAAAAGTCATTCCATTATTACCAACAGTAAAAGAATGTAATATTGAATCACACTTCGCGACCAGAAACTTAACCACTCATGACTTTCATATATATGGTGGCCTGCAAGAAGGGGCAACAATTAGTATTACAAACTGCTCACTATCATTTTATAATAATGGTCGTTATGGAGCAGGAATCCCCGGAGACTATACAAAAAGTTGGCTTGTTATTGAGAATACAGAAGAAATGAAGGTCCTTGATAAACTTTCCTTCGTTCCATCTGAAAAAGAGCTACTAGTAACAGAAGGTATGGAATTAAAAATTATCTCAAAGTATTCCTGTATTCAGGATTTTATTAGTTTAAACAATTTAAATCAAGTAGCTGAGAATTACTTCAAAAGAATATATGACAACCAACTCCGTGATGGAGCTAATTACTATTCTGAAATAATATTTGCTTCTATAAATTAACTATTTATCTTTAACGTAAGTAATCTCAAATGCCTTACATGGTCTATACTTCTGATTTCTATTTGAAATGGCAAAAGCATCATTCATGTCATAATGTTGAAAAATATCTAAACCTCTATCTAGTAATATCTTCCAGCCATTATCAGACTTAATATGACGAGCGTGAATCGTTTCCGTATGATCAAATTCCCAGATAAAGCTAACACCAGTGATAGATAAATTATCTCTCATTTGATTAAAGTAATCGATTTGTTGCTCTTTATTCTGTTCATCTTGAATCGTTATGAGTTTTATCGTCACTTCATCTTCAACATTCTTATGCTTGACTATCATCTCCATCAATTCCATTAAGTTTCTGGCTTGATAGAAAAGTCTGATATATGGATCAGTAATCAAAATCTGAGTAGCGCCCTTCAGGTATGGAAGTATTATGTCTTCAAAGGAGACACCTTTCTGGTTTTCACTGTAAGAGAAATTACCTTCTTTAAGCTCTACAGCTTTCTTTTCTTCTAATGGAGCTTTGGCTTCAGATTGGTCTCCAGTTTCGATTACTGTTTCTTCAACCCCACCATAATACTGAGGGAACTCTTTCTCTTCCAAAGTCGTTACTCGATACTCTTTGTTACTTGAAGTGCTTGTAAACATGAAGTTAACTTTTGCATAAGTCTGGTCAATTCTTAACAACTGGTCCTTGACTCTCTTACGTCCTTCAATCGCGAACTCTAAAACCTCACGAATTTCTTCCTCAGTCGCCTCTTGATGTGGATATAAGATTTTCATTAAGCCAGAGAATGTTTTGTGAATGGCATCTCTATCTCTTGTTGAAATATCTGGACCTAGCTCAAAATAATTTTTATATGACTGAGAGTAATCAAATCCTCTCATGTGTCGTAAGATTTCAGCAATGTAATCAACGACAAACCCAAATCCTTTAGAGAACATCTCTCCCCTAATAATATCTACTTCCCAGCCAGGAATATAAAAATGAAGTCTATCAAGGAATGCAGAATCGTGAAATTTATCTGGAAGATCATCAAAAAGATCTGAATGCTTTAACATATATGGCAATGTATGTTCAGTATTTCCAACAAAAGCAATTGAAGCCTCTGCTCCAATGGTTTCAACACCTCTAGAAAAGGTCTTATTTGCCATATAGTTTTTCATAATATCGACAAGGGCCTTATCAATTCTCTTTTGCTTTCCTGCAAATTCATCAAATGCAACAGTATCCCAGTAACCTACGAGTCCAAGCTTTCCATTTGAGTTATTAACGAAAAGCTTCGGTACAGTTACTTCACCACCTGAAATAAGCATACCGTGAGGAGAGAACTCTGAATAAATATGAGACTTACCCGTACCCTTAGGTCCTAGTTCAATTAAGTTATAGTTTCTCTCACAAAAAGGTATTAAACGAATAAGTTGGAGGAGCTTGCTTCTTCTACCAAACATTTCAGGGTTAAAACCAATGCTTTGAAGTAAAAGATCAATCCACTCCTCTGTTGAGAAGCTTCTTCTTGATTTAATATATTGGTCATAATCAAAGTTAGACAACTGGATTGGTTTAATAGATGTCATGAGCCATGGAACTCGCTTCTCTTCTTCACAAAACTCATACTCAAGGTCACATATACACCATACTCCACCTACTAGAAGCTTAGGGTGCTGTTTAATTGTATCTGAACTGACTAAAACGTCTTTGATGCCAAGGTTAGCAAAAGAAGCCTCATAAACATCCTTCTTATCGTTTAGTGAGACACTGATTTTATCAATAACCTTGTGACGACCTTTTTCCTTGATGGTTGATCTAATTAACCCAGCCTCATTTCTATGTACATAATGTTTCCCAAGAATATCTTTTACAGTTTCAATCCCTGAATTAATACTTCCTTCATCTGAAGTTGCACAGTATTGCCCTAATAGATATTCGAGGACATAAGAAGGAACGATTGCATTGCCCTTCACTGCTTTCACTAAGTCTTTTCTGACAACTGTTCCAGCAAAGTACTCGTTAATTTTTTGATCTAGATTATTCATATAAACCACCTAAAAATCGAAGTCACTTGTAAATGATCTTCTTAATGTATATGTCACAGATGCATAAAGCCTATCGTATCTCTCAGTATCTTTAATCTGAGCATATAGCTTTAGCTCGACATCTTTATTGTTATATTTATTTGCTTCTTGGGTCAGGATAAATTGAATACGCTTTTCTCTTTCTCTAGGATCACCAGACGTCATATCAAAAGTTAAATCGTGTGAATCACTTATGAGCTCGTCATTGTAATAAATCCCTGCCCTTAGTTTTACCGGACGCTCTTTATTCGTAATTGGATTACTCTGATAGAAAGCAACTGAAATCTGCCCAGAACTAATAATAGAAGAAGAACCTTTAATAATCTCAACACGAACATAAGATATGTCACTAGTTCTTTTCTTTTTAATTTTTAACATTGGAACTACAACTTCCTGTAAAGACGCTCCACCATGAACAAAGCGGCTACCTGCACCTCTTCTTCGAAGTCTATTGATGCTCTTAGGAATCATCATTTCCATATCACCTGACATACCAACTTGCTCAGCAGTAAATTTCTTAAAACTAGAATGTTCAGAAAAGTTTTTCCCTAGAAGGAATCTTCTATTAGTAAATAGAACATCACCTTGTACTGAGCTATCTTCAATAAAGTCACTCTCTGCCAATTCTCTGTTTTGATAGATAAATCCATGATCTGAAGTAACTATAATTCGATTAGCATTAGCCCCAGTTAGCTTCTTAATTGCTTTAATTAGGTAATCAAATGTTCCTTCAACAGCATCAAATACCCTGTCTTCAGATGCCATATCGTCACCTGTTTTATCGATTTCATTATGATAGAAATAAATAACATCATGGTCTTTTAGCAAAGTACGACATTGTTCATTATTGGAGTCCATGAACTCAGTTAACTTCATAGCATTAGATCGCCCGCTAACACCTTCTGCTAAAACTCTTGAGCGATTAGCTGTCCCTTGAGTGCTTTTATCGCCCGAAATAACTAGTCCAACATTATCTTCAGAGAAAGTTAATTTTTCATGAGGCAACAAGGATGCCATTCCAAGCTGAGTATAACTTGGTAGATTTCCAAGCATTGGCTCAATTTCACAAGTATATCTGTCTTCTTGCTCAATTCTATTCATGAGCTCTTTACCGTTTTCAAAACGAAGAGCATCAGAAATGATGACAAATATTTTTTTATTCTTACTAATTTTAGGAGTAATGTATTTATTAAAAAATGAAGTCTGTAAGTTTATAGATGGAACTTCCCACCTAGTGCAACTATCTACTTGCCTCTGCCAATTATCGTTCAACTTCAATAGGTACTTATTAGAGTTAAAATCTTCTATTTGACCGGTTAAAGGTTCAAGAAGTGACGTCTGCCCACTTTTTCTCATAAAATAGATAAACTTTCTGTAATTGAGATCTATTTTGTACCAGCTCTCTGCATATTTCCTGATACCATCCTCAAGGCTTGTCATTGAAAGGTCAGCTTCTGCCATCAGTTTAAAGAAATGGGCAGCATGAAAAATAGCCTCATAAATATCTTTATAATTTTTGTACCAGTGACCCTCGCGTCTTTTTGAGATCATTTTTATACAATCTGCATTAGAAATTGTTTTTTGACTAAGATCATGAATAAGGCCACGTATAACCTCTCTATCAATCAGTTCGAAGTAGTCAATTGCAAGAAGGTCTTTGTAATTTCGGTTTTTTAGATCATCTTCAATACCTAAATCTTCTGCGCACCTTCCCGATATAACTTCAAAATCCTGATGCTTCTTCATACTATCTTTCCACTGTCTAAGAAAAACGACAGCATCCTTATTCATTGAGGATTGCCCAGCAACACCGTCTAGGTATGAGGACTTAAGTAACTCAATTGCAAAGTCTTTAATACTTGGATTGTTAGAATTGTAATCGAAATGATTTCTTAGAGTTCTCCACAAAAAGGTATCAAGAGCTGAGTCTGTTGCTCTATCTATTATATCAGTTGCCCCCGATGCAAGTTCTGTTAGAAGTTCTTGAATAATAGAATTTAGGTGAATGCCTGAGCCAGCACAAACAGCAAGCATCTTCATTCTGATGCTATTTTGAGAGTCCTCTACATCTAATAAACTTTGGAGTCCCTCTCGTAATTTTGAATTCTTAAAAAAAGAACTATGCTCCCTAATTAAGTCTGAATATTCAAAACCAAGACCGAGCTCTCCTAACCACATTGATTCTTGGTCAGACCTAAACTCACCATAAGCTAACTCTACATCTAGCAACCAGTTATCAAGATCTCTAGGCTGGTCACCTTCAAGATATAGCAAATACTTATTTTCAGGCTGCTCTCTTAAAATTTTGTGTTTTAAAGTAAATTCGTTATTTCTTACTTCAACTTTCTCAACTGAATCTAATTCTAAGGATTCGTACTCACCACGAAGCTCTTTTTTTACGTCATACCAAAAAACAATCCTATCTTTTTCAAAAAGTCTCTCTAATGTCTTTTTAATATTCTCCATTCAACCCTCTTAACTTAACCCCGGTACTTTCTTTAAAGCCTTACCAAACTTAGGGTAATTAACCTTCACCCCGTCATCTAAATCGATCTCAATCTTCTCTGAAGCAAGAGGATATAAAACCTCTCGTTCGTAATCATCTAGCTCAACTATAATCTTTTTAAGCTTCTCTATTTCTTTAGTAGCTTTGGTCTTTTCACTCTGCGAAGCACTGGATGAGCCAGATATTCCTTCAAGGTGCTCTCTCTTTGCAACTATTTTAGCTTTAAGCTCTCGCAAATAATCATTCAAAACAATTGAAACTTGATCTGTGGTATATCTATGTATGTAAATCAAGGCATTAAAGCTTCCTTTCGAGGATGAAAACAACCAGTATATTGGCCTTTTTTTATACGTTTTCACGTGATCTTTATAAAAATCTTTCAAAAAGTACTGTCTAATTTTTTTCCCTAAAGTCTCTTCTATTAATCTTATGTTATTTTCTAAATTTTCCTCACCGAAAGCCATCTTTAAGAAGTTATAAAATCTTAATGAAATATCATCTAAGAACCAATCATCAGACAAAATAGGTATTACATTGTCTAAATCCGGTTCAAACTCTCCTTTGCCTTTGATTAGCTGCTGAGCAGTTTTAAAGTCATCTGGGTTTGTAACGTATAAGCCATCCACCTCTAGAGAGTATCGACCAAAAGCACAGCCAACAAAATATGAGATCAAGCTTGTTATAGTGTCTTTAGTTATTAATTCTTTGTATTTGCTCGCATTCTTTTCTCCATAGCGATAATATGGATTACAAAACAACGTGATTTTTTCCATTGGCACAGAGCTTTCAACTTCCCCTTTTAATCCATAGGCATTGATAAAAAATTCGTTATTTCTTTTTTCCAAGCTATGAGCTTTGTTAGATATTTCTTTCCCTTCCTTTATCAGAATTTCAATCCCATCTTCTAGACTCAAACTCTGCTTACAAATATTGACAAGTCTGTGTTTCTTAAAATCCCAAGATAATTCATGAGAGTCCCAATCTTTCTTGGATAGATCAATTAACTCTGAGGCTAAACTATCGTCAATACTCATTCCTGATAAAAATGGTAATTTCCCAATTGAGCCCTCTCCATAATTTAATGTTGGGGAAATTGCTGAAATTATTTTATTGATCACTGAACTATTCATGAATAATAATAGTTTGTTTCGGATAACTTCATTATCGACTGGACAAATTGACCCCGTACTCTCAAACGTGAAATTTTTGGGAAAAACTCTCATAGAAAGATCACTAACAGTAATAGTTGACCAAGTGATTCCTCCCTTGAAGAAGTATTGAGTATTTTGTGGTCGAGATAATACTTTTCCATCTGCGTTCTTAAAATTCCTAATTCTAAAACCATCATCTTCCCAGTCTAGAACAAACTCATAATTCCCATACCATTTGCGGAATGCTCCTCCTTTTGAGCAAGCATACCATTTCGGTTCTCTTTCAAGTTTATCATCTGAATATTCACCCCAAACATTTGTTTTCCTAAAGTCTACTTCAAACCACTGTCTTAAAAAGAGATCATTCTTCCCCGTTTTTATGCCTTGCTTAGGTGGAGCTACCTCACTAACAGGTTCTCCGACAATAAAAGCTTTTCTCAACTCATCGCTTAACCAAAATGCGATTGGTGCCCCAGGAATTTTCCTTAAATCACTACTTGAGACTCTATACTTCCAACTACATTCATTCGCTTGAATAGCCTCAATTGTCTTCACAGGCTGAATTGATGCTCCATAAAAGTCCCCTAAATCAATATAAGTTCCAAGGTAATTTTCATTTGAGTATTTGCCCAAAACAAATGTACAAATGGGGACATATGCGGAGTCAAAAAATGAGTGATACTCTGGTTTCACTAACGACTCTATGCAATTGTTGGAGATTAAAGTATCTCTAAAATTCTCATATGAACTCAAGAACATCCATGTAAAAGGGGTCATTAGTCCAGCATATCCATGAGAAGGAACCATATACAAAATTCTTTCTACAAACATTGAAAATAAGTCATGTTTACTATTCGGCCAAAACTCCTTTGCATATTCAGTTAGGTCTGAATTCATTCCCTTGCTCCCCATATAAGGAGGATTGGCAACAACGATATGATAGCTTTGATTTAAATATTTCACTTGATCTAGAACATCAAGAACTCTCTCGTGAGTAGACTGTAAAAACAATTCACCTGATACATTTTTACTTTTGAAGTCTAAACATACAGTATTCGCATTTTCGAGCTTGGGTACTATAAGTGATCCAAGGTTATTAGTTTTATCAAATTGCAAAAGTGTTTCCATTAAAGGTTGTGAAAACAAGTCTTCACCAATAAACCCTATATAATCTTGCAGTTCTTGATTATCAAAGTGAATATTCTTTAGAACACAAATATTCGGCTGAACTCCCTTCTTGAAAAATGATCTTTGTTTTGAACGTGCCTTCATGATCAAAGCAAAAGCTGCTAGTTCACCTGCTCTATCATCTATTTCCATCCCGAATAGATTATTTTTGAGGATACTAGAAGGGATCTCTGTAGGCTCATACCCTTCTTCCTCGTAAATCAAAAATAAAAGCTCGAAAGCATAAGTCAACATATGACCAGAGCCACATGCTGGATCACAAATTTTTATTTCTTCAGGAGACGAAATTTTTAAATACTCACCAGTGCCAGGATCAGGATTTACATAAAACGCCATCTTTTGTTGAAGGCTTGAGCACGGATTATTAAGCATCCACAACTTCCCAAGAGAATTCTCCACAAGATACTTAACAATCCAGCCCGGAGTAAACAACTGTGTCGCTGCGGGTATATTCTCAGGTGTAACCTTTTTATTGTTTTTCAAATCTTCAAAAACTTCATCTTTTTTCTCTGAGATATAGAACTGATAAAGCCAACCAATTATTTCAACATCCTCACAATTTTCTTTCGTAATAGCCTGTCTAACTCTTTCGAGGATTGAGTCTTCTGACAGGAGATCGTCTGGTAACAATAATTCAGAATAATCTTCTATCTTTTCAAAAAGAAAAGGCATCATTGAATGGAAGTAATTACAGGAAGCTATAAATAACTTTCTGTATGCTTCAAGATGTGGATTGGAAGACGCAGTGACTCCACCAATTAGATCTAATATCTCTTTTCGTGATTGCTGTGAACCGAAGTCATCTCTGACATGCCCCTCTTTTGCTTCTTGGAAAATCTCAGGCTGGGTATGTCCCTCAGCCGGAGTAAGGATTCCAACAGGTGTATAAGCATTAACGTCCATAAACCTAATAGCACAAAACCTGTTAAACCAAGTGTAAGCTACCTTCTCAACAAGCTGGTCTTTCCCAAGCTTTTGGACTTCTTCTTTCAGCTCATTGACCTGTTGCTCTTTCGCTCTAATTTCAACATTGTCTGTATTTAGATAATAGTCAACTTTAGTTGAGACAACTTCAAGTAACTCTCTTCTAGCTTCCTGTGCAAATTTCTTTAATGCAGTAGTATCCATCCAGTTCTCTTTCCTTAAATTTGGATTTGCTTACCTTCACTCACTTGTTCTTGGTAGGCAGCTCTCAACTTTTCAATATATTCATCAACATCTTCCTTATTTTTAAGAAGAGGCTTATTAAAACTTACCGTAACTTGTCTTGCTGAAATAATCTCAGGCGTTACTTGTTGTGGAGTATTACCTTCACTGCCTTCCGGGGAACCTGGTTCTGGAGAAGACACGACTGTCATCTTTTGAAGAATTTTTTTATAATCACCTTCTTCAAATTGATTTACGCTATCTTTTATTCTCGCAATAAGAGAAAGTTCCTTAACTTTCCCATTAAAGCCTTGAAAAAGATCATCGATTTCAGTCTTTTTAGTAGCGTTAATATTTTTGTAGTCGTCACTATTAGTTATTCTCGATCTGATTTCCTCTACTCTACTGGCTGCTTTCTCTCTTTCTTCCTGAACTTTAGCCTCGATAGACTTTTGTAGCCCATCAACCTTCTCTTTTGCAGTTTTCATTTTACTGCCGGAAAAGCAACGATCATCATTTAAAATATCTTTTACTTCTTTTACGATTTCCTTATCAATATAATCAAAGTTGGCACTTTCATTTTGCAAAAAGCCTCTAACATCATCATATATTTTCTTTTGTGGACCACTCATAAAGGACCGAATCGGAGAGATAATATTCTCCTTCATGTCATAAAGTTTATCTTCAATTTCAGATAGATTTGTCAGAAAGTAGCTGTATTGTTTTTTACTAATTATCTCAAGTTCCGATATCGGCCCTCTTAAAGATTCAAGAAAAGGATACATCTGAGATTGAGCGGCTAGAGGTTTTAATTCATTTAAAAGATTGTTAAATTCCTCAGCTGTTTCAATCCCTAGTCCTTTTGCTTCCTGAACTTTTGGTTGATCATCAAAAAAGTCCTTAAAAAAGTCTTTAAGATTTCTAACTTGAGATGTTGTAAAATCACTTTGAGCTTCAATAATTACTTGCTCATAGCGGCGGTTATTCATTAATGCGCTTTCAAGATCACTTCCATCTAGTAAGTTACCATCACTTTTAAGCTCAACCTTTCCTCTAGTGCATAGCTTAGCTAATGTACAAAGAATGGCTGCTTGATACCAACCATAAGGCTTTGATTGAAAGTCTTGAATCAGAGAGCGAATGGGCATTCTCACACCTTTCATGCCGCTTCTTTTAATAGCAGACAGCATTTCAATTTCAGATTCAATCATATCTTCACTAAACATAGATAAATTAGATGGAGATAAAAGCTGAGGAATGTGCTCCTCTGTATAGTTTGTACCGCGAAGCATTTGTAAATTTGGGTAAACTTTTTTAATAAGAGAGTCGAAGCCACTAATGACTCTAGTTTTTGGATCACTTCCAGAGACTTCTATAATCTCTCCCATTACACACATTTTAGCTTTAGATAAAAGCTCTTTAAGCCTATCTTCAATATCACTTTGTCTTTTATGATTCTGCTCTCCCTTTTCTCTAAGGATTCTAGAAATTGATTCTTGCTGAGCATTTGATGTGTTTTGCCTAATGTATCGATTAGTTTTTTGATGTAAAACAAGGTCTTTAACAAGCCTGTCATCACTAGGAAGAATCACGAGAAGTTCGGGACGCCCCATCGATTGAGCAATAATAGTTTCTTCATTCCCGTGTAAATCATGAAATGGAGTAGCAACATGAATTGCTAGCTCGTGATCCCTTCCTTTAAGTTTGTCATCTAGCTTTTGAGCAAATGGGTAATCATGTCCATTTCCTTCATACCTTATCTTTCTTGGCAGAATCGAATCAAAGATCATGCCCTTTAACTCATTTGATAGGGAGTCATTATCAAATTCAGTGTTCTTTATTTCTTCCTCAACATCTTTTTCTTCATTGGTAAGAAACTCATAAACATCGCCTGTTCTTTGGATATACGTTTGCTGCTCCAATTCAGCTAAAGCTTCTTCAACCTTTTTTCTCAATGCTGGAAGATCAGAGTTAAAGCTATCGTACATTAGTACGCAAAGGTTTCTAACTGTTGCCTTAAAGTCTTTAACATACTTAACTAAGAAAAGGGCCTTTAAGAGTTGTACTGCAAATTTGTTATCAAGATTTCTCTCTGCAGTAAAAATTGCTTGTTGAATTTGTGACTTAAGTGCATTACGAACACCTTCAAACATTAGATCAAAGGTTGCTAACTGCCCCACCTCGTGGTTATTAATTTGCTTAGCAACTTCCTGAAATACCCCAAGCATAGATCTTTCACCGACTGAGCTATGCTTACCTTCAAATGCGTTATGAAGAGATAAGTGCTGAATGCAAGCCTGAAAAAGGTCAAACTGATACGGAATAAATGGATATGAAGAAATAAAATGATCTTCATCTTTAAAGTTCTTGTAGTGCTTGGATCCATCAGCAAAATCAAATAGTGTCTTAAAGTTATTCTTTTGCTCAGAGTATAGTGATGACAAGGAAGCTTTCGAATCATTTACCTTGCTTAAAAGTCTTCTTTGAATAACTTCAGCAACATCAGCACTAGTAAGTTTCATTCTATTATTAAAGCGAGCCTGAATCTTAGAGAAGTCATTCCCTTGCTGCTTAGACATATCGCCAATAACAGAATTTATATCTTCTTGAGAAGTTACTATTACCCAAGCTCTACCATTACACTTAGTTGCAAGACTCTCTGCTACAGTCTGAAGGTTAGTCATTAACTTTACGTTGTTTGCAATATACTGACCTACTTCATCAACAAAGAAGTTTAGTCTAAAGTTAGGTTCTTGTTTTGCTATATATTCATTGATTTGTTCTGCAAAATATTCAATAGAGAGTTTATAGTCTTTCCTATACTTTCCAATGATGTCTGTTTCTTCAGCACCTGATATTTCAGCATAGGCTTTATCAATATTCTTCTTCTCGATTAAATATTTAGTTCGCCCCTTCTCCCATGACTTACCAGAAATTCTCTCATAGGCATTTTTAAATTCTTCTAGATGTCCTTCACCATCAAGATCTCTTTCAAATTGAGCAATAAATCTTTGTTTACCGTAGTAACCACATGTCTCATCGAATACTTTTGCAAACACAGATAACAACGCATCCACTTGATCCTTGCTTATGATATCCGCTTTTTGATCGATATTAAAAAGAATACTTTTTGAAGGAATATTAGTTGCAGTTTTTATTGCCCCTTTTAAAAGTTCATTGTCTCCACACTTATTTACAAAGACATCACGAATTGGCTTACCTTCAATTTCTTTATTCTCAAGCAAGTAAGCTAGCATTTTTAAAAGGTGGGATTTACCAGATCCGAAGAAACCAGATAGCCAAGCCCCATTAACACTGTGATAATTATTATATTCATCAAAGAAGTCCTCAAGTCTTTTGGAGACTTCATTGGTTAGAACATACTCTTCAATTTCTAGCTTTATTGAAGACTCATCATCGGCCTTAATAACACCTTCAATTTGACGATCAACTGGTTTTTCAAAAATACTATTTAATTGCATTGTTTACCTCTATACTTCACAATGATCTATGTTAAATGCTCGATAATATCTATCGTCACGCAAGCGTCCAAATAAATCTAAGGACGAACCATCTAATTTACACTGAGTATAAGCTCCAGGAAAAAACATTACTGTTGGTCTGTCTTTCGCTGTACTCTGTAAATTATTTAATATGTTGTGAGACCTAATATAAGGAAATACCTCTCCCACTCCACTTATAAATAAAATTTGGAACTCACTTTCTGCCATTTTTTGAGCAATCTTTGGAATAAGAACCGTTTCTGGATCTAAACTATCCTGCAGAAGTTCCTTTAATTCATCTTTTTCCCACTCGGGTTCATTATCAAAAATACTTTGAAGTATTTCTTCTTCTTTCAAAATTTCTATCGATATGTCATACAGATTTATTTCTAGAACCTTTATTCCTTTATTACTTAACTGATTAACAAGTTGACGCTGAATCCTTATCGCTTCGATCTGTTCTTTTGGGTTGAAGGAACATATAAAAAACGGAACTTCATTTCCAAGTCCTTCCATATTTAAGAATCTAGAACTACTTAAAAGCCCCAAGATATGGTCAAATCTCTCATTAATAGGTTTTGTACTATAATCTCTTTCCGTCATAGCAATCTCTTAATGTCTGCATCAGATATTGGAAAAATTGAAAAGTCTGAAGACTTTGGAGATCTGAATGTTTGCTTTAATTTTGGTGATATG
>DDIK01000058.1 GCA_002338505.1 Bacteriovorax sp. UBA1852
AAATGAAGCGAACACAGGATCGAATCAATCTTATTAATATCACAGAGAAGTCCATCAGAGAAGACGGTTGCGGGGTACAATGTATTGAGATTGACCTCGCTGATATAAATCTTATGAACTTGATCACAGATACGAAGGAGCTGCTTTTACGTCCAAAATTAAGTATTAAGAAGGCCCCAAAGAAAGAGTTTAAAGTAGATGTAAATATTGAATATTACTTGGCCACAGAAAAACCTTTTTGATCGTGAAAAATATACACTTATATGCGACGCATTAACAGGCTCCCCTTCTTCTTTGATATAATTTAAAAGACATGATGTCCAAAACTTCAGGAGGAAGTGATGAGTCTACTAAATTCGTTCCAAATAGGCCTTTCAGGTTTAACTGCACATAGTAAGAAGCTCAGCTCCGTCTCAGATAATATAGCTAATGCGAATAACAATGGTTTTAAATCAAATAGAATGGACTTTGAAGAGACTCTTCAAAGCTCGATGGATGAACAATCTAATCCTACGGCGTCATTTGCTGGGGTAAAGCAAGGACGCCGTGATCACAATATGACCCAAGGTCAAATATCAAGGAGCGACTCTAGCACTGATATGGCCATTTCTGGTCAAGGCTTCTTTGAAGTTGAAACAGATTTTGGAAAAGGTTATACACGAGATGGATCATTTAACTTCAACGAAAAAGGCGAGCTAGTTAATGGTGATGGTCACAAAGTCATGGGCTATACAATTGGTGCAAATGGACAAGTCACAAAGAACAAGGCACCTATTACAGTCAACGTGAGCGAGAGAGGAGCGAGAGGAACGAGTGAAGTTTCAATGCGAATTAATCTCGATATCAGAGAGGATAATAAAGAATTTGATCCCACAAAGCCATATGAAACATCTAACTTTCAAAGAACTGTTAAGGTATTTGATAATCAGGGCCAAGAAAAATACGTTACTTTATTTTTTACCAAGCAAGAGCCTGGTAATTGGAAGTATAACGCTATGATGGAAGGACAAGATACTGCGAGTGGAGAAGAAGGTAGTTTTGTTCCAGCGGCAAGTGGAAATATAAGCTTCGATGAGCAGGGAAAACTTAGTAATGTGAGCTCTTTGACAAATAGCTTTAACTTTAAAGACGCCGGAGAACAAACGATAGAGTTTGATTTTGGACAAAATGTTAGCGAAGGTGAAGAAAGTTCAACTCAGTATGGACTAAATAATCTTGTTAACTCTATAAGCTCTGATGGTAATGCAGAGGCGAAAGTACAATCGATTGGCTTTGGAGCAAATGGCGTACTCCAAACCTACTATTCAGATGGTGGAATTAAAGATCACGCGCAAGTACTCCTGGCAAACTTCACCAACCAAAACGGCCTAAAAAGAGTCGGAGATAATTTATTCTTGGCCTCAAACAGCTCTGGTCAAGCACAATTAGGAGCTCCCGGAGAAAAAGGACTAGGAGAAGTTGAAAGTGGTGCGATTGAACTTTCTAATGTTGCCGTAAATGAAGAATTTATTGAAATGATGAAAGCGCAAAAAGCGTTTAATGCGAACTCAAAAGCCTTAAGCACGGCAGATGAGCTCTTGCAAAAAGTTATAAACGTAAGAGGCTAATATCTTAGCTTGAATACTTTCGATTAACATTTTCTGAAAACTCGGCAAGTGAGACAAGCTGTAGCTCGTCATCTCTCGTTGATAAACTATTATCTTCAGAAATATCCCTATCTCTTTGCTTCATTAATTCTACAGCATTGTCCACAAGATGCTGGGCATAGTCCTTATTCTCAAGACCGATACGAATTGCATAGTCTTCAATAAATTCTCGCTCAATCTTTGAAATATCACCGTCCGCCTTTGCCATTGAAAATAAGACTTCTAAGAAGTCTTCTTTTTGCTCATGAGTGAGATTTGAAAATAGATAAGCTTCAAAAGTATTTATCATTTTCTCACTCATCTTCTTTTCTTTAAAAGCAATAAGAACAAACCTAATATAATCTGAGATGATTTTAGACTCTAAACTTGTTGCTTTTTTTAAGAATCTCTTCATGTAAGAAATTTCTTCTCTCGTAACAATTCGGTCTGCAGCCGCTAGATGAACAAGGAGTCCTATCGCACAAGTCAATAATGCACACTCCTTATCACTTAGAACTTTAAATGACCTCTTTGAAAATTTAAAGAAATCCATCTTCATAACGGTTTGATTTATATCCATCCATAGCTCCTTAAAATTATTTTCTTCTTGGTAATATTACCTCAAATTCTGTATTAGTTGTATCTTCAACTATTCTGAGTTGACCTTCGTGCTCTTCAATAAACCTCTTCACTAAACTTAAGCCTAGACCAGTTCCTTTACCAACTTCTTTAGTTGTAAAAAAAGAGCTTAAGACCTTGTCTCTTATTTCTTTTGGTATACCATTTCCAGAATCAACAACAGAAAGCTTAAGATATTGTTCATTATCACTTAGAATAATTTTTATCCATTTCTCTGACAAGTTTTCAATTGCATCTCGCGCATTATTAATGAGATTTAAAAGAACTTGAGAAACTTTAATTTCATCGCACAAGATAACGCTATTCTTAGCTTGGTTGTCATAGATGATCTTTATCCCCTTTGACTTTAAAGCCTCTTCACAAAATTCAAATGTATAGTCTACGATATCTGCAACATCTTGCAATTCGTGCTCCGCAGCTCGCGATTTCTGAGCAAGATGATGCAGACCATTCATAATCTTATCGATTCTCTTGACTCCTTCGGAGATACTATCGATATTTTTTTGAGTCGTATCAGTAAGGGTGATATTTCTTTTTAGTATTTCTTTTGCAGCAGAAATAATAGTGAGAGGATTAGCAATTTCGTGTGCAATCCCCGCGGAGACTTCACCAATTGATGCAAGTTGCGCAGAGAGTTCCAGCTTTTCTCTTTCATCTTTTAAATCTTGCTCAAGCTTAACTTTATAGGTCACATCAAAACGTAGAGCAATATAACCTGTGATCTTTTTTTCGTTAAAATTATTAAACTTCGGGAAAATGAAGGTTTGAACCCAGTAGTCGTCACCATTTTTTGCTAAATTTTTGATGAGACCTTGCCATGAAGCTCCTGATTTAATTGTACTCCACATGTGCTGAAAGAACTCTTTTGAGTGATAGCCACTATTTAAAAGCCTATGGTCCTGACCAATGAGCTCTTCTCTACTATACCCAGAAATCTCACAAAATTTATCATTTACAAAAGTAATCTTCCCGTACTCATTTGTCATAGCGACAATGAAGAAGTTATTTAACATCTGAAAATTATGCTCGAGCTCTAAAGAGACATCTCGACGCTTCTTTAAAATAAATACATCTTTTGAAATATCTTTAAAAGTTCCATAAACCGATGAAACGATACCATCTGACAAGGTAGCTTTTCCATTACACTCTACATATCTGAGATTTCCCTCATTATCTATTATCCTAAAGTGATCTTTATAGCTCTTTGCTTCAGAAATACACTTTTCAAAAAGAAGCTTTATTGCATCTTGATCCTCTATATGGAAAAAAGAAATGGCCATGGAGACAGTGAGATCAACAGAAGGGTCTACGCAATGAATCTTATATGTCTGTAAACTCCACCAAAGCTTTTGAGTTATGACGTCATATTTCCAGCAACCGGTATTTGTTACTTTCTCAAGTTCATTGAATATATTGATATCTAATTCGTGGTCCATAAGTCAGTAAATTATAAAGACAAGACCTAGTGATTACAATACAAGATTATAAGTTACTAATATGATTGGCCAAAGACGACTTTCTTCACAACAGGCTTTCCTGAAATCAGACAAGAATATTCCCCCTCTTTTTCAGACAAGGGCATACATCTAAAAGACATTTTGTGATCAGATAAGATATTTCTGACTTCATCACAGTCATTTAACAGAGCTTTACCAAGCATTAGTGGAGAATGTTTAGCTTTAAGGAAATTTTCAAATTCTTCTTTTGTATTAATATCGACTAAGCTATCTTCGATTCGCTGTTGAGACTTCTTATAGAGATTATCTTGAATACTTTCAAGTTCATCACCTATTCTCTTTATAAAGTCAGCTGTCTTGATAAATTCTTTATTGCCCACTCCATTATCTCTTCGAGTGAAGGCCACTTGACCTTTTTCAAGATCTCGTTTTCCAACTTCTATGATAACCGGAAATCCCTTTCTAATATTATCCCAGTACTTCTCACCACCACGCATATCTCGCCAATCAACCTCAATATTGACTTTTTGCCCAAAAAACATCGAATGACTCATGTCTTTTCTAAGCTCAGAAATAAAGTTTTCGATTGCCTCTTTTTCCTCAGTCTTTTTAAATATTGGGCAAATCATAACTTGAGAAGATGCTAACTTTGGTGGGATAACTAAACCATTGTCATCTCCGTGAGTCATAATAAGACCACCGATAAGTCTAGTTGAAGCGCCCCAAGAAGTGGTATAAGCAAACTTCTCAGAACTATCACTATCTAGAAACTTAATATTTTGGGCCTTTGAAAAGTTTTGACCGAGATAGTGTGAAGTTCCCGCCTGCAAAGCTTTGCCATCTTGCATAAGGGCTTCAATTGTAAAAGTAATATCTGCACCTGGAAACTTTTCTGACTCAGTCTTTTCACCAACAATCAGGGCGATGGCCATTGTTTCTTCAACAAAGCTACGATAAAGCTCGAGGATCTCTTTAGACATCTCAATTGCTTCTTTCTCGGTAGCATGAGCTGTATGGCCTTCTTGCCATAGAAACTCTGAAGTACGTAGAAAGACTCTCGGTCTCATCTCCCATCTCATAACATTCGCCCACTGATTAATTTTCATTGGGAGGTCACGATATGAGTTAATCCAATTAGAAAAAGACTCGCCAATGATCATTTCACTCGTTGGTCGAATGACATATGGCTCTTCAAGTTTTCCCTCAGGAACTAAGTTATCCCCATCTTGAACAAGTCTGCGATGAGTTACAACGGCACATTCTTTAGCAAAACCATCCACGTGCTTTGCCTCTTTTTCTAAAGAACTTAAGGGTATAAGAAGTGGGAAATATGCATTTTTCACACCTAGGGCCTTGAATCGACTATCCATATCCTTTTGAATATTCTCCCAAAGGGAGAAACCGTGCGGTTTTACAATCATACAACCACGGACACTAGAGTTTTCAGCTAGATCTGCTTTTTTAACGACTTGTTGATACCATTCGTTAAAATTCTCTTCTCTTGTTGGATTAATTGCGGTCTTGGCCTTTGACATCTCTTAAGTCCCTGGAATTATGATTTATAGTAAAGATCAATTATATAACACAAATGAATTAATTGTGAATACTAATTTACTTACTTCAAAAGGTCTTCATCGATATCAGATGCTTCAATTTGCAGTTCAATATCCTTGTATCGAGATGGAGTTTCATCGAGACGAGAATTAATTAACTTCTGAAGTTCACGAATACTAATTAAGTTTTCATCTTTCTTTTTCCAAATAGCATACAGAGATACTTCAATAGGATTAGATATGTGGAAAGTCTTGAAATTATCATAATTTTCGAGCGGATTTAAAGGAAGAATCATGACACATCGACCGCGTTCACAGAGCTTGTGAGCAAACTCAGGGTGATCACTGAAGATCTTTTCTTTAGGCTCCATTTGGTTTTTTCTTAAATGATCTAAGATTTTTCTATTAAGATTATTATCCCATGCACTCATTGCAAGTGGAATATTAATAATAAGATCCTTAACATCAATAAATTTCTCAAAGAGTTCTTCTGAACAGCAAAATGCAACTTCATAGGAACCAATTTTTTGATAACAGAGTGTTTTTCTCTTAGGTGTAACGACAGAGATCCCCCAGTCGATGTTTCCTTTCAATAGATTATCAATAAGTACGTTATGTTCTGTTTGTTTTTGCGTATGGACAATTCCAAATGGAGTATAAAAGTCCCAGTACTGAGAAGTAAACTCTGCTGCAAGGTCATATGAGATTGTCTCTTCAATACCAACCGTTACGGAATACCCTCCGACAACGTCATCACTATAGTGCTCTAAAAGCTTACTACCTTCTTCAAAGATATCCTGAACTTTTTCAAATAATACTAGGCCATCAGTTGAAAGGGTGAGCCCTTTAGAACTTCTAATAAATAGGCTTCTTCCAAATTTCTCTTCAAGTTTTTTAAGTTGTTCACTAAGTGTCGATGGAGCTGTGCCAATGACCTCAGATCCTTTTTTCAGTGACTGAGCTTTTGCTACCTCATAAAAACAATAGAGGTGATTCCAATTAATATCTTTGAGTTTCTTCATTCGGTATTTCCTTATTATGCATACTACTCATATAAGGAAAATAGTTAAAGAAAAAAATTAATATTTTCTAATTACGTCTTTTTCTTCTAAGCTAATACAAGTACTTACAACAAATACTGAGAAATTTCCTATCTCTCTAGAGACATTTTGAGTGATTAAAAAGATTTTATTAATTAGTTTTTTGGTAATTAAAGACATGACCACGTACTCCTTTTTCATTTAAATATTCAAGAACAAATAAGCGCATATCACTTCTAAGCTCCCATGCTTCACCTGCATTCTTGGCCCAGGCTGCTAACCAACACTTAACAGTGTCTTTTTCAATATCAATAACCCACATCGATGGCTCCTCAACAGGATCAACATACTGTGACTTAGTTACACACTTAACCAGTGAACTCTTCAACTCTCTGATATCAATATCACGAGAAACGCAAAACTCTATATGAGTCCATACATATTCATCATTCATTTTTTAATTTAATATTTTTTTTTTTTTAAGTTGAGAATTTTGTAAAACCCCCCCCCCCCCAATTCCTTTTTTTTTTTTTTTTTTAATAAAAAAAAAATATTTTTTTTTATATTAATTTATATAATTAAAAAAAAATTAATTAAAAATTAATTTAAAATTA
>DDIK01000135.1:0-2252 GCA_002338505.1 Bacteriovorax sp. UBA1852
ATCCGTGTAAACATTACTATTGAAACTGATGAAGATGATCTAATTGGTGGTTTCCGCCTAGTCAATGGTGAGACCGTATGGCATAATGGTCCTGTCGTTGAGGCACTCCAGCGAGGTGCTGTTCTACTTTTGGATGAGATTGACTTGGCATCTAATAAGATTCTTTGTCTGCAGTCTATCTTGGAAGGTAAGGGAGTATTTCTTAAGAAGATTGGTAGGTTTGTTGTTCCTGCCGAAGGGTTTCAAATCTTGGCCACTGCTAACACGAAGGGTAAAGGATCTGAAGATGGTCGTTTCATCGGCACCAATGTTCTCAATGAAGCATTTCTGGAGCGTTTTCCTGTGACCTTCGAGCAGGAATATCCCACCCCTTCTAATGAAGCAAAGATTCTTGCTAAGATTTGTGATGATGATAATTTTGTTTCTCGTTTAGTTGATTGGGCTGATATTATTAGAAAGACCTTTTATGATGGTGGTATCGAAGAGATTATCAGCACTCGTCGTTTGGTTCATATTGTTAAGGCATATAATATTTTCGGTGATAAGGCAAAAGCAATTCAAGTTTGTGTGAATCGCTTTGACGATGAAACCAAGCAAGCTTTTCTAGAGTTATATGACAAAGTTGATGCAGATTTTGAGATGCCTGAAGAAGATGCTGTTGACGATCGCAACGTATCTTGATATAATTATGACAAACGCTTGGAGTTTTTTACATGATGAACTTTATGGAGAATCTAAAATGAGTGAAAGTTTGGGTGAAGACAACTATGAATTTTTATTGAAAGATTATGAAAATGTAGTAGGTGCCTCTGGTGAGGATAGAATTACATTTAAAGATTATGAAAATGTAGTAGGTGCCTCTGATGAGGATAGAATTGCATTTAAAGGCAACAATACATTTAAAGATGACAATACATTTAATTTAAAGTTTCCAAAAAGTTATGAAACTTTTGATAACAATAACGGCCGATGGAGATATCATGAGGATATTATTTTGAATGATATTAAAGATTATGTAGCGGGTACATATCGTAGTCACTACACAGGAAAGGCGAACGGGAACGTAGATATTCAGACAATTGATTTGTTGGCAACTAAAGGACTTTCTTCCGGATTTTGTCAATCAAATATAATAAAGTATGGGACAAGATATGGAGATAAGGACGGTAAAAATAAAAAAGACTTGTTGAAAGTCATTCATTATGCTATGCTACTTTTATATTTTGATGGCCACTACAAGGTTATCAAATCTGATTTTCCTTATTGATAATGAAACTTCGCAACACTATGAAACTCTCTGATAAAACCATTTCTTTACTCAAGAATTTTTCTTCCATTAATCAATCTATCCTTTTCAAGGAGGGTAATAAATTACGCACTATCAGTGTGATGAAGAACATCCTTGCAGAAGCAACAGTATCTGAAGAATTTTCGAAAGACTTTGGTGTTTATGATCTCAACCAGTTTTTAAATGGTCTGAGTCTTCATCGGAATCCTGAACTTGATTTTAAGAATGATGGGTATGTGGTTATCAGTGAAGGTAAAATGCGCTCTAAGTATTTCTTTGCTGATCCTAATGTGATTGTCACTCCTCCGGACAAAGATATTACTCTTCCCAGCGAAGACATTTGTTTTGAGCTAAGCACCGAACAACTGGATAAACTTTTAAAAGCAGCTGCTGTTTATCAACTTCCAGATATTTCTGCTGTTGGTGAAGGTGGTGTGATTAAATTGCTTGTCAAGGATAAGAAAAATGATACGTCTAATGACTTTGCTATTGTTGTTGGTGAGACCACAGATGAATTTGAATTTCATTTCAAAGTAGAAAATATCAAAGTTCTTCCAGGAACTTATGAGGTCGTTGTATCTAAAAAACTCCTATCTAGATTCAAGTCAAAAAATCACGATTTGACGTATTATATTGCTCTGGAACCCGACTCCAATTTTTCTTGATTATTAATTAATTTATTATGCGTAATGAATTTCTTTGGGTGGAAAAACACCGCCCTCAGACAATTGAAGATTGTATTCTCCCTGAAAATATTAAAAAAACTTTTCAGGGTTTTTTATCTAAAGGAGAAGTTCCTAATCTCCTTCTTTCTGGTCCTGCCGGATGTGGTAAGACTACAGTAGCTAAGGCACTTTGTAATGAACTAGGAGTAGATGTTTATGTCATTAATGGATCCGATGAAGGACGCTTCCTTGATACGGTCAGAAATACTGCAAAAAATTTCGCTTCGACCGTATCACTT
>DDIK01000135.1:2492-3989 GCA_002338505.1 Bacteriovorax sp. UBA1852
ACACAAAGTCATCATCATCGATGAGGCTGATAATACAACCAATGATGTACAACTCCTACTTAGGGCGTTTACAGAGGAGTTTTCTGGCAACTGCAGGTTCATCTTTACTTGCAACTTCAAAAATAAAATCATTGAACCTCTCCACAGTCGATGTGCCTGCATCGACTTTTCAACCAACTCAAAAGATAGACCAAAACTTGCCTCACAATTCTTCAACCGTCTCGGGGCTATACTTGAGACAGAGGGTGTCGAATCTGATCCGAAAGTTCTTATAGAACTAATCAATAAACACTTTCCCGATTGGAGACGTGTTCTTAATGAGTGTCAGCGTTACTCCTCTTCGGGTAAAATTGATGCTGGAATTCTTGCACAATTTTCTGATGTAAAAGTAAATGATCTTATCAAACATCTTAAAGAGAAAGACTTTAAAGAAGTACGCAAGTGGGTTGTCAATAATCTTGACAATGATGCTTCTATACTTCTGCGTCGCATTTACGATGCTCTATATGGATCCTTGGCCCCTAATTCTATTCCTGCTGCCGTTCTTGTTATTGCTAAGTACCAATACCAGATAGCATTTGTGGCAGATCAAGAAATAAATATGCTTGCTTGTCTAACTGAAATTATGGTGGAGTGTGAATTCAAATGACAGATTTGGACTGGAGATATAGTTATGAAAGAATGAAACTTCGTCGGGAAGTATTCTTAAAACTAAAGCATCACTTTAAACTTAGTGAAGCCCGTTACTTGTATGAGTTTTGTCATAACTGGATTAGTCAAGGCAACACTACAATAGACAATGTTGAACAAGAGTTTTTGAACTTCGTTGAGTTAAACAAATGATTGATCAATCAAATAAAAAAGATTATCAGGGACCTCTTTATGCTCGTCACCCTGATTTAGTAAAAAGAACTCAAAACAAAGAGAACTATTATTATTGGTTCTGGATCATAGCAATGATCGCATTCATTGTTCCTCAAGTATTTACTGCTTGGGCTTATATGAATATTGTAGATATTATGAAATCCCCTATTCAAGTTGAGGTGAAAAATGATTGATGATAATTCCTGAGAGTGATGCTAGGTGGTCTGCCGAAGAGTTTATAAAATATTTCTCTCAGATGGGAAATATTGAGGACTATTTGCGCTTTGTTAAAAAGGAAGTGATTAACTCTACTAGTTCTCTTGCTCCACTGCATGATGAGTTCTTTAATGAAGATATTCATCCAGAAGATATGGAGTTTAACATTAAGTTTATTGGGAATAGATTTCCTCAATCTATTCCTCAAGAACATTATGTTAATCTTTTGAGAGCAGTATCTTCTCATAATAATGAGTCTAATATTCCTGGGAGGGAATTGCGCTGGATGGTTTACGAGAAGAATACTAATAAGGTTCTTGGATTTATTCGTTTTGGTTCTCCAACTATCAACTCTAAACCAAGAAATTTATGGCTTGGACAAGCGCCGGATCTTTCCATCTTCAATCGTCATGCAGC
>DDIK01000135.1:4212-5540 GCA_002338505.1 Bacteriovorax sp. UBA1852
ATGGGATTTGTAATTGTTCCGTCTCAACCATTCGGATACAACTATCTTGGTGGCAAACTGCTTGCACTCCTGTGCTGCTCTCACTTCGCCCGTGAAGAACTGAATAAAGCCTTTTCTAATGAAGACGATGATGATAAGAGGAAGAGCATTGCTCTCTTTGAAACTACGTCTCTCTACGGGTCTACTACGGATGCCTCACAGTACGATGGTCTCAAACCATTCATGCGATATAAGGGTCTAACTGAAAGTAAGTTCCTTCCATTACTTCATGACGATGCTTTTCATAAACTTCATGATCGCTTCACTATCTTGAATGAAAATCAGCCATTGACTGACAAAAAAGCATCTTCAAAAAAAATGAAGCGCCAGACAAAGATGATTTCTATCACTCGCAATTCTCTAAAAAAGTATGGTCTTTCTGAAGAATTAGAGAAGTTCGATACTGTTATCAACACAGCTCTTTCTCTAACTCAAAAGAAAAGAACCTACTTCTGCGAGTATGGATATTCAAATGTTCGTGAAGTGCTTCTTGGTGAGCAGAAAGAACTTCTTCGTGGTCAAAATTGGGAGAAGCATGAACTTGATAATATTATCAAGTGGTGGAAGAAGAAGGCATCCAAAAGATATGAAAAACTTAAGGCAGATAGTCGGTTCAGAACCAAAGTAGAACTCTGGACAGATGATGATGACATTCAAATTATACGATGATTATGGGACCCAAATTAATTCAACATACAACTAGAAAATGTCCAAAAACTGGACGTATAATTATTTTGATTGGGTGGAAAAACCCAAATGGATGGACTAAAGAAGAGTCTGAAATTTGTCAGAAGTATTACCAACTGCAAGCAAAGAAACTTGGGATGGGCTTAGAAAGATATATGAGGGAGTTTCACTGATGGAATTAAAGGATTGGCTCAACTCAATTAACTTCACTAAAGAAGATCTATCAGAACATATAAGAGAATATCCTCCATATATTATTAATCGCTGTTTATCTGGCAATCTTGATTGTGTTATGTTTGCTAATGAGATGAATCTTCATCATTCTTTAGATAAAGATATGCAATATTCTTTTTATCTAAATAGTTTGAGGAAAAAAAAGAGATTCTCTCCTTGGCTCCGTAAGGATAAAGTCACGGATCTGGAATGTGTCAAACAATACTATGGTTATAGTAATGAGAAGGCATCGCAGGCTCTAAAAATTCTTACCACAGAACAAATTAGTTTTATTAAACAGCGACTTGAAATTGGAGGAAAACGATGACTGAGCCCACAGTTGAGTGGTCACAGGACCAAATGGTAGAAGTGTTTTTGAATGAACCAGA
>DDIK01000135.1:5840-9041 GCA_002338505.1 Bacteriovorax sp. UBA1852
ATCCTTCATAAGCAGGGAAGATACTTTATTGTTCACTTTAAGGAATTGTTTGCTCTTGATGGCAAACATGCAAATCTTACAGTGAATGATGTTCAGAGACGTAATCGCATCACAAAACTTCTTTCTGATTGGGGATTAATTGGTGTTGCTAGTGAAGAATCGATTGCTGATATTGCTCCTCTGAATCAGATCAAAGTCTTGGCCTATAAAGATAAGTCGGATTGGGTATTGGAGCAGAAGTATAATATTGGCAAGAAAGGAAAGCAACAGGAAGAAAGTGAATAAATAACTCTGAGTCTTTCGTGCAGACTCTACGAATGTCGGAAACCCGAAGACCTTCCTTGACAGGGGGGTCTTTTTTTGTTATAATTAGTGTATACAAAATCATGCCCCCCATGACTGGTTCCTACAAAGTTCGTCGCCCTTATTTGAAAAACCACCCGCTTCATAATTTTCACAAGTCTGCGCACGATGAAAAAACTTTCATTGAGAGTGGTAAGCATTTTCCTGTTATCCATCAATTGAACAGTATTTTTGATGAAAAATGGGGGTATTCCATTGACTATGATACATTGACAGAATACTATGGAGATGATGATGCTACGATTGCGAAAAACAAATCCGGCATTGATTGTTCATTTAATATCGTAAATAGTGAAACCAGGAAGATCAAAAAAGAAAACTTTACCCTTGATTGGAAAATTCGTTTCTTTCACACCTCTGCTGTTTATGATGACTTTCTAGCAGAGATTGTCAGTCAGGACTTTGGACACTACTCTAGCAAAATTCCTGTCCCTGGTTGGGCAGTTTGCAAACATAAAGTAAATGATGCTATACTGTATATCATTCCTGGTATGAACAAAGCAGCACTTGTGGTGCGCAAAGAACTTAAAGAGGGATTTGAAAGGCGTCGTTTTTCTGATAGGAATCGTAAGTATGCCAAGAAAGGCCGTTATACCACGATTAGTGTTCCTATTAGTTGGGAACGCCTAATTAAAGTATGTCCAAGCACAATTATTTTTAACTATGAGTGATGTAAAACTATATAACGATGATTGTATGAATGTATTCCCGTCACTTGGTGATGGGAGTATTCATCTTACATTGACAGATATTCCTTATGATGAAGTCAATCGTAAGAGTGCTGGTCTTCGTAACTTAGACAAGAGCAAAGCGGATATTATTACATTCCCTCTGGATGATTTTATTGATGAAGTTGTTCGTGTAACTTCTGGTAGCATTTATATCTTCTGTGGATCTGTTCAAATATCACATATTCGGAATCGTTTGATTGATCACGATTTATCTGTTCGTCATTGTATCTGGGAGAAAACTAATCCTTCTCCGATGAATGGACAGCATATGTGGTTATCAAGCATTGAGAACTGTGTGTTTGCTAGGAAGAAAGGTGTATATTTTGACATTAAAGAACGGTGTAAGTCTGCTGTATGGAGAGAACCTACAGAAAAATATAAAGGCCATCCTACACCTAAACCAATCAAACTTATGGAAAGATTGATTCAGGCAAGTTCAAAACCCGAAGATATTGTTTTGGATCCTTGCATGGGAAGTGGTGCAGTTGCTATAGCCGCAAAAAAAACAAGGAGAAAATTTATTGGAGTTGAGTTAGATAAAAAATATTTTAAAATTACATCAGACAGAGTAGAAAAATCTGTTAGAGGTATTGGAGAGAAAAAAGACATTACATCTTTTTTTTAATTCTGTCTAAAGCAGCTGACTTTCTATCTTTTTTGACTTGAGCATCGTATTCTTTTTTTATTTTATCTTTATCTCTCTTAAAATTTCTACCTAACCCAGTTACTGGGGTCATGGTCATTCCACCTCTTTGACCAGACCCACCTGAGGACATTGCTTTTGTTGCTTGTGGTCTATCTGGGGTGCCCATGTTTCCTAGAGCTCTACCTTTTCTAGTAGCATTTATTTCTTCTTGAAACTGTTTGAATGACTTCATATTATCTTTAAATTTTAAGTTATTTATCTAGAATCGCTTTTGTTACAGTCTTGTAACAAAGGGTCAGACCCCTTGCCAACCTCATCCCTTTGGGTTATACTGTATTCAGTTCAGTCAAGCGATTCGCTACGACTTGAACCTCCATAACCTTTTTAGGAGTTCATCATGTTCACTATGTCCCATTCCCCCATCGGCATTTGCGAAGTGCCCGATATTTCCCTGCTTCCCAGTTCTGAAAAAAGGAGGAAGTTTCGTTCTGCTAAGTATTCTTACAGTTTTATTGAAGAGATTGCCAAGATTGATATTGGCGGAAAAACTGTAAAAAACACCGCACGTTCCGGTGGTACTGACAACAAGAACACTGATGATCTTTTCGGTGAATTTGAAAAGGGCATTCGTTACGATCAACTTCCTCCTATTGTTGTAAAAATTGCAGATACTTACTATCTTATTGATGGTTTTACTCGTATTCGTGCTCTGAAACGTCGTGGTCAGGTTTCGTGGGCATTTGATGTCTATGAAATGAATGATGGTTATACCCTTGAAGATCTCCGTGATGAGATTGGTTTGGGTGCAAATGACCATGCAAAGTGTAAATCTGCAACCAAGGATGATTTCAAGACCCGCGCCAGTGCATGGGTTGCACGTCAAGATCGTGTTGTCTCTAAGGAGGAAGTAAAAACTTGGATTAATTCAATTTCTCACACTTTTACCCAAAAAGAAGTTGCTGCAATGGCAAAGTCTGTTATTGACAATGCATATGCAAGCACTACCCTCGTTTCTTTCAATTCTGATGAAGCAGAAGCGTATCTTCTTGATCAAGGTTACAAAGCAGATGGTAAAACTGATTCTGATGGTCTTGTTGGAAGACTTGTTTGTGCTCAACCCAATGGCACTTATGGTCCTCGCAATTTCTGTCACGTATTGAAAGACGTTGCAGAAGGCAGGCGTTCTCGTATTAACATGTATCTTCCTTCTGGTAAGAAGATTACTGATCCTGAAAAACTGATCTCTGATCAGAAAGAAGAGTTTGAAACTCTTTGGAATGCTGTAAAAGAGTGTGCCGTGCTTCTTAAGCACGATCCTGACTGGACTCCTTTTGAGTTCGGTGTTCGTCCCTCTCAAATCCTCGATAAAGATCCTGATGCAGGAGTTGTTAAAATTTGATATATACGGGGTTCAACACCCCGTTTTTTTGTATCTATGTTATAAATATCTACGGTTGCCTT
>DDIK01000060.1:0-6821 GCA_002338505.1 Bacteriovorax sp. UBA1852
GCTTAAGCCTGGTGGCTATAGTGTTAAGATTAAAGGTATAGAAGTCGCTTCTGGAGAATTAATGCCAGACTACTTCCTGGCAATGGACCCTGGTACCGTAATTGAGAGCATTGATGGTATTGAGACTGTTGAGCCGGTCTTTGGTCTACCTGCAGTATGGATATCAGAAGATCAAAAAGATGATGCATCTTATAATGGATACACTGTTGTTGACCTTTCAACTGTTATGGCGACACACTTAACTGAGATACTAAAAACCAATTTACATGAATTATTTGGTAGACAGGAGCTTGTTAGAGTACTTGATAACTTTAAAGAGCAATATCCAAAGATTGTTAATGATCTTGTCCCAGACATTTTGCCTTTAGGTTCAATCTTAAAAGTTCTTCAAAACTTATTAAGAGAGCATGTGTCAGTAAGAGACTTAAGAACAATCTTAGAGACTCTTTCTGAGCACGGTGTAAAAATAAAAGACACAGACTTACTCACAGAAAATGTAAGACAGTCTCTTTACAGAACAATAAGTGAGGCAATAAGGAGTGCATCTAATGACATTCCAATCTTTACATTAGATAGAAAGATCGAAGAGCAAATCGCTGGAAACTTAATTCAAACTGAGACAGGGCAACAGCTATCACTTGACCCAAGAGTCACTCAATCGATTTTAGCGAGCCTTAATGAGAAAATTGAAGAAGCAACAGATCTTGGTGAAAAGATGGTCGTGCTTTGCTCTCCAGTAATAAGAAATCACTTTAAACGTTTAACAGAAAAGTTTATTCCAAATTTAATTGTAGTCAGTCATAATGAATTAAGCCCTGATGTAAATATCAGGTCACTAGGAACGGTGAGGTTATAAAATGTATGTAAGAAAATTTGAAGCAGATTCTCTAGAAGAAGCTTTGGGCTCTATTAAAAAAGAGCTAGGACCTGATGCGATCATACTTAAGACCGTTACAAATAAGGGTTTAAAGGGTGCTTTTAAGAAAAAGAAAATTGAGATAACTGCAGCGATATCTGAAAAAAATTATTCAAAAAAAGCAAAAGTTGATAATGTGTTATCAACTGATCAAAAAGATAAGTTTTATCAAAATAACTCATCTTATATTTCAAACATGATAAATTCAACATCAGGCTCTGAAGAAGTAGGATCGCAAAGCAATAATATGAGTGGGGCAGGATATGGAAATATTTCATTAAATAAGTCCGCGCAAATTAAAAAATTTGAAGAAGCACCCACTGCAAAGTCAAGTTCTTTAGATGACTTCTTGTCTTTCTCGGCTACAGATGCAGAGACCGAGTCTGAAATAGATCAGATCTTTAAAGAGGATAAGAAGCAAAGTTTCGAAGATATTCCTAAACCATATGAAGCTCCTGTTAGAAATGAGAGAGCTGAACTACATACTGCTACTGAGTCTTATGAAGTCAACTCAGAGATTGAAGAGATTGTTGATGCTCAAAGGAATAAGATTGATGAGTTGGAAAAGAAAATTTATGAACTAGCTCAAAGTTTCAATACCGTTGACAGGCCTAAAAGTCGCGGAGTAACAGATCTAGTCTCTACTTTAAGAACTCTGGATATAGACGAAAAATATTCACAAGCTCTCATAAGAAAAATTAACTTTGAAATGTCCGAAGATGAAAAAGAGAATGCAGATATTGTATTTGAATTTGCTCTTAAGGAAATGATTAATACTATTAATACTGACCTTCCAATGTTTTCTAAGATAGACGAAGAAGAAAAGTCTACTGTGACTCTTGTGATTTCTGATACTACTGCTGGCCAGAGTACGATGCTTAGGAAGATTGCGTCATTAAAAGAGGGATCTGTAATAATAAGAAATAAGGATCAGAAAGATTTTAAGGAAAACGTAACTTTTTCTGAAAAGTTTTTTAACATTGATACATACACATTTAATACTGTATCCGAGATTGTGCAGTCTACAAGAGAGAACATAGACAAGGGGATCAATGTCTTTATTGATTATAAGTCAGGTAGTACTGAAGTTGATGATGTGAAAAAGTTTATCGATGGGTTAAAAAGATCATTTGAAAATGTGGAAATATTGGTCTGTCTTTCATCAATTCATACAGAATTATATAATAAAAAGGTATTAAATCGTTATGCAAGAATGGCCAATGGTCTCGTCATGACACACTTAGATCAATGTCTTAATTATGGCTCATTATTCAACTTGGCTATAGCTTATGATGAATTGCCATTTAAGTTCTTTGGAACTGGGGATGTTGTTCCTGATGATATAGAAAATGCGACAGCTGAAAGGATTTTGGCTGGTATTTTTCAAATAAACTAAGAAAAAAGTAATATAAGTCCTAGGATGGGACTTTAGAGTAGGAGACAGGATGTCTAAAGATGCTTTGAGTAGCTGGTTAGTATCGCAAAGAAGTGATTTTAGCTCAAGCGACAATCACTTAAATTTACCGTCAAACCGTAGAACTAGTGTTCGTACCATTGCCGTATTATCGGGGAAAGGTGGTGTCGGAAAGACGACCACAACTCTTAAACTGGCCTCTGAGCTAGTTAAAAAGGGTAATAAGACTCTGATCGTTGATTGCGATTACAATCTCTCAAATACAGCTGTAAAACTAGGCTTGCCTTTAAGTAGTAACTTCTCAGATTTTGCTAATGATAATAAGTCGTTTAACGAATGTTTGGTTAAACATAATGGGATAGACTATATATTTGGCTGTAATGGGAGTGTGAATCTCTATGAAAAAGACTTTTCCTACGACCACTTTATCATTAATACTCTCGCTCTTTACGGAAGTAGCTATGACTATATCCTCTTAGATTGTCCTGCAGGGATTGGACGAGAGGTTGTTAATCTTGCTGCTTATTGTGATCATAGATTTATTGTCGTTAATCCTGATAAATCATCAATTACTGATTCGTATGCATTAATTAAAATATTGAATAAGAAGAATGCGATCACATCAAATCATTTAATTGTAAATAAGGTAGATAACTCTAAACAATATCAAAAGGTCGTTAAATCATTAGTTGATACCGTCTCAACCTTTTTAAATTGTCGTTTAAGTGTCTTAGGAGCGGTCAAAAATATAAGAATTTCTGGTGACTCATTTGATCAAGAATTTATTAAACCGGAAAAAAATTCACTCGATAAATATTTCTCTAATATAGTTTCAACCTATACCGACGAGGACTCCAGCTGCGTATTTGGGGCCATGAGTGCTTCAATGAATAGCTCTATTGAACAAGAAGTTCATCTTAACAATTAGACAAGGAGTGCTCGGAATGTCATCTATAGCCAAGAAGCTTAAAAATTTAACAGACTACAGAAGTATTAAAGACAAAGCTACAAAAGATAAAATTGTAGTTGAGTATGCTCCACTAATTAAATACATTGCACAAAAGATTGCCTCAAGGCTTCCTGCAAATATTGAATTGGATGATCTTATCTCTTGTGGTGTCATTGGTTTAATGGATGCTATTGATAAGTTTGATCCAACTAGAGATAATAAGTTTAAAACTTATGCTGAGTTTCGTATAAGAGGTGCTATTTTAGATGAACTAAGAGCGCAAGATTGGGTTCCAAGATCAATTAGAGAAAAAGCAAAAGTGATTGATAGAGCATATTCGAAACTTGAGTCAGAGCTTGGAAGACCAGCAACAGACGAAGAAATGTGTAAAGAGCTTGAACTATCTAAAGATGAATTTCATGACATGCTTAATAAGGCTCGATCGGTTTCGGTATTAAATATTGATGACTCTGCAACATTTAATAGAAATGACAAAAGAGCAATGGCCGGAGCTAATGAAGACTCTAAAATATCAAATCCTTTCACCGCAGTTAGCAATAAGAATTTTAGAGAGAAAATAAAAGAGGGAATTTCTCAATTACCAGAGAAGCAAAGACTTGTGCTCTCTTTATATTATTATGAAGATTTAAATCTTAAAGAAATTGGTCAGGTTTTAGATGTAACTGAATCGCGAGTTTCTCAACTACATACACAAGCAGTAAGCAAGCTTAAGGCAAAGCTGCAAACACTCTTTGCAGGTCACGAAGAACTCCTTATATAATACTATAATAAAATAGACAGACATAAGCCCAACTTCGATAGTTGGGCTTTTTTTTTATTTTATTTCCTTTTCAATTCGTAATAAAAAAAAGATAATTTTTATAAATTCGAAGTTAATTCACAGGATGTGAAGGATCTAATTACATGAAGTACTTATCTATTAAAATTTTGGGGATATTATGAAGTCAAGCTATAGCAAACCATTGTTTGTTTGTTTTTCTGTTCTTATTTTATTTACAACGATAATTTCCGGCTACAGTGTCTATAATTATTGGGAAAATGGAATCATGGCATCCGAAAACCTATCAACTGTCGACAGTGTTTCATCAAAGTTAGATGCATTGGAAAAAGAGAATTATCTTAAGCAACTTCACAGTCATGTACTATCAGATGAGGTATCTAAGTCGATAGAAGAACTTTCTATGATTAATGATATTATGACTGAAGCTGAAAATGATCTTGGTGTAAGTGAGTCTAGTGAGTGGAGTAACTCATCAAAAAAACTTAAGAAAAGTCTTAGTGATATTCAATCAATTTCTAGTGTAAAAACACTTTTGAGTGTTATGAATTCAAAAGTATCTTCTTTTAATAAATATGTAATAGAGAATAATTGGAGAACACTTACAAGAGTATCAAATCAAGTGAAAGTCAGGCTTAGTCCTTTCGTTAGTGATTTTGAAAAAAACTCATACGCTAAGACGATATCTAATTTTCAAAAGAGGCTAGAAAAAGATATTAATTATATGGAAGTAATCACTAAGAATTCAGTTCTTTCAAATATTGATAAAAATAATATCGTTATTAGACTGGATAGTTTAAGAAAAGAAGTGAAGTTACTTAAAGAGTATATTCAATATCGTATAAATTATTTTAATCAATATAAAGAAACGAAATCACAGTATACAAAATGGCTTGAGAGTATGAAGCCAGCTATTATCGACAAAAAAATTGAATTAATGAATAGTACAAAAAATATTTTATATGTACTTGTTACCGTATTTATTTCTTGTCTCGTGTCTTTAGTTGGTGGATATTTCTTCTATCTCTATAGTAGTAAGAGGAGTCAGGGGCTCAATGAAAAGAAGGTCGATACACTAATAAAAGAAGGTGTTATTCCTCTAAATGGTAAGGTTGATGATAATTGGTCACATTCTTTTAGAGAATCCGTACAAGTCTATAGAGAATATATTCATAAACGTATGAGCTTTGGAAGTATATTTCAAGATGCTATGCCTTTCTCCTCTATCTTATTAGATTCAAATCTAAACTTAGTCTGGGCAAATAGTTTATTCTTTGAGCACTGGAATATTGACAAGGAAAGACAGCAGTCAAATGATTATACTTGGGATACATTACAAAGATTTACAAATCTTGGAGAAGACGATCCTGTTGTAACTGCGATTAAAGAAAATATTGCAGGTATCTATCAAATACAAGTTAAGACAGAGAATAGTGAGAACAGTGCACCTTTTGAAATGTATGTTTCTCCTGTTGAGTATGCAGGTCAAAAACGAATAATGGTTATTTTCTATCCTTTACGAAGTATAGAAGAGACAATGCGTAATCAGTTGAAGTCAGTAGTTGGTCCAGTTTCAAAGTCTATCGATGCTATATCGCAAGAAAGTTTTGATGGAGAGCTTAAGGACAAAGCTAAAGAAGATTTTTCAGTAGCTGGACTAGATAATATCTATGAGAAATTTGAAAACCTAGAGAGCATTTTTATGACAAGAAAACTCAATTTTCTCGATGAAATTGAAGATCTTGAGAATCGAAATTATGAATTAACGACAATCGTTAATAATTACGAGAGCAATAATGAAAACCGAAAGGTTATTGAAGATGTAGTTCTTTCAAGCTTTACTACGACAAAGGATAAGATTATTGCTGCACTTGATAGCAGACAAGATGTTGAAACATTATTTGATGAGCTTGCTAATACAACAAGAGAGATTGTAAATAAGGAAGCTCATATACTTAATACGAGTGAAGATATAATAACTGTCTTATTTGAAAATCAAAAAACGGTTAAGTCTATCGTCCAAATTAAAGAAGATTTTAAAGAACTCAAGAGTCGCTCTGATTCTCATCGATCAAAGATTAATAGTTTAGTAGATTATTGTAAGCGTGGAAAAGTAAATGATGATGTTTTAACTAAGATACAATCTGAAATAATGGCCTTAGAAGATGTACTTGGAAAACTAGGGAAGGTAGCAACATCACTTGATGTTAGCCTTTCGAAAGCTCAAATTATCATGGATGGTAACCATATTCCAAGTATTAAAGAGGAGAATGAAGAGTTTAAAAGACTAAAAGGTGAATACCATAATATTCTTCTTAATAAAGAATCATTAAATCAACATGTTCATGATAAGGAAGAGGGACTTATAAAGTCCCTTCGAAATTTGTATAATAGTTTTCAGAGCTTGAGAAAGAGTGAGACTGACGATGCACATGTTAAAGATAATAGTGCTGAAACAAGAACACTGTAGAATAGTCTATTAATCTAAGCAGTCGAGAACAAAATTCTTTGTCCTATAGGCTGACTTATTAGATGGTACAGAAATTTCTGTTTTCATCTTTAATTTAATGTCTCCATTATAGCCCTTAATATAAGCAGACTCTGTTGATCTCTTGAGTTGATTTATATTTTGTAGCTTTTTCAGTCGACCACGATTGAGAATGTTTACCTCACATCTTTTCGTGTGTTCCAGTGTTATTATTGGACTGTATATATTCTTTTTTTCATGCTCAAAAATAAATCT
>DDIK01000060.1:7011-16315 GCA_002338505.1 Bacteriovorax sp. UBA1852
TTTCATGCTCAAAAATAAATCTTACTTGGCTTAGGTCTGTCCTATCAAGATCAATAGAGTAGTCATATTTCTTCATTATTACACCTAATTTAGTGTTATAGTTGTATCCATCTTGAAGAGGACCGTATGTTTCTCCATCATCTCTAGTCGCAGTGAAGTTTACTTTATTTGTAACTTTATTATCAAGATTAAATGAATTTCTAAACCAAAACACACCAAGGTCATAATCGCAAATTAATGCACCTGTCTTTAGCGGGGCCTCAATACAATCCTCATCTTTAAGTATTGGAGTGTTGGGAACAATTAACTTTCTGGCATGGCCAAGAAGAGATCCATCTATATCTAAGATTCTTGTATGATTGATTTCATCCATCCAGCCATCTAATCTATCTCTTTTGAAGTAAATCTTATGGTATGGTTTCCCTTCAAATGATAAGTCTTTAACTTTGTGAGTGTAGTGAGTTGATCCTCCAAAGAGATGAATTGCAGCAGGTGTTAGGTCAAAGCCATATTTACTAATTCTCTCTTCTGGAAAACCAGCAAAGTGAACACTTTGAAGTTCTGCTGGGCCGTCGTAGGTAAGAAAACCTTTCATCTTTTTATAATGAAGCACGCCATTGTGACCATGACGCCAATTACTTCTCTTTATCTGATAGTCTTTCTCTGAATCTGAGATAAATTTACTATGTCCTACAACTAGTGAGTTAATAAATTTCTGATTATAGGCTACAAAGAGTGATACGCCATTATCCGCAGCTTTAAAGTTTTTGAATTCTGCAGTTGTACCTCTGTAATATACACCGGCATTTATATTCTTGTAAGTTGTTAGGTTTGAAAACTCTGGAATGAACTTTGGCTCATCTGTTTTGTATCCATGATAATGAGAACTAACAGTCTCTCTATCAAGAGAATTATTAGGATTATTTGTAAGCTTTCCGGAAGGTGCTCCATCCCATGAAAACCCTATTAATCCGGAATATGCCTTGTTGTTAGAAAAATCAATAGTAGGAAGTCTAGAGGGATAGTAATTTGCTTTATCTCCTAGAGCTTTGTTTGGAACTCGACACATATTTGTCTTAAAGTCACACGTCATTGATCTATCAAAGGCCATCCAGAAACCTGATCCTTCATAGCTTGTGGCAACGTTTCCTGTTACGGTATTGGATGGGTTGGATATCCAGAAGGTTGAGGGAGCAGCAAAACGAACTTTTTGCTTAGACATAAAATCTGAATTTAGCAAAGCTCTATCCGATGGTGGTGCTTTTGAGAGCATCCCTAAGTTTCCTGTTATGGTATTATTCATTTCGTGTCCCTCTTCTAAGAAGAAGCCATGTCCAAAGTGGTTAAAGCAAACGTTATTTTCAACTAGGGCATGAGATGATGCATGTATTGTTACACATCTTTGATAAGAGTTTGTGATAGATGAGTTTTTTATATACTGACCCTTTACATTTCTTGCACGATGCCAATGAAAGGGGTACCTTCCCATGATTCCTAGCTGTCCCATTCTCTCAAAGCGAACAGAATCTATAAAGGCCTTACCACCTTCCATAACCATCATGTGACCGCCGATTTTCTCTTCGTCTAGACTTTTATTGTCTCCATCTGAGGCAATCGTAATGTTTCGAGTAAGAAATGCAATATGAGATCTGAAATCTATTTCTTCTTCCCCTCTAGGTGTATCAAATTTTTGAACTTCTCCAATATGTCGATAACTAAAAGGCTTATCTACTTCTATTACTGTTTCATTTTTTGATTGATGAACGCTTGTTACAATTCGATGTTCAGCCTCTTTGAAGTTAAAACTTGATGATCCGATTGCTATTTCATCACCTGAAGATAGGTTCACATTACCATCGATATGAATAATTGAGTCTCCGGGATTGACTGTTTTTGAGAGAACTCCCCATGAAGGACTTCCGACATTACCATTGGCATGGAATTGACCACCCATCATAACGGCGATAGCTCTTTCTCCCATTGAGTGACTATGTCCCATCATCTCGCTGTGGTGATGTAACTCTTTTCCACTCTTAAGCAAAATATTTAATTTCCCTCTGAATGCCCTTTGACTATTACCACATTCAAACTTTGAATCCATACCATGAATGATGATGCCTGTAGTTTTTAAGGATATATTTGATTTGCCCGTTGTACATCTTAAATGTCCGTGAATAGAGAGTTGGCGTAGATCATAATTTCGATACATTACGGCCTCTTGAGAGTTCATGACCATTACATCTTGATCACTTCCTTTAACTAAGTCAGAGAAACGTACCAGTACTCTTTTAGGAAATGAGTAGTTCTTAGTATTGGAAATTAATTTATTATGAATGTTTTTATTTCTTTTAATTCCATAAACTAAAAGTTCAGAGTTAAGAATATTTTTTTTCATCATTGTCTTGTTATTAATTGTTACTTTAAATTTATGAGGTGTGTTTTGAGTGCCACATATATTAGATATTTCTGGATTTGAGTGATTGATATTGGATTTTGTTGATGTAACAAAAGTCTTACCATCTTCATTACGCGCATAGATATGTACAGAGTTAGATTCATTTACTTGGGAATGGCAAGACCAGCCTTCAACAGTAAATCCATTAAAAAAGCGCCTGACTTTTGTTACTTCTCCTAAGATTCGCTCTTGTTTTTCTTCAAACTTTGGAATTTTATATTTCCCTGAATTACCTAGTAGCGGATTACCTGTCTTGATAGGTGAAATACCATGAATATATATTGATTTGTGTGTATGTTTCTTTGCCTCGAAACTTGGAATAATAATTTGAAAGTTCACCTGAGTGTTTTTAGATGTAAAACATTTTTTTTGAATATCATGAGATACATTCAGATTTGTCCTATAAGATTTGTAGAATTTCCCTTTGCTTGAATTGTCTCCTAGGTAAATGTGAAGTCCTATCTTTTGATCTATCCTCTCTTGACATGCCCATCCGGTAATTTCGAAGTCTCCTTGAGAGTTAATTCTTGTGTCATTAATCTCTCCGATTACTTTTGTTTTAAAATCAGGAATTACTTTAGTGCCAGATCTTTTGAGAATCTTTGTTTGAGAACCTGTTGTTGCATAAGCGTATACTTTTTGTCCTCTAAATTTGTGTAAATCTTTAATAGCGATATTTGTTGAAAAACGATGTGGGGATTTTTGCGTTTGACAGGCCCTATTTACTCCAGTTTCATTTCTATTTTTTGCAGTAATTGTCTTTACAAGTAGACCATTATTTATATTTCCACCTATATAAATATTTACTTTTACAGGTGTTGTACTCTTTCTCTTACACGCCCACCCACTTACTTTAACGCTACTATCATTTAAAGCTACTCCATCAAGAAACCCAATAACATTGGCATGTGAAAGGTGAACAGTGAATACTAGTAAGATAGCTTTTATTAAGCGCATATAAAATCCTTTTTATTATAGAATACTTATCGAAATGTTTTAAAGGAAGTTAAACACTATTCAATAGCATGAAATGAAAGTATAATTGCTATTTAGAAAATAAAGTGAGTCGTTTTATGCTTAACATAAGTAATATTTCAAAAATTCAAGGTGGAGAAACTCTCTACTCAAATGTTAATTTTCAAATTAATCCAGGTGAAAAAGTTGGACTTGTTGGACCTAATGGCACGGGTAAGACTACCTTGTTCAGAATGATTATTGGCGAAGAGAAACTAGATTCAGGACAAGTAACATTTCCTGATAAGTTTAGAATGGCATACTTCTCACAAAATGTTGGAGAAATGAAGGGAGAGACTGCTTTAGATGCAGTTTTGAACGGTGATGAAAATATCAAATTACTTAAAGAAAAACTTCGAGCTTTTGAAGATACATTATCAGATCCTGAGTTAGACCCTGATAAAATGAATGATGTTCTTATGAAGATGGGTGATGTTCAAACAGAGTTTGAAAAACGTGGGGGTTATGATCTTGAAACAAGAGCTGAGGAAGTTTTAACGGGATTGGGAATCATGCCTGAGGATCATCATCGTAATGTTGAAGATTTTAGTGGCGGGTGGAAAATGAGGATTGCCCTTGCAAAGGTTCTTGTTGTTTCACCTGATCTTATTATCATGGATGAGCCTACGAACTATCTCGATATGGAGACGATTCTATGGCTAGAGAATTGGCTTTCAGATTTTAAGGGTGCAATATTTATGACGACACATGATCGTGAGTTCATGAATAATGTATGCAATAAAATTATTGAAGTCGCTAATAGAAGAGTTACAACATTTAGCGGAAATTATGACTTCTATGAAAAAGATAAAGACATACGTATTAACCAATTGAAATCAGAGTTTAAAAAACAACAAGATAGTATAGCAAAGGATCAAGAGTTTATTGCTAAGTTCAAGGCACGCGCCTCTCATGCCGCACAAGTTCAATCACGAGTAAAAAAACTTGATAAACTAGATATGATTGATCTACCTCCTGACGATCAAGTCATCGATTTTGAATTTTCGAAACCTCCTCGCGGAGGAGATGATGTCGTCGTGTTAAAAGATTTAAAGAAAGTTTGGAAAAAAAATAATGGCGACGACTTACTTGTTTTTGATGGACTAAATACAATCATTAAAAGATGTGAAAAGCTTGCTGTTGTTGGAGTAAATGGTGCAGGTAAGTCCACACTTCTTAAAACAATCTGTGGCCAAACGGATCCTACTTCAGGGGAGGTTGTTGTTGGTCCAAGTATTAAACTTGGTTATTTCAGTCAGTATTCCTTTGATGTTTTGAATCCTGAAAATACAGTTTTACAAGAAGTTCAAAACTCTCTTTCAAGTGCAAGTGATGGCTATGTTAGAAACTTGCTAGCAGCATTTCTCTTTAGAGGTGATGATGTTCTAAAGAAAGTAAAATACCTCTCTGGAGGAGAGAAGAGTAGATTGATCTTAGCGACATTGCTTTCTCAAAATAATAATTTGTTGGTTTTAGATGAGCCAACCAATCATCTCGATATTGCCTCACGAGAGGTATTATTAAATGCGCTTAAGAGCTATGAGGGGACGATAATATTAGTTAGTCACGATAGACATTTTCTAAGAGTGTTAGCTGAGAAGGTCTATGAGGTTGATCAGAGTGAAGTTCGAGTCTATCCTGGAAACTACGAATATTATTTATCTAAGAAGTAGAATGTTGTAAATTTAACCTTTTTTTACCTGACTTAAATGAATCTAACCAACTAAAACAAAATAAGTTACAAGCAATCTTCATATTGTTTAATTTTGTCACCTATAAAGTTTCTTTGTTTTTCAGCGATAAGTACTTGTGTTTAAAGGGTACTTTATGAGCTTAAACTTTTTCTTAACTTTTATTATACTTTTTGCTCATTCATCACTGGCCATGAGAAAAGTATATTTTATCGAAGAAGAAGATATTTCTTTTTTTAAAGATGCTATTCCTAAGGAGCGCTTTAACTCAGTAACAACTATTTCAAAGAATCAAAATTTTAGTAGTATAGTTTATGACTATCTTGGCAATTATTATTCATTAGATTTAGAGAGTGTTCACCAGCAATATCAAAAGCTAAATCCACACATAGAAAATTTTGAAATGATTAGGGTCGGTCAGAAGATAAAGCATCCAAACTTTATTAAGGCGCATGAATTTTTAAATTTTACGTTATCACCCAGCTGGAATAGCAGTTCTAGTAAAAAGACTAGAAGTAGGGCCCCTGCAAATTCTCTTGATAGATTCAAGCGAAACATTTATTTTTCTACGGGAGTTAGCTTTTCTAAACTTTTAAGTAAGAATAAGTTAAGTAATTCACAATCAAAACTTATAAGCTCAGGTGATTTTTTAAAAGGTATAGTACTGGAGGTAGGTACTGATCGCGATACATATAGGTTGAGTTTGGTGCATAAGGCTTTCGAGTATAAAGCTCCTCGCTCCATAGGTTTTGATAGTAGTAATTCAAACCTTTTTCACTATAGTGCTTCTTATTCACGAAAGTTAAATACAAAAATTGATCTAGGCTTTTATCTTGGTTATGGTAGTGATTATTTTCAAACCTCACAAAGTGGATCTATTACGCATAATCATGTTAATACGCTTAAGTATGGTGTTTTAAGTAAGTTCCAATTAATGAAGAATAGGTTTCTTTCGCTGGATACATCAATCCGCTATGGACTACAGAATATTTCTTCTGCTGATCTTAATTTCTCATCTAGTTCTGAATATGAGGGGAAATTTAATGTTACTTTTCCGATTGGTGAGAGGTTTAAGTTTGGCTTGAGTATTTTCTATATAGTTGAGACAAAAGAAACTGACTCTTATCATCAAGAAATTAATAGTAATGGACTTATGTTTAATTTTGGTTTTTGGTTCTAGTCATGAAAATAAGTAGTTTAATAATATTTTACTCTCTAATCTTTTTTGTCTCATGTGTATCAAGTGAAGAATCTACAGTAGATGAGGGATACATCATAAGCGAAGAGGAAATTTTAGAATTACCTCTTATCCAAATTTCGACAGTATCACCAAAGCTTATACAAAATATAAGTAGTGGAGTACAAAATATATCAGTCTCAGGGCAATGTCAGACTGACAGTCGTTTGGATTTTAAGCTTAATGAAAAATTAATAGATCAAGAGTTATGTGAAGAAGGCTTGTTCTCTTACGAAATAGACTCTAGACATTTGATCGAAGGAGATCATCAATTCTATGTAGAGGCAACGTTAGAAAATATTACTAATTCAAGTGAGTCAATTTCGATTAATATCGATTTAACACGTCCGACGATATCTTTTCATCAGTTGAACGATGTCAATTCTTCTAATGTTGAAAGTTATGAACTGGGAGGGCATTGTAATGAAATTAGTAAGGATTTGGTTGTTGAAATCGACTCAACGAAATATCAGACTACATGTGATGGAAATGAATGGGAACTCTCTAATATTGACCTAAGTTCGATTCCTGATTCACAATCATTAGCAGTCGAGTTATCATTCTTTGATGAAAGTGGTAATAAGGCCTTGCCTGTAAGTTCAACCATTGCAAAAGATACCACTCTACCTGTGAGTGCTTTGACTGATTCTTTCGACATAAATTTAGCAAATCAGAGAATATATACACTTTCAGGCACTTGTAGTGAAAATAATCGAAACGTTAGCGTTGAAATTGGTAACATCAAACTTGCCGTGAACTGTGTAGGCCAATCTTGGACTTCAGGAGTTGTGGACGTTTCATCTCTAGAAGATGGTAATGTAGATATAAAAATTTCTACATCAGATATTGTTGGCAATTCGTCGACACCAGTTTTAAAGTCTGTAACTAAGGACACTGTTTCATCATCAGTTACCATCAGTCCTATTGATAGTATCGATCAGTCTACTCAAGAGACCGTGATATTTTTTGGCACGTGTTCAAATAATGGCTCGAACGTGAGCTTAAACATCGGTGAAGGTACTTTTTTACTAGACTTAAATTGTTCTTCAGGAAATTGGTCAACAAACCCTTTGAATCTTTCAAGCTTAAGTGATGGTACCTTTTCGGCATCAGCTAGTCATCTTACTGCTCCTGAATCTCGTATAAGTTTTGAAAAAAATACAAGTCTACCTACTGTCACGATATCATCATACGATGATATCAATCTTGAGAATGAGACATCCTATCAACTTTCTGGAACCTGTTCTGAGAATGGACAAGACGTAGTAATAGATATTAATTCTTCAGCAATTATTTTTACTATTCAATGCACTTCAAACACTTGGAGAACTGGTTTTGTTGATGTCTCTGAGCTTATTGATGGTGATGTCAATATTGTTGTTAAGCATCGTAATGGAAGCGATGAAAGTGCAAATCAAGTCAGAAAAAGTATTGTTAAATCTACTATAAAACCTTCTATAGGGTTAGTAAGTGCTTCCTCTTCCTTATCACATTCTTTAGATCTTAATTGGAGTGTTGTGAATCCAGGTGGTTTTAATATAGATGATTACGTTATTCAGTATAGAGTAAAATATTCATCTACATGGCTTAATTATGATGATGAAATTAGCCTCAATACTTCATTGGTCGTAGACCAATTGATTCCATCAACTTTATATGAGTTTAGAGTAAAATTAAAATTTGATAATGACAAAGAGTCTAGGTGGTCAAGTATCGCTGAGGGTAAAACAAAACCAGATAATAAAATTTTTAATTCTCCATTTAAGGCAATGAATGTCGGTGGGGCCACAACTGCAAAGGTTGTTGCTTTTTATGATAACACTGAGGTTTCGTTGAATGGTTCTGTGATCACAACGATTAATAAGGGAGAGACATTTCCTTTTTCAACATCTCAGTTTGATGTGATCGATGCAAATAAACCTATTTATACTGCTGGTAGAAGAGGTTCTGGTGGAGATTCAAAGAAAGCTAACGTGACTTTTAGTCCAACTAGCTGGGCAGGAAAAAACTTTAGTTTTAATGCTATAAGATCTAATCCTCAAAACCTCCACATTTATGCCATTGAAGACACTGTTGTTGAAGTTTATGAAGGTAATCAGTTACAAGCAACAAAGAGAATCGAAAAAAACTCAGGTGGAACTCTTTCCTGGTCTAAGCATGGAAGCTATCAAGTTTTATCAACGGGGACAGTATTGGCCTATCACATCTCGGGAGGGGGCAGTAACCTTGTTGATCCCAAGCCAATTTTGCCAAACTCAAAAGAAATAATAGGGTTTCCGTCAAATTCAATGAGATTAACAACATCGGAAAATGGAACAAATTTTAACTTCTGGCATAGTAACTCCACTGTCGGTAGTAACAGTATGGATAAACGTGACTCGATACGGATCAATCCGTCGCAACGAGGTAATCTTTATACTTCGAGCTCATTACTTATAAGGTCGGATAAGAAGGTCTCTGGTGCAAGTTTTGCTGATGCTAATGGCAGTTGTGCAGCACCTTTCCTACCAACAAATATGATGAAGAAAAAGTATATGTTAAATGTTCAGGCTGATTATATAGCCTTTGCTAGTAAGCAGGCCGGGGTCGTACATGTTTATTCTCCATCACAAGAAATAGGTATTGATAATCCTATTCAAACTATTACTCTTTCACGTTCAGGGAGCGATTCAAAAGCACCTTATAGAGCTAGAATTGTTACTAATGCGAAGGAGGGCTATCGTTTTATTTCTGATGTTCCCATAGCAGGCTGGTATCAGCCAAAGAATGATACTCATGGAGCAAAGAGAGATGAGACAATATTATATGGAAGTGACTAGGAGAATTAAAAAAGGCTCCTATTCAGGAGCCTAGTTATTCTTTTAATTGTATAAGAGTTGGTTGCGGGAGCTGGATTCGAACCAACGA
>DDIK01000060.1:16558-29716 GCA_002338505.1 Bacteriovorax sp. UBA1852
GCCCGACGAGCTACCAACTGCTCCATCCCGCGTTAAGGCTTACAAATATATATAAATACATTCGAATTGTCAAAATAATAATCGTAAAAGTTACTCAGACATAAATATCTAAAATTTCGACAACTTCTGGCGATAAGGTAAAGGACATTGGGATCAAAGAATAAAGGAAATGGAGAACACAATGGTATTTGGTAGAAAAAACAAGGTTTACATTGAATTAGAAAGTTCAGAGTTATCGGATCAGCAGGTAAGGCTACTTAAGTCTATAAATACAATGATGGAACACGTCTTAACCACCGATGAAGAGTCAGAATTCTTTGAAGCTTCTGCTGAGGCCATGAGAATGTGTGCTTCTCTAATAAAGTTGTCACATTTTGCTGGTGAATTAGAACTCGAGGGAGTTCCATATGCAGATCAAGCCCTAGAGTATTCTATGGACGTATTAAATGAGCATATGAGTAATTCAAAAATCATTCACTACGATAATTAATTTTAAAAAGTATCATTACTGTGCATTTTAAAAAGGCTTCCGAAGAGAAGCCTTTTTTGTTATAAAATAACAAAGAAGGTTTTATTTATGACGAAGAAAATTTGTTTGACCGGTGTAAAGCCAACAGAAATGCCACACCTAGGAAATTATATCGGTGCTATAAAGCCGGCTATTGAACTATCAAATAGTGATGAGTTTGATGGGCATCTCTTTATTGCTGATTATCATTCATTAATCGGAGTTCATAAGGGAAGTGAATTAAGAGATTATATCTACGAGGTCGCCGCTGTTTGGCTTGCCTGTGGACTTGATCCAGAAAAGACAACACTATATAAACAGAGTGATGTTCCTGAGATACTAGAGCTCAACTGGATTCTTAATTGTTTTGCTTCTAAAGGAATATTAAATCGAGCACATGCCTACAAGGCAAAAGTTCAAGATAATGAGGATCATAATCGTGATCCTGATTATGGTGTAAGTGCTGGCCTTTATAACTATCCAACACTTATGGCCGCAGATATTCTCTTTATAAATAGTGATATTGTACCAGTGGGAGAAGACCAAGTTCAGCACATCGAGATTGCTCGAGATATTGCTTCGGCCTTTAATCATCATTATGGCGATATTTTTAAACTTCCAACTGCAAAAACTAGAGAAGGAGCACTCTTGCCAGGTCTTGATGGTAGAAAGATGAGTAAGAGTTATCACAATCATATACCTTTATTTGTACCAGAGAAGAAACTGAAGAAACTTATTAATAAAATTACAACAGATTCAACGCCTCCAGAGGATCCAAAAAATCCTGATGACTCACTAATTTTTGACATCTATAAATTCTTTGCAAATGATTCACAGATTCAGAATTTGAAAAACAGGTATGCTGAGGGGATTGGTTGGGGCCATGCTAAGCTTGAGCTATTTGAAGTTGTGAATAGTGAAATTTCTCCGCTAAGGGAAAAGTATAATCATTACATGAACAACAAAAACCTTGTGGACGAAGTCCTCGCAGAAGGGGCGTCTAGGGTTCGCAAAAAGGCCATGGAGAATCTTCGCCAAGTAAAAGAGGCAATTGGTGTTCTCTAACCTTAATTTTACCTTAATTTGACAAAAAAATTTCTAAGTTTGCTTGTTTCTTTTTACGATCACTTCTAGAATGAAGTCTAAGGAGTGTTTGTGAGTCTAAAGAGTTTCTTTTACCTATGGAATGCAAATCGTCAGCAGATTATAGAAGTTCCACATCACAGTGTTTTTGGAAGATCTGAAGAGTCTTATTATGTGATAGATTCCACTGTCGCCTCAAGGTTTCACTTTAAACTCTATCTGAATGACTCAAAGTCTGTTATTGAAGATTTAAAATCTAGTAATGGAACATTCGTAAATGGACTTGGTCTTGATCCAGGAGAAGTATTTGAGCTTAATAGTTACGATATTATAACTGTTGGAACATCTCATTATGTTTTCTTTACGGCAGATACTCTTAAAGACTTTGATAAAGAAAAGTTAAAAGAAAAATTTGGTGAGGACTTTCCTCGAGACTTTCAAGAAGAGATTTTAAAAAAACTCATTGCATTTGAGCGTTACGCCCTTCCACGTTTTCACAGAATTCTCGTTGCTAGAAAGTTCCAGTTTGCTGTTGCTGATGTTGAGTCTTCTCGCAAAGAAGAGCTTAGTATTTTAGAGGAGAAAAAGCTCCAGGTGGATGAGCAAAAAGAGAATCTCGAAAAACTTTATCGTGAAAAGATGGAGATCATTAACAACAACTATAATAAGATCGAAGCTCAGCAAAACAATGTAAATAAAAAACACGATCAAGAAATAGAAACAATCAAATCTAGTGAGACCCAAACAGTTGATCTTTCAGATCAGGACTTATTTTCTAAGTACTTTCATAGCTCTTATGATGAGGAAAATAGTTATCTCGATATTCCAGAGGAGACAACAGTTCTTAAGCCTAGTAATGGTAAAGAAAAAGTTATTAAAGGATTAAGTTTTTCTAGCTCAAGTAAGTCACGGGACAATCAAGAGGAAACCGGAGATTAGTCCTTATGATAAGGATGTCCTTTATTGATCGTGTAAGCTCTGTAAATTTGTTCAATAAGTAATAGTCTTGCAAGTCTATGTGGAAATGTCATAGGAGAGAGTGAAACATGGTTTCTATTAAGAGAAAGAAACTCTTTAGAAAAGCCAGCAGCTCCACCGATAACAAAGGCAACGTCTTTAGCGTTCTCAAGATGAGAAAAAAATAGTTGGGAAAATTCTGTGCTAGGGTAAGTCTTTCCGTGTTCGGTCATGATAAAAGTTTTTAGAGACCGATTTTTTTCTAGCTGCTTAATCTTTTGATTAATTTCTTTCATCTCTACATCAATATTTTCAGCATGGGCCTTACACTCATGAATGACAACTTTTGGATCAGAAAATCTTTTTAAGTAATCACTCTCAAGAGACAGAACTGACTTATCTTTAAGTTTACCAATAGAGATGATGTGAATTGTGGCCACGGGGTCTTAGAAGTAGCCTTTGTCTTCGTCAGAAGAGTGAGCGTCTTCTTCTCCGTGGTAGTATTCATTAGGAATTTCAACTTGAGGCGCGTCCCACAGCCCATCGATGTCATAAACACCTCGGGATGTTTCTAAAAAGATATGCACGAGAAAATCTCCCATATCAATTAGAATCCAGTCTGCATTTTCGTGATAACCTTCTTTAGATACGACTGACATATCTTTTCTCTTCATTTGCTGAACAACCTGATCGGCCATTGAAGATGCTTGAGTAGTGTTTGATGCAGATGCAAGAACGTAGTAGTCAGCAAGCGATGATACTTTTCTTGTATCGATAACTTTTAAGTTGATACCTTTAAAGTTTCCTAGAACCCACGCACTGGCCATGGCCATATTTAATGGAAACTCATAACTAGAGTTTGCTGTGATTTCATCAACGTTCTTTACAATATATTCATTACTCATTATTTATCCTCAGAGGTTTTGTCACTATCTAGTGTTTTTAGCATTATTGTTTTCAAAAGATCAACATTTCTTCCTGATACAGAAGAGAGTTCGATCACTTTCTTATCGAGTTGTTCTTCAAAGAACTTCCTATATTTTTCAATTTCTTCATCTGTCATCGCATCAATCTTAGTTAAGCATACGATTTCTTTCTTTCCATTTAATTCATCTGAATATTTGGCAAGTTCATCTCTGATAACAACATATTGGTCGAAGGCTTCGTATTCATCAAGACACCATGAGACATCTACAAGGTGAACAAGGGACTTTGTTCTTTGAATATGTTTAAGGAACTTTATTCCAAGTCCTTTTCCTTCAGCTGCATTCTCAATGAGGCCTGGAATGTCTGCAACGACAAAGGACTGCTCTCCCATCGACACGACTCCAAGGTTTGGCTCAAGAGTTGTGAAGGGGTAGTCGGCGATCTTTGGCTTTGCCGCAGAAATAGATGAAATCAGTGTGGATTTACCAGCATTTGGAAGACCTACAAGAGCAATGTCAGCGATGAGTCTAAGTTCAAGCTCTACTTCAAGCTCGTCACCATCCTTGCCTTCTGTCGCTTTTCTTGGGGCTTGATTTGTTGAGGATTTAAAGTTTAGGTTTCCAAGACCGCCACGCCCACCTTTAGCTATAAGTATTTTTTCATTAGGATTAGTAAGGTCAGCAATGATTTCCTGAGTTTCGACATTTCTAATAATCGTTCCGATGGGAACTTTAATGAGAAGGTCTTCCCCAAAGGCACCGAATTTCTGTCTTCCTGCTCCGCCTTCACCATGGCCAGCTTTATAGGTCTTCTTACCTCTGAAGTTAACAAGAGTATTCATACCTTCGGTTGCTACAAAGTAGATATCACCACCATCGCCACCGTCGCCGCCATCAGGTCCACCAAAAGGAATAAATTTCTCCCTTCTAAAACCTGCACTTCCGTTTCCGCCACGTCCTGCAATCAACTTAATTTTAACTTCATCAATAAATTTCATAAACCATTCTTTTTTGCAGGAGTATATAAAAAAAGGGGAGTCATTGAATAGACTCCCCTTTCATATTTACACTAATTTAGTACTAATTAATCAGCGATTACAGAAACAACTTTCTTCGTCTTATTGTAGTGACCAAACTGAACTTTTCCTTCTGCTGTTGCAAAAAGAGTAAAGTCTTTTCCTACTTTAACGTTCTTACCAGCATGGAACTTTGAACCACACTGTCTAACAATGATGTTTCCAGGAATGACAGCTTCGCCACCATACTTCTTAACACCATACATGTTAGGGTTTGAATCTCTACCGTTACTTGTTGAACCACCGGCTTTCTTGTGTGCCATATCTGAACTCCTAAATTTTTAAATTAAGCTTTAATTTCTTTAATCTTTAAAGTTGTAAATTCTTGTCTGTGACCGTTCTTTCTTCTGTACTTACCTGGTTTTCTCTTGAAAACGATAACTTTTCTTGATCTGTCGTGCTTAACTACTTCAGCAACAACTTTTGCACCATCTACAACTGGCTTACCAATTAGATTCTTTTCTCCACCTACAAATAGAACTTTATCAAATTCTACAGTAGAACCAGCTTCATCGCTAAGCTTTTGGACATCTAATGTCATTCCAGCTTCAACTCTGTACTGATGACCTGCAATCTCAACTACACCGTACATATCTTCTCCTTACATTGGGCAGCTTTAGGGGTTCTCAAGTACCTGAAATGAGAAGCTTACGGCCCCAAACCTGAATTATTTCATAAACGAACATAGTCTTTTAATAAATACGCGGCCTTGTGTCAAGTGTAAACACCTTGCCAGAGCAAAGTTTACGGGTAATTAAAAAGTGTAAAACCAGCCTTATTACTTAAAGTTGCCATTTCTAATGTCGATAAGTTTACAGAGGCTCTAGGGTAGAGTTTCAAGGAAGGGTAAGGGAATGAAATTGACATACTTTCAATTTTGTAAAAATGAGGAAATTCCAATATTTGTAAAAGTCGATACTGCGGACTTCGATCCGGATATCATAAGCTTTCTTAGAGGATTGCGATTTGAAGAATTATCAGGTGCTGAAGCTGAAGAAGCTCAGAGCATAATAGAGAATGAACCTAATTCGAGAGTTTTAAATATTGAGGAAGCAAGCCTTGTTGTTGCAAGACAGATTGCTGCTGCAAGAGAGAGTGATCGTTACGGAAGTGAGAGTATCATCTCAAAGAATGGCTATCGCGTATATCGTTACAAGAGTGTTGGAATGATGGTCTTTTCAATGGGCTCAAAAGAATGGAAGTTAGGTTGCTTCCCAGATTTTGGAAATGTAGATCAAGAAATCCATTATCGTGTAGTTGTAAATCGTTTCCTAAGTTGGGCGCTAGCACCTCTAGGTTATATCGGTTTCTGGGGTACACCTGTTGATGAAGGACTTGTTATACAAAGGTACATCGATACAAAAGGCGAAGCTGTTTTTATTAATGTCATGAAAAGAACAGTTCTTAGTATAGAGGGAGAAAAGAAGTTGAGGTTTAATTATTCTCTAATTAGACTTGATTCAGCTCTTCGTGAAACATCTTCAAGTATGAATTTTGAACAACTACTCAGTTTTCTATCTGTTAACAACACTTACTTTGGCGAAGCCGGACAACCTGAATTTGTCAGACAGATGGTTCAGACTCTTGCAAGAGTTTCAGCGGGAGTTAATTATCCCCAAGAGAGCTTCAGACCTAGGCAGTCGGCGAGGTTGGATTGATTACTAAATTTTATATCATACTAATGGCGCTGTTTTCTTTTTTTACTCTTGCCGAGACTTCAAAAAAATTATTGGGTGGAGGAAAAGGACTAGTTGTTTATTTAAACGGCGATGTTGAGAAACTCCAAGGTTCCAGTGGGTGGAGCTATGAATCTAAAGAAGATAAGTCAAAAGAACATTATTTTCGAATTGATGAAGTGATTAATAGCAATAAACTTTATATTGAAAAAGATAATATTTTTATCGAGAGAAATGATGAAGGTAAAATTCAAAGGTACTTTGAGTTCTCTAAAGATCGTGGTGTCGGTAAAGCAAAATATAAATATAAAATGTCTTCTATTTCTTACGAAGATGATTACCCTCACTCATGGACAATGTGTCCAGATAAAGATGAGTGCCTCACTGTCGAAAGAGGTTTTTGTGAAGAGCTAATGGATGTCGAGGCGGCCATAGAGAGAGGGGAGAAGGGGCATTCGGATGTCGCGAAGTTCTTTAGCGAGAATTATGATAAGTTAGCAAGTGAACAGAAAAAGACGATGAAGTACGCAGCAATGAATTTACCTATTGATGAACTTCATTCGATGAATCCATTTTCCAAAACTTTTGATAAGTTAAAGCTTAATAATTATATGAGTTTATTGAAAAATGATAACTACTTTATCTTTACTCCCGGTGATCTTGGAGGGGACGTTCTTAGTCAGTGCCAGAGCTTTGTAAAAAGGTTTCCGGCAAAGAAGCCTTCAAAAGGGATTGTCTCTGAGCCATTCAAGCGAGGAGCACCAAAGAGTTCTAAAGGTCTATAGGTTCATTATTTTAAAATCTTATCCATTTTATTTAAGAAGCTTTCTCTAGCTGAGTCCTTATCGTTCTTAATCCCATGAACAAAGATTGGAAAGCAAGTGATGGTGCAGGCACCAGAGTATGTAATTTTTAAATTATCTGCATTACTCCAAATGTAATAAGAGGTTCCATCCTTGTTTAAAAATTTGTCTTGTTTTCCAAAGCGATTGATCAACGATTGATGAAAGATATCGTGAATAAAGTAATTAGGTAGCCTGGCATAGAAGTCAATAATGGCGTTATCTTTTACTTGTATATACACGGGAAACTTATAGCGTACGTGAATAATATTTATTCTGTAGAGTTCTACGACGCCTTTGTTCATGAGTTCTAGCTTAGGATAAATATTTTTTACTTCTGCTAGTTTTGCTCCTGGATAAAAAACTTTAAACTTATCAAAAGTAAAATCATAGTTCTTTGGTGTGACTTTTCCTTTTGCCGTATTTACAAAAGTTAAAAAGACGATAAAAATATAGGATAACTTTATTTTACTCATAGAACTATCTAATCATTTAAAGATGTAAGAGACAAAAGGGGCAATTAATGCAGGAAGCATCTAAAAAAGAAGCTAAGCGAATTGGAATAGGGATGGTCGCAGGACTAATACTAGGTCTAGTTCTTTATTATACAAATACAGGTGTTGTATTTGATTATATCAAGCCCATTGGTGATATTTTTATTTCACTTTTAAAAATGATTATAATCCCTCTTGTTTTTTCATCAATCTTTATGTCGATGTATCACCTTGGAACTCCTGAAAGTCTTGGAACAATGGGGACCAGGGCCGTTGGTTATTACTTTGTGACCACTGCGATTGCCGTATTATGGGGTATCATCTTTGTAAATCTAATTAATCCTGGAATTGGAGCTGATCTAGGCACTGCAGGTTTATCTGGTTTAGATGCTACAAAACAATCAATGGTTAATGCAAACTCGAGTGGTTTTTCTGCACTTTTTAAAGCCGTTAAAGATGTTGTGATGGGAGCAGTCCCTTCAAATCCTGTGAACGCTATGGCCGAAGGAAATATCCTGCAGGTTATCGTTTTTGCCATCCTTTTTGGAATGGTTGCTCTGTATTTACCAAAAGATAGTGAGCCTGTAGTTAAGGTTATTGGTGGAGTTGAGAAGATGTCCCTTTTTCTTACTCATGGGATCATGAAGTTCGCTCCAATTGGTATATTTGTTCTTATGTCAGGTGTTCTTGCTAAATCGGGGTTTACAGCTATCCAGTCACTAGCAAAGTATATGATTACTGTTATTTTGGGATTACTCTTTCACGGCGGTTTTCTGCTTGTGATTGCTTGTTGGAGATCAAAGAAGTCTCCCGTTTTTGTCTTAAAGGCCATTGGTCCAGCTATCATAACGGCATTTTCGACAGCTTCTTCCGCAGCAACATTGCCAATTACCATGGCAAATGTTGAGGAGAACATGGGTGTGAGAAAGGATACAGCTAAGTTTGTTCTACCTCTTGGGGCAACTATTAACATGGATGGAACAGCACTCTATGAGTCTGTTGCTGCAATTTTCATTGCTCAGGCTTACGGAATTGACCTCAGTATTAATCAACAACTAATTATCTTTTTAACAGCTTCTCTTGCGGCCATTGGTGCTGCCGCTATTCCTGGTGCAGGACTTATTACGATGAGTATTGTTCTTTCAGCAGTTGGTCTTCCAATCGAGGGTATTGGTCTGATTTTAGCTGTTGATAGAGTTCTTGATATGTTTAGAACGGCCGTAAATGTTTTTGGCGACAGTGTGGGTACAATTGTTGTCGATTCATTACTGTCAAGTGAAGATATCAAAGATGAAACCAGAACATAATTAAGTACTTAGAATTGTTTGACTTTTATCTAACATATCTCCACAATGATGGGGTAAGGGTGAGTCAGTTGACTCACCTTTAGTTTATGTAAGAAAATAATATGACGATAAGTTTAATGTCGTTATAAATCCATCTACAGGAGTTCAATTTAAATGTTGAAAAACCTAATAATTTCAATCACATCAATATCTATATTATCATCTTGTGCCAATTTTGCTCCAAAGAGTGAGGTTGCAGATGTAAAGAGCGAGCAGGTAAAGGAACTTGTTATTCCAAGCGACGTTTCTGAGCACAAAAAATGGACTCTAGAGGCGAAGAGAGATGTCGCTAGAGAGTCGCACACACATGAGTTTCAGCTCATTGGTTCAGCGACGATTGATAATCCTCATAAGCATGACAAGAAGACCTATTTCCTATATGGAGCTGAACATTTAAATCTTGAAAATAATTACTTTGATATCCCAGTTGTTTACAATGCGGCCGTGAAGAAGTGGATAAATTATTTTCTTAATAGAGGTCGCGGCTTCTTTGAGAGATATTCTGCCAGAGCGGGAAGGTATGCTCCTGTTCTTAGTAAGATTTTAAATGACCATGGACTTCCACAGGATTTAATTTTCTTAGCTATGGCTGAATCTGGTTTCCAGTCAAAAGCAAAATCGTGGGCTAAGGCAGTCGGTCCTTGGCAGTTTATGCCATACACTGGAAAGAGATTTAATCTTAAGATTGATTGGTATATTGATGAGAGACGTGATCCGATAAAAGCAACAGTTGCAGCATGCCAATATCTTGGAAAATTATATGAAGAGTTTGGTTCATGGGAATTAGCAGCGGCAGCTTATAATGCTGGTGAAGGTAAGATGGGACGTGCGATTAGAAGATATCGTACGGAGAGTTTTTGGAAGATCAGAAAAGGTCGATACTTAAAGAATGAGACTAAGAACTATGTTCCAAAGATTATGGCCTTAGCTATTATTGGGAAGAACTTAAGATCTTTTGGTTTTGAAGATATTGAATACCATGAACCGCTTGATTTTGAAGAAGTTAAAGTGAGTGGTGCTCTTGATCTTTATAAAGTAGGTGAAAAGCTTGGAGTTGAATTTGAAGAGCTTCAAAGATTAAATCCAGAAATTAGAAGATGGTTTACACCACCAAATGTTGAGTCATTTTCTCTCAGAGTCCCAGTAGGTTCTAAGAAAGACTGGAAAGATTGTTGTGCAGATAAAGAAGAGCTTGTTGCCGTTGATTTTCAAAAGTATAAGATACGAGGTTCAAGATCACGTATTCGTGATGTCGCTAAGAAGTTCAAAATCAAAGATGCTGGTGTTTTAACATGGCTCAATCAAGGCAAGTATAAGAACTCAAGACTGAAAAGAGGAGAGCTTGTAAAGATTCCTTTTAGAATTGGTCAAAGCAAGAAGCACAATATGTATGCTGATCTCTATGATAAGCCACGTAAGTCTGTTCTTAGAAGAAGAAAGTATAGAAAGAGAATTCGTTTAGCAAAGAGAAGAGGTCGTAAGATAACGGCACCAACGACTTATTATACGGTTAAAAAGGGTGATTCTCTTTGGTCTGTATCAAGAAAAGTTGGAGTTTCTCTAGATACTCTTATTGTTTCTAACCTCAATATCATTCAAAGACGTCAAATCAGAAAGGGCGATAGATTAGTAGTAAAATAATTTAAGCTAATCTTTATCATTTTGGTGCGCCTTCTCTTTATTAATAGCTAATTAATAGGCTATAGTAGCCTCCTTAAAGCATTTGTGGAAGTTTAGGGAGAGAATACCATGGCCTTTAGTGATATCTTAAAACTCAAAAAAGAAGAGCAAAAGAAAGAAGAGACTATCTTCGTTCGTAATCTTATTGTTGGTTCAGATATCTTCACTGTTGCACTCGTAAAGAAACTCGCAGATAAATTTCAGGACTCATTAAAAGTTTTAAGTGAAGCTTCTTTCACTCTTGATAATATAAAGAGTCTTGGGCCTTACGGTATTAGAGGCGACGAAAATATCAATGCTCTGGCCAGTGACTTTACTCTTGAAGATAAGCAGAGTTCCCATAGCGTATTTTATAAAGAAATGAAGTTTCATAAGTTTCACTCTCGATCAAAGCCAATGAAGCTTTTAGAGGGTGAAAATTACTATACACAAAAACATTTAAAGGTTGATGAAGCAGAGCTGCTCGATATTACTGAGAGTGATCTAGGACTTGTTAATGATGTGTTAATAGAAAATAGAATTGCTTCAATAGATAAGCTAGAAAGTAGTGAGCTTCTTGATAAGAAGGAATGGGCCGTACGTTGTACTAATGGCCTTATTATAGAGTGTGAGAACCTTTACTGGGGTGAAGGAGCCTTTCGCTTTTATGACCTATTAAATGATAAGAATATTTTAGGAACGGATACTGTTGAATATCTAGAGTCGACGAAAACTCCTCTTGCTCTTTACGTAAATTTAAATTTTGAAAAGCCTGTCATTGATATGGGTGAAACAATCTTTTTTCCGCTGAGTTTTACTCATGATTGGGGACACTTTATCGGAAACGTCATTTCTTCAAATGAAGGTCAGGTAGCCAGATTTGTCACGTTTGTAGACAAAGAAGAGAGCTCAGAGGAAGATATTTCAAAAAAAATACGACTTCTTAAAAAAAATATAGAAAAAAATTTCGAGTCTTTTAAGGCCGTGAACTATACAGAACAGGTGATTTTAAACGAAAGTTCTCCATGTTCAAAAATTGACGATGGTAAGCTTGATCCAAAAGAACTCGAGCAAATTCATCTTCATTTCTATAGTTACAATGCACCTCTGTTCAATAAAAGTGAAGAGGAGAGTAACGACGCAGATTCCTGCTTTTCTCCCTCGTATTTCACGAGAGGCTATCTCGCACTAAAGAATATTTAGTAGATTCCATTAAGATTTCTCCAATTTTGTGTCTTTTCAGGGTGTTGACAAAGGTGCAGAACACACTCAGAATTTTACATACTAGTATTTTTATTAAGGATGTATTCAGTTTTTTAACTGACATATCAAGGAGAGAAATGATGAAAAAACAATTAGTGGTAGCTACTGGACTTGCCCTGCTTTCGTCTTCAGCTTTTGCAACAAAAGCAAGACTTCAAGCTTTAGGTCAAGACACACAAGGTTCTTTATTTTTAGATGATTCAAGAAGCGTTTTCTTAAATCCTGCATCTTTAAATAAGATGTCAAATTATGTTGTTACTGAGTGGGGAGAGGCTGACAGTGCAGCTGATTCAGACAGTAACCCACATGCTGAAGGTGGTTTCTTTAGAGATGGTGGAAGTATTAACTATGGTCTTTACCTAGGTAATGAGTATGGCTTTGAAAATAAAACAAAAACTGATAACGATATGCAAGCTTCAGATAACAATCTAGATCTTTTCTTTGCTGGAAATATGGGATTTGATTGGGGTGCAAGAGTAAGTTATTCAGCTTCTGAAAATGAAGTTGGTGGAACTACTCCAAAAGTTGAAAATGATACTATGGGACTAGGTCTTGGTATCAATCACGGAAAAATCGGTGCTTACGCAAACTTGCTTTTAAAAGATGAGTCTTCAGGGTCAACAAATTCTGCGGCTGATAAGTACGAAGCAGATCTTGGACTTAATCTAGGTCTTTCTTATGATCACAAGAATATGACTTTCTATGTTGATTATGACAAAGCAGGACACGAGAGAACTGTTGCTACTGCAAAAACAGAGTATGAGCAAACAGGAATCGTAGTTGGTGTTGCTAACAAAATGGCAATGAGTGAGAACTCAATGATGTTTGTTGACGCAAGGTACTGGATGTATGAAGAAGAGACAAAGACAACTACTTCTACAACAACTGAAACTTACACAAGACTACCTGTAACGATTGGTTTTGAAACTCAAGCAACTTCATGGCTAGCTCTTAGAGCATCTATTTCTCAAAATGTTATTATCAATGACTATGAGAAAGAAGTTACTGGTTCAGCAAAAACTGAGAAAACTAATGACAACACAACTGACATCAATGCTGGTGCAAGCTTAACTTTTGGAAAGCTTATGGTTGATGGTGTTATCGGAACAACTGGTCAGTCTAGAGCAGCAACTGCTAAAGATGAGGGTGGAGTTCTTAGTACAGATAACTTAATGACAAGAGTTGCAGTAAGCTACAAGTTTTAATTTAGATTTTTAGGAGAAATAACATGAGAAAATTAATTGCAATTAGTTCTCTTGCTGCTTTAATGGGAATGTCTGCTAATGCGACAATCTCAAGAACTAGAGCACTAGGGAATATGGAAACAG
>DDIK01000148.1 GCA_002338505.1 Bacteriovorax sp. UBA1852
TTCTCGCAATGATTCCCTTACCTTCCGGTCTTATATTTTCAAGAATGTCTTTAAGACGATCTCTTTCTTTATCATTTTCAATTCTTCTTGAGACGCCAACATGTTCAATGAAAGGCATGTAAACGACATAGCGACCTGGTATCGTGACATGTCTTGTAACTCGAGGGCCCTTCGTTGATATCGGCTCTTTTGCTACTTGAACAAGAATCTCATCACCTTCTTTTAAAAATGATTCAATAGTCGCACTTTCTGGACGAAGCTTCATATCGACAGCGTCACCTAAGGTACTTAATTCATCTGGAATAATAAGTCCTCGACGCTCAGCCTCTTCTTTTTTTAATTCTTCTGCTCGTTTTTGGGCCATCTCTCTTTGCTCTTCAAGTGAAGGAAGATAGGCATCATCGACGTAGAGAAATGCTGCTTTTTCGTAGCCAATATCTACAAATGCCGACTGCATTCCCGGAAGGACTCTTAGCACCTTTCCGTAGTAAATATTTCCAACGCGTGGATGATTGAGTGAGCTGTCTTTTTGCCTCTCCATTAGAAAATCGAGAATTTCTCCATTTTCAACAAGCGCAGCTCTCCACTCACCGAGAGTTTTGTTGATGATTAAATCTTTTGACATTGTATATCCTTAAAAACTTTATTCTTTAAATTCTTTTAGTACTTAAGTCGGTCTATGCCTGACATTAAGAGTCTGCTAATCCTGTGTTATAGAAGTAGTCTTATTATATGAAGATACCTGCAATGCAGGCAGTCATCAAGCAGGCAAGTGTTCCCGCAATCAAAGATCTAATGCCTAAGTTGGCCAGATCCTTTCTTCTTCCTGGTGCGAGCACGCCTATTCCACCAACTTGAATAGCAATTGAGCTGAAGTTTGCAAAGCCGCAAAGAGCATAAGTCGAGATAATAATTGAGCGATCTGATAGGTTTGCCATTTGTTCTTTTAAATCAAGATACGCGACAAATTCATTTAAAATAAGCTTCTTTCCAAGCAGTGCTCCGACAATCTGGCAATCACTCCAAGGCACTCCCATAATAAATGCGACTGGAGAAAAGAGATATCCAGTTATAAGCTCCAGTGAAAGTTGTGAGTAATCAAAGAATCCACCAACCCATGAAAGGAAACCATTAAATAAAGCAATTAGGGCAATAAATGATAACAGCATGGCACCAACATTTATGGCAAGCTTAAGTCCCTCTCCAGCTCCATTGGCCGCGGCATCGACGATATTCACGGTACTCTTTTCAAGATCCATCTTGATGTCTCCCTGAGTAACCGATTCTTCAGTTTCAGGAAGCATTAACTTAGCACAAACTAATGCTGCTGGTGCAGACATAACAGAAGCCGACAAGAGGTGGGCGGCATCAATACCAAAGCCCACATAAGCGGCAAGAACTCCACCTGCCACAGTGGCCATACCACCGGTCATCAAAGCGAGAAGTTCGGAGTTGGTCATTTTAGGAATATAAGGTTTTACAACAAGAGGTGCTTCAGTTTGACCTGCAAAAATATTAGCAGCGGCAGCTAATGACTCAGCGCCCGAAACACCCATCACAAAGACCATAATCTTTGCAAAAACTTTGATAATAAACTGCATAATTCCTAAGTGATAGAGCACACTCATTAAACTACTAGTGAAAATGATTGTTGGAAGAACCATGGTGAAAAAGATAAATCCATGCTTCTTGCCATCCATGAGAGAGCCAAAGATAAATTGAGAGCCTGCATTTGTATAACTTAAGATGGCCGTAAAAACATCCTTTGCGCCTTGAAAGAAGTTTTGTCCTGCATCAGTTTTTAGTATGATTAAGCCTAGAAAGATCTGAAGACTTACTCCTGATATAACGGTTCGCCAATTAATCTTCTTACGATTAGAAGATAGCGCAAACGCAATGGTTAACATGAGAACTAAACCAACAAGCGAAATTAATCTTTCCACAAATATCCTACTTAGAATGTAAAATTAAAATTTATTTGCTGTGCGCTTCTTGCAAGCTTAACCTCTCGACTAGTTGTATGCCATTCATAGCGTTTCATCGAGTCAAACTTTGGTCCTAGATTTTGATTATAAGCATTGTCTTCATAGAAGCTCTTAGACTTATTGGCCTGATTATAGGCGACGACGGCAACACCGACGATGATACCAATAGCACCACCAACAACGATATTTTTGAGATGGTCGCCAGGCTCCTCAACAAAAGAGAGAGTTGAGAGACCTAGAACAGCTCCTACACCACCGAGGGCCGCAACTGTTGTTATATCTTGAATTGACTCATCAGCAAAAGTACCATCATTTCCCTGAGCATTTACAACAGAAGAAAAAATAAGGCTTATTGCTAGAATACTTACTTTAAAAGAGTTTTTAAAAATTTTCATTATATCTAATCCTGATATTCACACTATATAATTTCTTAGCAACATGAAGATGAAGTATCATTGCCACTAAGTAATGATTTATATATAGTTTTGTACCTCAGTTAACACTAAAATGGTACAACTTGTGCCATGTATTAGCAAATTTTATAAAGGGCAAAACATGGCCACCACTTACAGTGCGTATCAAATTATTCAAAAAAAACGTGACGGAAAACGTCTTTCAAAAGAAGAGATCAATTGGTTTATTGAATCCCTTATGAAGGGTGAAGTCGCTCACTATCAGATGAGTGCGTTACTTATGGCAATCTATATTCAGGGTATGAATGCCAGTGAAACTGCACATCTCACCGACGCTATGCTCTATTCTGGAAAGACATTAACTTTCAAAGGTAAAGAGGTCATTGATAAGCACTCAACGGGTGGAGTTGGAGATAAGGCGTCATTTATTCTAGGACCAATCGCTGCAGCTTGTGGAGTAAAAGTTCCTATGATTGCTGGTCGTGGTCTTGGTCACACAGGTGGAACTGTCGATAAAATAGAGTCGATTAAAGGCTTCAACACATCTTTAACTCTTGATAAATTTAAAAAACTTTTAAACCAAAATAAAATCTCACTCATAGGCCAAACCAAAGATATCGCTCCTGCTGATAAAATTATTTATGGTCTTAGAGATGTAACGGCAACTGTTGAATCAATTCCACTTATCACAGCATCAATCATGAGTAAGAAACTTGCTGAAGGAGCTAATGGAATTGTTATGGATATCAAAACCGGTGAAGGCGCTTTCATGAGTGAACTTAAAGATGCCAAGGCCCTTGCAAAGAGTTTACGTAATACGGCGACTCGTTTTGATAAGTCTATGATCACAATAATCACAGATATGAATCAACCTCTTGGTAATTATATTGGTAATTCTTTGGAGATTATTGAGTCGATAGAAACTTTAAAAGGAAATGGACCTAAAGATTTAACTGATATTTCAGTTAAGCTTGCAGGTGCGATGATTTACTTGGGTGGAAAAGCTAAGACGATTAAAGACGGAGAAGCAAAAGCTCTTAAGTCTATTGAAAATGGTTCTGCACTTAAAGTGTTTAAGAAATTAATCAAATCTCAAGGTGGAGATGAGTCTGTCGTCGATGATTATTCAAAGCTTCCAAAGGCACCAGTTGTTACAAAATACTTATCAACAAAGAGTGGCTACATACAAGATATAAAGTGCAAAGAGATGGGTCTTCACTGTGTAAGTCTAGGCGGTGGTCGTCTCAAGACCAATGACAAGATTGACCCTGCAGTAGGGTTTGTTCTCAACAAGAAAGTTGGTGATAAAGTTGAAAAGGGCGAAGTCGTGCTTGAAATTCATCACCATAAGAAGCAAAACAAATCAGTAGCTGAAATTATGGCGGCACTTAAAAAAGAAATTAAAATCACAGCTAATAAGACCAAGGCTCCCAAGCTGGTATATGAAATAAAAGAAGTGAGAGTTTAATATGAATAGTTTAATGGAAAACCTAGAAGAGACAAAGAAATATATCTTAAGTAAGTGTGACATCAAACCAGAAATAGCTATTACTCTTGGTTCAGGTCTAGGACGCTTTGCTGAGAGCCTTGAAGATAAGGTGGAAATTCCATACTCTGAAATTCCAGGCTTCTTTCAAACTACTGTGCAAGGTCACGCGGGTGCTCTTATTTTTGGTAAACTTGGTGGCAAACCGATTGCTTGTATGAAAGGAAGAATCCACGCATACGAAGGTCACGCAATAGACCAAGTTGTATATCCTGTAAGAGTTTTAGCGCATCTTGGTGTTAAAAAAGTTATCCTCACAAACGCTTCTGGCGGTATCAATAAGAGTTACAAACCAGGTCAGTTAGTACTTATTAATGACCATATTAACTTAAGTGGATTAAATCCCCTCTTAGGCCCAAATCATTCTGAACTTGGGGTTCGTTTTCCAGATATGACTTACACGTATTGCCCTGAATTAAGAGAGCAAATGCAGAAGGCTGCCTCGAAGCAGAACTATGAACTTGTCGAAGGGGTTTATTCCGGAGTTCTCGGTCCATCTTATGAGACACCTGCAGAAGTAAGAATGCTTAGAACACTTGGTGGAGACCTTGTTGGAATGAGTACTGTAAATGAAGCAATCGCCGCTCATCATGCTGGTCTAAAAGTTGTCGGAGTTTCTTGCGTGACAAATATGGCCGCGGGGATTTTAAAAGAGCAACTTTCTCATGCGGATATTGAGCATGAGGCCAATAAGGCCATGGAAGTTTTTATGAAGCTTATCACTGATTTTATTGCAGAATAAATTACCTGTGCGCTTTTTACCTAAGTTTTGATAGAATAAAGACATACAAGTCATATCACGAATGAATATTCGGAGTCTAAAATGAGCGATTTACTAAAACCATTAAAATTCTGTGTCTTTGATCTCGAGACAACCGGCGGAAATCTAAAAAATGATAGAATCATTGAGATTGGAATGGTTCAAATTGATGAGTTAGAAATTACAGAAAAGAAGTCTTTCTTAGTCGATCCAAAAAGACAAATTCCCGACTTTATTCAAAGACTAACTTCTATCAAGCAAAAAGACGTCAAAGGACAAAGAACCATAGAAGAGCTCATTGATGAGATTCTAGAATTCATTGGTGATAGAATTCTTATTGCTCACAATGCTTCATTTGATGTTCCATTTTTAAATGCAGTACTAAAGAGACTTGGAAGAGAAGAATTAGAAAACAGAAGCATTTGTACAAATCTCATGACGAAATATCTTATTCCTACCCTTATGAACTCAAACCTTAATTATATGAGTAAGATCTTTGATATTAGCCATAACCATGCACACAGGGCCCTCGATGACGCCGACGCTACAGCAAGACTATTTTTAAAGTATATAGATATATTTCAAGATAAAGGTATTCAAAAAATCAATCATCTCTATTATCCAAAGAATAGATTTGAACTCGACCTTACTCATTTTAAAAAGTCTAAAGATAGCCTAGAAGATATTGAGAAAAAAATAAAGAAAATCCAATGCCCATATGTGATGACATTTAAAGGTGCTCAAGGAGTTATTCTTTATGCCTATGCAGCGAGTTCAACATCATCTGCGGAACAAGATTTTCTTATCAGCAAAGTGAAAGAATTGGACTGGAGAAATATCTCAATTAGGCTTGCAGGGCCATATACAGAAGCTCTTATTAAACTTGATCTCGTTTTGAGTAAAATACCAAAAGTTGCGCAAGATGAAATCATTGAAAAAATTAAAGAGTTCAATATACCAGAGACACCTCTTGAAAAAGCTGGCGAACTTAAATCAAGAGTTGATCATATAAATCAAAGTGACTTTATTATCTTAAATCACCTTGTGCCAGGACAGTATATAATCTATCCGATTGCAGCAATGGGAAGAAAGTCAGGTCTTATTTTTAGATTTCCAGGGCATAAGAAGAAACTTATCCAATATCTTAATTCGAAAAGCAACAGAATGCAGAATGGGAAATTTAAGAAACAGGTCGTTTCAAGTGCACTCAAAGAAGTTTTTGATGTTCACGTTGCAAACTGTCTTTTACAAGACAAAGAAGTGTTTCTATTTAAGAGGCATAATAATTTTAACGATAATGAGAACTTCTTTAAGAACCTTGATATCTATTTATCTAAAAATAAAAATAGCTACAATTATCCCAAAAAATATATTTAAAGATAAGACAAGTAACGCTTCCATTAAATTTCCCTTCTCGACTAGACCAAATACTTCAAGAGAGAAAGAGCTAAACGTTGTCAGTCCACCTAATATACCAACTTGGACAAACTTCTTTATTTCATCTGAGCCCTCACTATAAAATCTATAAAGCGATATCATAATAAGAGAACCGATAACATTAACAAGAAGTGTGCCAATCCACGGAGAAGATGGAAGTATTTGTTTTACGCTTTTTGATGTTAAAAATCTTAAAGAAGCACCAATACCGCCACCCATAAATACCAGAAGAATGTCTTTCATTTAAAAATTTCCTTTAATACAATTTCTTCAGTCTCGATTGTTAAAGCGATATTATCAAAGTCTAATAAATGGTCGATTAACTTATTTTCAAATTTTGCTTTAGATTTTTCATTAAAATTAATTTCATCAGTTTTGATAAGGAGGTTATCTTGTTTTTTAGCGAATCTTAAATTAAGAACTTTGTCTTCACTATTTGAGATCAGGTTATTGTGAGAAGATAAGGTAATCAATTCGTTAAAAATAATATAGAGAACCATTGTCATTACTGAGGACTTTATATTAATAAGTTGAACCTCATCGTCCACATCTATTTTAAGCGTATACCCTGATTCGATCATTCTATACCTAACAAGAAAGACTGCTTGCTTAATGATTTCACCAAGGCTCTCCTCAGTTTTCCTCAAATGTCCTGATCTTGAAAAACCTAGGAATGTATCAATTAAGGCCTTACATCTAAGAGAGCTATCTTTTAATTCACGGAGTAACTTGAGATTTTCCTGGTCCCAGTTCTCTAATTCCAATAAAGTTATTGCTGCTAAAATACCGGCAACGGGATTATTTAACTCATGGGCAATTGAGCCTGTTATAATTCCAAGTTCTTTTCCCTGAGAAGTGCTGTCTCTCTCTTCAAGAGGCTTAAGGACAAAGATAGACATTGAGTTATTGAATTTAGAGACGACAAAACTATAGTCGATAGAGTTGGCCCTTAATCGATTTTTTTGTTCATTATTTAAGAGATCACGTGGAAGAATATTTGCTTTGGTAAACAATTCATTACAATTAATAAGACTAGCTTTCTGATCGATAATAGCTACGGGAAATTCAATATCGCCTAAAATTGAGTTTATATTTTTTAGTGTTTGAGCTGCATCGGTGGTCTTTATGAGAGAGAGATATGTTAAAACTGCATTTATGAGATTTTCAAAATGAATATTTTCATTGAGCTTTCTAAAGATATAGAAAACATCTTGTTTCTTCACGACACTTATATCTTTTAAATTTAGTTCGACGCCAAGTTCTATATTGCTTATGACCTTTAATTCAATGTCTTGTTTGAGATTATAGTTTTTAAATAATTCTTTTAGAAGATCCTCAAGATCGTTATCACGATTTTCAAGTAAGAACTTTAAGTATCCCCAACAGTCCGATGAGAATGGGGACTTGGAGGTTTTCTTTGTCTCTTGAAGAATACGCTCGACTTCAACTTGATGCCTAAATCTTATATTATTAGAAAACTTTTCAATATCAGTCACTTCAAAGAATTCATCTTCGTACCAGAGTCTAGCTCTTAACTGGCTTTCCACTTCATTTATCACAAGTGGCACATCTTGATCAGTATGATGAAAAACTTGAGCATTTAACGATGAAACGGGAATAGAATCACTCGACTGATAATAGATTCGACTCTTATCATCTGACTGTCGAAATAATGAGTCTTCTATCAATTCTCCCCCTTTACCAGGTGAGACTTGCCATCTTCATAATGAATAAGGACCTCTTGGCCAATACTTAATTTATCCATATCTCTTTTAGATGATATAACCTTCCCATCAACTTCAGTGAAGGCATAACCACGGGAAAGAATATTATTAGGATTGAGAGCGTCTAATAACTTACTATTCTTTTCTAAGCGCTGTTTTAATCCTTCAATATTTTGTTTTATCTGAGTCTTTGATCTCGTAATCAGATTGTCTAGTTCGTATTCATATTCGGTAAAGGAGACAAGTTCAAATTTTCTGGAGATAAGATGAAGGTCAGAGAGTCTCTCCTTTAATTCGTGAATTCTATTTTTTATTTTTGCTACAAGCTTTTGTGGATGTGTCTGATTAAGTCGTAAATGGTAGCGACTGACAAGATGAGAAGAAGTGATTTTAAGACTTCTCGTGACATTATTTAAACGCTCAAGAGTCTTATGTTGATCATTTGTTAGTATTTCTGCTGCAGCGGAAGGTGTCTCGACTCTTAAGTCAGCGACAAAATCACTTATTGAAAAATCGACCTGATGGCCGACGGCACTTATCGTCGGAATCGGACAATTGAAAATATCCCAAGCTAAGGCTTCATCATTAAAGGCCCAAAGGTCTTCTAGGCTTCCGCCTCCTCTTGTCAGCACGACTGCATCAAAGAGTTTATCTGTGTCATTATTCTTTTCATTATCTAATTGATATTTGATAACAGCATTCAATGCATTTCTTATAGACCTTGGTGCAGTATCACCTTGAACGAGTGCAGGCACGACGACGACATCAAGGAAGATCGAACGTCTTTCAATAATATTTAAAAAGTCTTGAAGAGCTGCTCCACCTTTAGCTGTGATCACGGCCACACGTTTTGGTAAGCGTGGGATTTGCTTTTTTGAGTCGATATCAAAAAGCCCTTCTGCTTTGAGTTTAACTTTTAACTTTTCGAATTGTTCTTTAAGATCACCTTTTCCAACGGGACTAATTCGCTTAGTGATTAATTGAAAACTCCCTCTTTTGTTGTAAACGGAGATACTACCTTGGCAAATTACCTTATCTCCATCTTTTAAGGTTTTAAGAACATGGTTTCTTGCTGCATCCATTCGAAAGCAAGCAGCATTTAAGAGAGAGTTTGAGTCACTTAATGAAAAGTACCAGTGACCAGAGGAAGATGAGCTGAGATTTGTAACTTCACCAATTATCGTAACGTTACGAAATTGTCCCTCAAGACTATTCTTAATTTGTGTGACGAGATCTGTGACACTTGGAATATTATCTATCATTTATCCTCTGTGATTTTTTGCAAACATGTTAGAGTTAGTATATCTAATTGTAAGCAAAACTAAAAACAAAGAGAATGACATGGCGAGTAACATTGACACTGAATTACCAACAGAAGAGCTTGAGAGACAAATTCATGAGAAAAACCGCTCTGAACTGAAATCTCAAGGTGGTTTTACAGATCTTATCACCTACAATCTTGAAAATTTTGCGTATCGTTATCTTGAAACAACAACAGATAAATCTCTTAAAGCTCAAATAAATGAAAATGATATTTATGTTACAAGCATAGAGCCTGATATTGTTCATGCGCTTAAATGGGAAAATAAAGAACTTAAAAATAAACTCATCGCTCTTTGTAAGAAATATCCTGGTTCAAAGTCTAAAGAGCTTAAAGTTAAGCTAACTTTAGGTTCTCTCGTCATTTCTAATAATCAGGTTGAATGTTATAGTGAAGTTAACTGGGATCAAGACCAATTTAGTCGTGAGAATCAAAACTATATTGAGAAGAGAGTCACAATCAAGTTTGATGATCCATTAGAACTAAGAAATACCCATGCGAAATACCTTGAACAGGTAAGCGAAATTTTTTAGAGCTTGCCAGCCGCTGAAAGTAATCTCATTGCTTGTACCACATGATAATCATTCTTCGGGTGATACTTCTTTGTCAGTTCATCACCTTTCTTAGCTTCTCTATTTTTCATACGATTTATACGCATTTTTCTAAGTTCACGTTCTCTTGCCTCACGCTCCATCTTTTCGTCTTTGCTCTCTTTAGTGGCAGAGAGGTGATTACGTAAATCAATTTCTCTAATTGATTCATATGTATTCATATTTTCTGCAACCCATTTTCCTTCAACAGATGGAATGATAACGTCTGGTGTAACCCCGATTGTTTGGATTTTTCGACCTTTTGGTGTCATATACTGAGCAATGGTTAACTTAAGACCTTCTGCCTCACCTAATTGAACGATCTTTTGAACTGTACCTTTACCAAAAGACTTAGAACCTACGATAATTCCACGTTTATGATCTTGAATTGCTCCTGCAACAATCTCAGAGGCTGAAGCTGATGAGCTATTTATAATAACAGCTAAAGGAGTCTCAAGATCTTTAAATCCAGACTTTCTCACATAGTGAATCTCTTTATTCTTAGGATCTCTTCCCTCAGTTCTAACAACAACTCCCTCATTTAAAAAAAGGCTTGAAACACTCACGGCCTCATCGAGTAGACCTCCTGGATTTGATCTTAGATCGATGATAATTCCTTTAAGTCCTTTTTTAAGTTTGGATTTATACTTTTTTAAAGCCTTAGCAATTGATTTACCAGAGTTTGATTGAAAGCTTTTAAGTCTAATAACTGCAAAGTCTTCAATAAGATATGATTTAATCGGATTGATCTTTATAATTTCTCTTTTAATGGAAAAGTATCTTGTTTCCTTTTCACCTTTTCTAAGTATCCCTAGGTCAATAGATGTCTTTGGACTACCATTCATTTTTTCAACGGCTTCATTAAGGGTTATTCCAAGCGTAGAATCACCATTGATTTCAACGATTTTATCGCCAGGCTTTAAACCGGCCCTAAAGGCTGGAGAATCTTCTATCGGAGTGATGATAATTAAGACGCCATCTTTTTGAGTGACCTCAATTCCTAAGCCACCGTACTCTCCCTTTGTATCATCTTGCATTTTCTTAAATATCTTCTTATCTAAGAATGTAGAATGCGGATCCAGAGTATTCATCATACCTTTTAAAGCACCATCGATAAGTTTTGTTATATCCACGTCACGATAATATTGATTTTCTACAACATGAAGAATTTTATTGAAAAGCTCTAACTTTTCATAACGTGATGGTTCTTTATCTGCAGCATATATAGATAACTGAAGTGACATCGCCACAACAAATATTTTAAACATCTATGACTCCCTAACCTCTTGATGCTTTGAAGTTTTTTACAAGTTTAATTGTATCTTGAACTTTATCTTTCTTTCTTATTTCAAAATATATTTTACTAAATTGATCTTTTCTTATTTGTGATTTTACTTCAGCGATTACTTGACCTTCTTTAATCGCCTGATCTTTCTTTATCCCTGTATTAAAATCACCGAGATAAATGCTTCTCAAATCATCTCCATGATCGATCATAATAACATTTCCAAAGTTTGCTAATGTTCCAATATAGACGACATTTCCAGACTTTGAAGCCTTGATCCCTTCTTTTATTTTTGTCTTGAAAGTTATTCCCTTCCCATTAGCTTCATATGCAAAATGCTTTTTTAGAGGAGATTCAAATATCGTTTTGACAACTGAATTACGAGCTTTCTTTCTTGATCGTCTTCTTGTCTTTGAACTAGACTTAGCTTTTTCAAATGTTTCTTTTTCTTTAACATATCTCTTAACATAGCTTTTTTTTGATTCCTCTATATTCTTGATCGAATCAAGTAAGTCGTCTTCAAGTTTAATTACTCTTTGATACTCAGCTACAAGTCCTGTAAATACATCCTTTAGTTTCTTTGTATTAGCTTCGAGATGTTTTATTTCTTTCTTCTGTCTTCTAATTCTATTGACGCTTACTTTTTTTAAAAATAGTGACTTCGTATCATGACCATTCAAAGAGCTCACAATAAGAGTCTTATAATGACGATTAATTTTTTCTTTATATTCCCTTATGGCCTCGGTTGATTTTGAGATTTCTCTTTTAATCTTATATGCTTCGAGATCAACCATCTGTCTTTTTTTAACAGTTTGAAGATATGTTCTATTTTTTAATGCAAGACTAGATTCTAAATTATTTATTTTCTTACTTAAACTCTTCACATCCTTTCTTATCTCTTTCATGCTCTTTGTTGGCGAGGTATTGATCGCAGAGTATGAATTGATAAAAATTAACAGGGGGAGAAGAAGTTTAATCACTATTTTCTCCAAGTTAGTTTATAGCAGAAGACAAACGGTATAAGTAATAACGTAGCTGATGCAAGAGCAAGTGACATATAAGAGCTTTGCTCCATTAAAATGAAAAATAAGAGATTAGAGATAATTACTACCGAGAATAAAGAAAGTGCCATCTTTAATCTCACACTATTTTTTCTTGTAAACTTTTCAATTATATATGAGTGATTGATAAGTCTTGAGTTGAAGCTAAAAAAACTAATCACCCAGATAAAAAAGACTAAAGCAATAATTCCTTGCATCGGCCACTGCTTTATACTTCTTAAAAATGACTTGATAATAAGATCATCATTGACCTTTTTAGTAACTGCACCTAAAAGTATATTTTCGCTACCTGCAATTCTTTCGAGATATTCTCTAATAAGGCTTATCGACTTTTGACTTAAATTTTCTTGAAGATTTATTCTAAAAGATCGCAGCTCCGACATTACTTTGACTTCTTCATTATTTAAGCCAAATTCTGTTCCTAAATTATTTATAATACTTTTCATGCTAGCTTGAGATGAAAGTTCAAAGTCCACAACTCCTGGCAAGTCAGATATTTTACTACGAACCTGATCAACATGAATATCTTTGGAAAGTATAGCATTAAAATAGAACTCATTTTCTAACTTTGGGATCAGCTTTACTATTTCTTCCTCATAATGCGTATAGTTTGAAGCTGTGTTGAGCAAAGCAAATGATGATAGAAATAATATAAAAGAAAGAAAAATATTTCTCTTACTGAAATTTATGATCTCATTTAAATAAAACATGCATGCCCCGAGTGAATTAAACGTCCATTTTCTAAATGTAGAATTTTTCCAACAAACCTTCCGACAAGATCTCTATTGTGAGATGCCCAAATAACAGTCATTCCTCTTTTAGTGTTATAAACATTCAACAGATCAAACAATCTCTTAGCATTTTCGTAATCAAGTGAGCTCGTTGGTTCATCAGCTATAAAAACATCTGGTCGAGTTAATAATGCTCTAATTATTGCAACCTTCTGTTTCAGCCCGCCATTGGCATCACCAATTTTAATATTTAATCTCTTAGTGATACCTAATATCTTTGCTAATTCTTTCAAATCGTTATTAAACTCTTTTTTCGTTTTATATAAAGAAGGATCATAGACTAATTTTAAATTCTCAAGACAAGTCATGTTAGGAACTAATCGTAACTCTTGAAAAACTTGAGCTGAAAATTTCTTACTAGGTATTTTAGCAGTACCAGATGTTTGAAGAATGTTACCTGCTAATAAATTTAACAAAGTTGTTTTACCAGCTCCAGATGCACCTGTTATAAAAACAATCTCACCTTCATTGATACGAAGATTAACATCTTTCAATGCTTGTAAACTTCCAAACTTCACACCAACATTATCCAACTTATACATTGTCTTTTGGAACTGATGTTCTTCCTGAAAAAAGTCTGCTCTCTGGTCTTTACTTACGTTTTGAAACATTAAGATTCCTTCTTATTGTTTTTCAAATCATCCTAATTTGATGTAGTACTAGAATACTACTGAGATTATTTTATCTGATAATCTCAGTAAAATCAAAGAATAGAATGTCATCTAGATATTATTTTCTTACAAGAAAGAGCTTATTGGTCAACTATGATCAACTATGGTCAAAGTGACACTATTTACTTATTTAATAATCTATAACATTAGTTTAATGTATACAATAATTTGAATTTTTTCTGATTAAGGGGTGGACCTTGAAAGTCTCAAATCATATCTACAAGTTCTTTGCTGACTACATTTACAAACATACTGGCATTACATATCTTGAAAAAGATTATTATCGTCTCGATTCTCGTTTTAAAGATCTCATGGATTTCTTTGAACTAGATTCAGTAGATGAGCTCTATAATAAGTACAAAGCAAGCATTTCTCCAGATATGCATGCCGTTCTTATCAACTTTTCGACTAATAATGAGACATATTTCTTCAGAGACAAGAAGCCATTTAAGGCGCTCACAAAACACATTTTACCAGAACTAAATACGAAGTACCCCATGGGAATGCTTAATATTTGGAGCTGCGCAAGTAGTACGGGCCAAGAGCCTGTCTCAATACTCATGCAGTTAAAAGACCATGCTGGGAAAGACTTTACGAGAGTAAATATAAAGGCATCTGATATATCTGAACGTGCTCTAAGCAAGGCAAAAGTTGGTATTTATAACGGTCTCGACATCCAGAGAGGTCTCCCAATAACACTCTTAATGAAGCACTTTGAGCAAGAGGGAGAAGAGAACTCATGGAAGATTTCATCCGACATCTTATCAAAAATTAATTACTTCTCTTTCAATCTTCTAACAGACTCATTTCCTAAAGCCTCCTATCATGTGATCTTTTGTCGAAATGTGCTTATCTACCAAGATATGGACAACAAAAGAGAGATTTTAAAGAATATGTTTGACGCATTAAAGCCAGGGGGTTATCTCTTATTAGGTAACGGCGAGAGTCTCATTGGTATTTCTGTACCATTTGAGAAAGAAAGCTATGATGGCTTAACTCTCTATAGAAAACCAGTGGAATAAACATAATGCTTCAAAGTATTGACTCAAATTTCAAAAACGCTGTTAAATTAAAAGATATTATAACAGGATCTTTTGATACCGACCTCAATCACTACTCTCTTATTTATGCTATATATCATGACGAAGGCTTTTTAAAACTTAAAAATAATTCTTTAAATGTCAGCATGACTTGTGTTTTCACCAACGTTGACAAAGCAAACGACTACCTAAAAAAACAAAGCGTCCAAAATGCGACAATTAAGCCAGTAATGTTAGGACGCCTTATAGAGATCGAGCGATCAGATAAAACGATCAAAGTTTTGGCAATTGACCCTGAAAGTGAAAATAGCGTTTGTGAACTCTTATTTGTCCCATTTTCTGATAAACTAACTCGACAAAATCTACTATCTCCTAGTGACGAAGCGATATCTCTTTTATCAATTGATAAGACATCTCACTATAATATGGGAGCAGAGACAGTATTCTTCTCGCTTACCAATAAGCATTTACCTGAGTCTGGTGAAGAGAGAATTAAAATCCTCGAGGAACTTGTACAGGACCTTGCATTTATAGTGCCTAGGTTATCTCTGAAAAAAGGCAGCTTCAATGTGATTTGTCTTATTTTAAATCTTGAAAATTATCTAGAAGAAAAAGCATTTATAAGAGAATACGAAACTTTTGATAAGTACACTGATACTATTTTTGTGACAAGTGAACTTAAGCTTTTAACCGGTAAGCTAGAAGAGATTCCTTATGACGGAAGTCAGCTAGAGGGTGTTTACAGACCGATTTACGAGCACCAACTTAATAACTAGTCCTCAGATATCACCCCCTCTTTCATTAATAGATCATACGCACCATCCGAACAGAAAACATTTGGCGTATAGCTCATACTATTGCTAAGTTTCGATATTATTGAATTTTCAACATCAGCAAGAAGCTTCACTTCACCATTTGGGTAACTAATCTTAACTGGATCTCGTTCGAGTAAGAGATTAATGCTTGCTCCAGATTCAGCAATCTTCTTCGGTGACTTTACAAAAATAATCTTCTTTTCCGGCAAATCAGGAAGAACCCAATCCTCGGCAGTACCTTTTTGTAGAATACAGTTTTTTATTTCACTGAACTTTGACTCAGCTTTCTTATAAACTTTCTCATTTGTCTTATCGTCATCTTGATTTAGTAATATTTGCTTAAACTCTGGGCCCTTAACTGCTTGCGCACCTGTTCGAAGCAAGAGAGTTTTAGCCATATCTTTTATATCTGGTCTTGAATCGAGACTACCATCCACAAACTTCTGATGAACAATTCCCATGAAGTAAGAATCATTAAACCAATAAAAGCCCATGGGATCTTTAGAGATCATTTCTAAAAGATCACTGTATCGATAAATATAACCTTTCTTTAAAAAGTGACTACATAGCTTCTCTGCAATTACGTCATACCTTGCACCTCGAGGAGAGCGAATAACTTGTGAGTACCAAGAAAATCTTGAATTAAGAAAGTCTTCAACACTATGAAGTGCATTATGCTTAATTGTTAAAATGTCATGGTTTCCAACTCGCTCCGGTTTAAAATGATGAAGTAAGTAGTCTCTATCATATGCACCGTATTTCAAGCCGGTGTAATGAGCATCCCTTAGTAGATAATCCATTCTATCGCAATCAATCTCTGAGTGAAGAATTTGATTTGCCATAATAGACTCATGAGTTCCCTTAACAAGATCAGAGATCATCTGTGGGTCAATGCCAAACTTATTTAGAATAAAAGTTAGTCCACCTTCATAATCTGTATTTTTAATTATAAATGACCCCAGGTTTTCGTGGTCGTCTTTAAGTCCCTTCCCGCCTCTTTTACGAGTTGTCTCACCTGCTCTCACATATGACATTTCCGTTGTGTGAGAAAATGGGAAAGTTCCGATATCATGTAAAAGTGCCGCAACTCTAATTGCTTTATGATAGATTGCTTTTCTTGTTAAGCACTTTGGATCATGGAGTTCTTCTTCACTGACAGCGCGTCCACATGACTTAAGAATTTCACCAGCATTATGCATAACTCCAATAGAGTGACCATAGCGAGAGTGCTCTGCACCGTGAAAGACATAGAATGAAAATCCAAGTTGTTTGATCCATCGTAATCTTTGAAAAAATGGACTATGAATGATTTCGAACTCTAGTGGACTTAATTTGATGAATCCATATAGAGGGTCGTAGAATATATTTGATTTATGATTAGCTTCCATGCTTCTCTATTTAGGGCCCAAAAATGGGCCCGTTAAAATTATTGTAGTGTTTTTCTTTTTCTTGATCTCTTAGCTTTCTTTTCATCAACTTTAATTTTTGCATGCATTTTTTCAAAAATTAATTTTGCTTCTTTTCTTAAATCATTTTCATGAATAAAGCGGTAAAAGTTTTCGATATCAGCTGAGTTTCTAAAATTCTTTCCAATTTTTTTAACTTCAGGCTTTAGCGTTTCTAAGGTCATAATTTCCTCCGAATAAATAATACTTAATTAATATTAATAAAACAAGCGCTGAACGCTAACTAGGCTTCTTTACCGATCACAACACCATAACTATGCAGTTTGTTATAAAGTGTCTTAACAGTAATACCTAGGACTTTAGCAGTTTTTGTTTTATTACCGCCTAAGTGCTCTAAAGTTCTTGTAATATGTTCTTTCTCTAAATCGTTTAGTGTCATTTCTCTATATTCTTCACTTTCTTCTATTTTCTTTGCAGGTTCTTCTTTTTCAACTTTGATACTATCAGCTAAGTGATCTCTCTCAACGATTGATGAAGGTGATAAAATATAAGCTCTCTCCATAATGGATTGTAGCTCTCTTACGTTTCCTGGCCAGTGGTAATCCATAAGAAGCTTAACAACGCCAGGTGACATTGATTTCTGTGTCGAGATCGCTTTTCCTTTGTTTAAAAAGAAGGTTGCAAGCGCTTCAATATCTTCGAGTCTCTCATTTAATGATGGTACCCTTAAGCCCATAAATGAAATTCCATAATATAGATCCTCTCTAAATGTCCCTTCTGTAACTTTTGTCTTTAGGCATTCAGTTGAAGCTGAAACAATTCTAACATTTGCCTTTTGTATTTTATGTCCGTTTCCTCTTAAATATGACTTATCTTTAATAAAGTTCATGATTCTCGACTGAAGCCTGACTGATAGTTTGTTCACATTATTCATAAAGAGTGTTCCATTATCAGCTTTCTCAAGCAAACCACTCCTAATCTTGATGCCATTTATAACATCAACATCCTCTCTACCAAATAGCTCAAATTCGATATGCTCATCTGTTCCCATTGAGCAGTCCATGATGACAAATGGTGCTGCGCTTCGCTCACTTCTGCAGTGAATACGCTTTGCGAGCATTTCCTTACCAGTTCCAGATGCTCCTTGAAGAAGAATATTTACATCTGAATCAGCTACTCGATCAATATTTTCGAGTAATTCTTTCATAATTGAAGAATTACCAATTATATCTTTTTCTTCTACAGAGAAGGACTTTACAAGATTCAAGCTTGAGTTCTTATTATGCATCTCACTTTCTCTATCCTTAATCTTCTTTTCAAGTGCCTCATTGAGGAACTTAGCAGAAAGATACATCTTCATGTTCTTTAGAGGTAAGCTGATTGAATTAATCATTTCAAGGATATGATTGATATCTTCTCTTTTAAAGCTATTCTCTTCTGAGTTTCTTTGGACCTGCATAATTGCTATCGTTACGCCCTCAATACTTACAGGAATAGTGAGCTCAGCTTCAATATCACCTAACTCAACACCCGAGTACGTAGGGTCTCTCTTAACTGTATTTGAAAAATATGGTCTTCCCGTCTTTAAGACACTTCCAAGTGCACCGTTATTCTTTTCAATACACTTTGCATTTCTTACCATTTTCCCATTTCGACAAATTTCTCTCGTCGTCTTGTCGTCATTTACAATGTTTATTAGGATAGAATCGAAATCAACTAGTGACTTTACATGACCTGCAATTTCTTTAAAGAATTTTCCTTCTTCTAACGTTGTCAGAAGTTTTGACGAAAGTTCTTCATTTTTTGTTAATTCTTTTGCCATTGTCTTAGTCATGTTTCCTCTCCCTGTATAGTTTTCAAATTGATAATCAAGTTTTGCATTGCGTCAATCTAAATTCATGATACAGCGTGTCTGTATTTTTTACAAGACCAAAATACTCGGGTGTTGAAAATAAATACGATTTTTTGTTAAATTACAATAACTTAAGCCATCTAGGGCTCTTGCACTTACCAAATTTTTGAGAAATTGGGCCTAGAATATCTCCATCTCGGTCCATTATGTATAAACTTTGGTCAGCATCCCTTTGAGAGAGAACTCTCAGGCTTGTAAAAACAATGAACTGTCCATCTTTTGAATAGTCAGGATCCTCATTTGAGCCGAAATCCTTTGTAAGTCTCCCTAATCCTGAACCATCACTATTAAGCCTAAACAAGTCAAACTTATTATCAAGCCAAGCAGAAAATACGATCTCTCTGCCATCAGGGGAAAAGCGAGGTGTTCCATTAAATGTCCCGACATAACCTATTCGCTTAACCTCTTTCTCAAGTCCCGTCGGGTTCATAAGATATATCATCGCAGTTCCAGGTCTTCCTGATAAGAAAGTAAGAGTGCTCCCATCGTTATTGATAGAAGGATCAACGTCTGGGGCTCCATGGCGAGTTAGTCGCTTTAGCTTTTTAGTTGTAAGGTTCATCCTATAAAGCTCAGCATTACCATGGTGACTTAGGGTAAGGATAATCTCGTCATTATTCTGAGTGAATATTGCTCCAGAATTGATTCCTTTTCTATTAGAAATACTGCGAGACTTCTTTGTTTCTACATCATAAATTCTTAGAGACACATTTTGCTTCTTTCTATTGTCAGAAATTAAACTATAGAGAATTTTTGAACCATCATGTGAAACTGACGGAGAAAGTACAACTCCTTTATGCCATGTTAGCTGTCTCTTATTAGCTCCATCAAAATCCATCATAAAAAGTTCTTTATTACCTTTTTTAGAATTTACATCTGAAACAAAGACAATTTTATCTTTAAAGATGGATGGTTTTTCGACAATTTTTAAATATGTTTGATGAGCAATTTCGTGAGCTAAAGAGCGCTCGTTACTTAGAGTATAGGTTGCTTCAAAAGTTTTGGAACTCTTCTTTATGTCATGAAGCTCCACCTTGAGGCTTTTAACTTCATTAGCTATCGAAAGGTGAAGTCTTATAAGGTGGTCTACTGAAGAGCTCGTATAATAAGAGTACTTAACTTCTTCTTTATTTAAAGCTGGCTTTGAATCAATGACATCAAAGATTTTCTTATAATACTTAAAATCGTTTTGAATAATCTCTCTTATCTCTTTCACAGTATTCTTATCATTAATCGAAGCTCCATCTTCAACAATAACTTCCTCTACGAGTAGCTTTTCTCTTACTATTTCGGCCTCGCCTACGGATACGATCGTTAGTCCTTCATTTGCAAAAGACATTACACTTATCATTAATACTAATAAAAATCTCATTCTTTACCTCCGTTTTATAATGGGAAAGCTAGAGCGATCTCACCAGATAGAACTCGTGTCGCGATATTCTTATCTGGAGCAGGAAATTTTCCTACCTTCATAATTGCGCTTAAAGCATATTCATCATAATC
>DDIK01000108.1:0-3920 GCA_002338505.1 Bacteriovorax sp. UBA1852
CCTTAAAAAATAATTTCACAGAAACTATAGATCAAATGATTGGTAGAGAAAGACTAGTAAACCCAAGGCAATTTGAAATAATTAAAGGCAGCGTTGTCAAAAGCAAGATAGACAAACGCTTAGGTCCCGGGATTGTTGTTGAAATAAATAAGAATACCGCTAATGTAAAAGTTAATTTCCCAGAAGCTGAAAATTATTATCGATCAAATATTGTGAATTGCCATATATCTCATCTAAGGGCCATCACAACGATTGAGGAGGTTAAGAGAAATGACAACAGAAAAAAACACTCTCTATGATAAGAGAGGAATTTTAAGAGAAGAAATTCTAGATGAATTCTCAAAATATGGAAACAATGTTTCTTGCGAGTGCCCCACTCATCTCGTTGCACTTCTTAAACAAGCAAAAGAGTTTACGAAGTATCAAGAGAACTGTCTGATTGAGAAACCTCAAGATGAAACAATTCATGAATGGTTAAAAGCGACAAGCATAAACCTTGAACATATGTTATCCAGTACAATCGTAAATCTAGCGAGAATGGAAGGGATAATTGATGAAGAAAATAAATTTGTCGATGATGATTAAACTTTTTTAAAGATCAGCATCCTATTATTAGCAGGCATTTCTCTATCTTCTTCCAAGATAAATCCGTTTCTCGTCATGTGCTCACTGATATCTTCAAAGTTTCTTACTCCAGAACCTTTGAAGTTTTCTTTTAACCAAATATCCAAATTCTTATTACCTTCTGAAGTGAAATCACCATGGTAATTAAATGGGCCATAAAAGAAAACTAGCTTACCACTTCGAAGAGACTTACCAAGGGTCTTAAATAGTGTTTTAACTAGTTTCCAGTTCATTATATGAATGACGTTTGAGCTAAAGACGTAATCAATCTTGATCTTTGGTAACTCTTTGTCCTTACCTACTTCAAAAGAAACTGGCGCTGGTAGACCATCAACCTCATCTGTCCATTGTCTTAAAGCTGGAAGTCCCTCTTCAAGATCAGATGTTTGCCATATTAGAGATGGAATCTCTTTAGAAATATAGGCTGCATGTTGCCCTGTTCCCGAACCTATTTCAAAGAGACTAACCTGAGCTCTTTCTTTAGAGACAAATTCATTTAAAACATCATGAATAGGTTTCCAATTGCGTTCACAAGATGCAGAGAAAGGTCTTTCCACAGAGGGCTCCAATATGTTAAAAGTTAATAAAAAACAATGGTAACACTTTCAATGCCAAGAAACAGTACAAAATACATAAATATTCGAATTGGTATCGACGATATTTTATTCGAAAATCAAAATTATATCATTATCAAGAAGAAGTCCGGCTGGCCGGTTTCAAAGACACTTGATCCTAAACGCCCTAATCTCTTTACAGCTCTAAAGTCTTATTTAAAAAACAGAGAGAAAGAAGAGGTCTATCTATCAATGCCACATAGGCTAGATGTTAATACCAGTGGAGTCATTCTCTTCGTAAAGAATAAGACACTTAATCAAGAAATAGACTGCCTATTTAAAGAACATAGAATATCAAAGAAGTATCAAGCTCTTGTTCATGGAAGTCTTAGAGAGAAACAGAAAATCGATATTTATCTAAGAGAAGAAAAGACTACTCTAAACGGTAAGAAAAAAAGTCTTATGAAAGCCGTTAAAAGTGGTGGAAAGAGGGCCATTACAACAGTAGATCCAATCAAGGTCCATGGGAATAAAACCCTTGTTGATATAGAAATTAAAACAGGGAGAAAGCATCAAATAAGAGCATCTCTGTCTTATATAAATCATCCAATTGTCGGTGATCTTGATTATGGAAGTGAAGAGGAGTTAAAAGAGCTGCAGTGCTTAAATGCCTACCAGCTAGAGTTTGAATGTCCACTTACCAAAGAAATCATTAGAGCTACATCTCACATAGACTTTCATAAAGAGAATGAAGATAGCTATAACAATACATTGAAATATTATATCTTTAATAAGCCATACAATGTACTTTGCCAATTCAAGAAAACAACAGAAGATGAAATCACCTTAAAAGACTACATTGACATCAAAGGAATATATCCCGTTGGCCGTTTAGACAAAGACAGTGAAGGTCTCCTACTCCTTACCAATGACGGTAAATATCAAAATGCACTAGCAAATAAAGAGAACGAAATCTTTAAAACTTATATTGTTCAGGTAGAAGGTATCCCTGATACAGAGAAAATTAAACAACTAGAAAATGGTGTCATCATTAAGGGCAAAAAGACCTTACCTGCTCAAGTAAGAATCATTGAGAACTATCAACTTTGGGAAAGAACTCCACCAATAAGAGAGAGAAAGAATATTCCAACAACTATTTTAGAAATAAAAATTAGAGAAGGTCGAAATAGACAAATAAGAAAAATGACCGCTTCTATTGGACATCCGACCTTAAGACTTATTAGAATATCAATCGGACAATATGAACTAACACAAAATATTAAACCAGGAGAATGTATTGAAACTAAGAAACTATTTTAAAATCACACTACTAACACTAGCGGCGACGACTTTAGTGCAAGCAGCAGACAACAAATTTTCATCAAGTGATAGCGTTACAATCAATATCAACAATGGAAACTCTGATCTTGAAACTTACGTATTAGAGTCTAAGAACACTTATCAAACAGACAAGAGAGCTTACTCTCTAGATGCAAAATATAGCTATGGAAAGTCTAGTGAAGAAGTAACCCTAGATAACTGGAGCGCCCTAATTGGAGTTGAGCAAGTTATCAGTAAGAAGTTATCTGCATTCTTTAAACAAGAGTTTGAATCTGATTTAGTCGCCAATATTAAGTTTCGTACAAACTCAGATATTGGTTTAAAGTATTACTTTCTAAAAACAGATAAGAATAATCTCAACTTCGACATTGGTTACAGATATACAAGTGAAGAAAAGAGTTTTTCAAGCGATAAAGAAAGCTTCAATAAAGGTAAAGTTAGAATAACTTATAAGACCAACATAGATAAGAAGGTAAAGGTAGAAACATTCTATGAATACTTACCAAACTTCACTGAGTCTGATGACTATCAAATGAATGCAAGCGTTTCACTAATCACGAAAACAATTAGTTTTCTATCGATTAAGACAAGCCTTGATTGGAAATTTGATAATAAGCCGGCAGAAAATCAGAAAAAAGATGACACTGCTCTAAACTTAAGTTTTATAGCTGATTTCTAGATACCAGATATTTGAGGGCCCTTACTTTTATCAAGGGCCTTCTTATCCTTTAGACCCATAATAAGTCCGAAAAGCATCCCCATAACAAGACCTCCACCATGAGCATAGTTAGCGGCTTTAAAAGAAAAGACATCAAAGAAACAGATGATAAACCAACCAATCATCAAAGCAATATCACTCTTCGGAAGATAGAACTTGGAGTCTTTATTGATAAGTTTATAAATCCACAAGTAACCGAGTAGTCCGTAGACAACACCAGAAAGACCACCAAAGTTTGCGCCTGTCTGAGTGGCCTGTAAAATATTTGAAAGTGCCGCACTAACAATCAAAAAGAAACCAAGAAAGATCGGGCCTTTAGTATTCTCTAAAATATTAGCGAGATCTTTCCACCACATTAAATTAAAGAGAACATGCATGAAGCCAAAATGAATAAATGCAGGTGTGACGATGCGCCAAACTTCACCACTTTCAATAAGTCCAAATGTATTTCCATTCTTTGGTCCAAACATTAGTGCATTATAAACTTCAGGCATTTTTAAAAGATATCCAGCTCCAAAGATTAGGATACAAATAATTAAAATCGCAAAAGTTAGATTACCAAGCGGAAGTTTCTTTATCTCCTCCCACTCTTTTGGAATCTCAAGACGCTTTTTTACTCCAATGGCCATTTTGTATTCTTCAATAGCAATTGGTAAGCTCTCTTCATTCTTTACAGTTAAATG
>DDIK01000108.1:4076-24765 GCA_002338505.1 Bacteriovorax sp. UBA1852
ATATATCTATCGCCTCTCCATATAGTCTCTTCATTCTTTACAGTTAAATGATTCATTCCATCCGGATCAACATAGACACTGACATCAATTCCTTTTCTGAGAAGATTTTCTTTCACAGTCCTAGCAACACTTGCATCTCTGATTGAACCAAAAACAATATAATCACCTAATCTTTCACTCAAAATTTACTCCAAAATTGACTTAATTATTACCATATTACACCGATAAAAAGGTAATAGTGAAGTAAACAAGAGGTCTATATGGAACAGTGGAAAGAATATTTATTGAAGAGTATTGACTCGTCAGATTACGAAAATGACTGGAATCACCTACTCACATTGCAAAAAGAACAAGCCCCATGGCTTAGTTATGAGCAACTGGAAGAGTGTGTTGTTTTCTCTTTCGTAAAATTACAAGGTAACCATAAACTTGACTGGTTATATTGGGAATATAAGAAGTCTCACTCTCATCATAGTGAAGATTCAGTCGCGGCTTAGTGGAAATAAAAGCATTTTCCTGAGTGATTCAGAATCTGCTATATCAACATCTTTTAATCCAAAATCTTGATTCTCGTTATCAAGGCTATCTTTTCGGTAAGTCTTAAAAAGTCGATCCCAGATACTTAGAGTATTGCCAAAGTGACTATTCATTTCATGATTCTCTTTACTGTGGTGAACAAAGTGAAAGCTTGGAGTTACAATAACCAGTCTTAAGTACTTATCAACGACTTTTGGAATGCGAATATTTGAATGATTAAAAAGAGCCAGTGAAGAAAGCATCAGTTCATAGATCAGAAATATATCTTTTGGAATACCAAGTAAAATAACTAATCCAATTTTATAAAAATAAGAAATTAAAATTTCTCCCGGATGAAACCTTACCCCTGAGGATGTATCAAGAAAATGATCTGCATGATGAACCTTGTGAAAGGCCCAAAACCAATTCCAGCGATGAGATAAGACATGCTGAATATAGATAAAGAAGTCTAGAATGATCAAATAGAGAAAATGCATATTCTCTGGAAGTCTTAGGGTATTAAACGAATATATATCGATCTCAAAAAAGACGATGAAATAGATAACAGCTCTCACAGAAACTGAAGAGACCATGACCATTAAAAAATTAGTTAACAAATGTTTCTTTCGGTCACCAGGAATATTTCTACGGTAAGATAAAAAGAACTCCACACTATAAAGAAATAGAATAAGAATTATGAGGAAAGTCATTTTATTCATCTGAACTACCTTAGCTCATCAAGTGCCCTAAATGCCTTTCTAAAATGAGGCCCCTTGATCTTACTCTTATACTTATCTTTAAACTTATTAACAGTCCAATTTGGGTTTTTTATAATAAAGTCAGTGAGCCATTGAGAAAAAATAAAGACAGATGCTAGCGGTGTAATTCTCTTATGATCGAGACCTCGAGGAAAACCTGAGCCGTTTGGCATTTCATGATGCTGCTCGATCATTGTAAGCACATCCGCTGGAATACCCGCTTTATGCTCTATTAGTTTCTTACTTGCAGATGGATGAAACTTAACTAGTTTTTTTTCATCTTCAGAAAGATCTAACTCTTCGCTTTCAAGCTCAAGCAGATCATCAATGCGAGCAAGTTCTGTCGAACTCCCTAATGTAAGATCATGTAGATAGGAAGCAAACACAAACTTTTCTAAAGTTTGATCTGAGCCCCAATCAAGTTTAGTAGAAATACCTGTCGAGATATTAATGAGTAATCCAATGTGCGCCATCATGTATTTGTCATTAGGATCAACGACAATACTTCTAAAGAGATCTTTGAGTTTCTTATCTTTTTGTACTCGACTAAGAGTTTTCGCAACTCTCTTCTCAATATTTTCTACTTTAAAAGGAGAATCAATCGTTGGATTGAAAATCTTAAGATCAATTTCTTCATCATCGAACTCAAGCTTCAAATCCATCGCAGGTTTGGCCCTCTTCTGTTTCTTATTCTTTACCTCTGGCTGCTCAGAGCTTTTCTTTACTTCAGGCTCCTTTTCGAGCTCTAGTCCTCTAAATTTCTTTTTCTTCTTTCGTTTTCCAAGTGCAATAAGAACAATAGCCTGAAGATCCCCAGGCTTAAATGGCTTTGCCAAGATCCCTTCGAAAGTTTCACTGAACTTCTCTTTGAAAGTATCATTAATGAAACCACTAATAACTACTTTAGGTGTATCTTTATTTTGTGCAGGGTCCCAGTCATTAATATATTTTACAATCTCTGCACCGTTTCCATCAGATAGCCCTATATCAATACAAATACAGTCATAGGTATTATTTAAGAGTAAGTCTTTTGCTTCAGAAATTGACGATGTCATATTGATCTGACCAAAGTCTTCACTCAAAGACTCTGAGATCAATTCTCTCATCATCTCATCGTCTTCAATAATTAAAAGTGACCTTTCATTCACAAGCTCTATCCTATTGTTTAAATATCTATAACATCATTATACATTCAATAATTTTTAGCAACAAATTAGACAATATTTTCAACGCTTAAAATAAGTCTTTTTTCAGCCTATTTATGGTGATATAGTTTGCAAAATAGGTTTATTTTTGACCTATTTTAGGATATAAGGCTCTATATATAGAGATCACTAAACCAAAGGACTTATAACTTGTTGAAAATAAACAAGAAAGTTGAGTATGCACTGATGGCACTTAAGTTCATGGCCGAAAAGCCAGAGGGAGAACTGACGAGCGCGCGTGAAATCTGTGACAAGTTTGGAGTCCCCTTCGATACGATGGCAAAAGTTATGCAAGCACTCAACAATAGAGACATTCTTTCTTCTGTTAAGGGTATTAAGGGTGGATACACTCTTGAAAAAAGTCTCGGCCAACTTACATTTAATGAAATTGAGATAATTATTGAAGGTCGAGAAAATACTAGCATCTGCCAAAGCAGTAAAAAAGCATGTGACCTTATCTCTGTGTGTAATATAAAAGGTCCAGTCGAAAAATTAAATGATCATATAACAAAATTTCTAAGTGAACTTACACTCGATGAATTACTTAGTAATGATTCGAGTGCAAGTTCAGTAATAATGGAGAACTCAAATGAGCGATAATTTAACAGAAAGCTCTGAATACAAGTACGGCTTCTACACAGACATTGAATTGGAAGAATTTCCAAAAGGTCTTAATGAAGACGTTATTAGACTGCTGTCTAAGAAGAAAGAAGAGCCTGAATGGCTTTTGGAGTACAGACTCAAGGCTTATAGACTATGGCTTAAAATGCCAAAGCCAAATTGGGCAAAGCTCGAGATACCAGAGATTGACTTCAATGATCTCTATTATTACGCTGCTCCCAAGAAAAAGCCAGAGCTCTCAAGTCTCGATGAAGTAGACCCTGAATTACTTGCTACATTTGAAAAACTTGGAATCCCTCTTCAAGAACAAAAGAGAATTTCAGGCGTGGCCGTTGATGCTGTGTTTGACTCTGTTTCTGTAGCAACAACATATAAAGAAGATCTTGAAAAGGTTGGAGTCATCTTCTGCTCTATATCAGAGGCCGTTAAAGAATACCCAGACCTTGTAAAGAAATACCTTGGAACTGTAGTTCCTCCTTCTGATAATTTCTACGCAGCTCTTAACTGTGCAGTATTTTCTGATGGGTCATTCGTCTATATTCCTAAAGGCGTCACATGCCCACTTGATCTCTCCACTTACTTTAGAATTAACGCAAAAGAGACGGGGCAATTTGAAAGAACTCTCGTCGTTGCCGATGAAGGGAGTTATGTAAATTATCTTGAAGGTTGTACAGCTCCACAAAGAGATGAAAATCAATTACATGCTGCCATCGTAGAACTCGTCGCACTTGATAATGCTGAGATTAAATATTCTACTGTGCAAAATTGGTACGCAGGAAATAAAGAAGGAAAAGGTGGTATCTATAACTTTGTTACAAAGAGAGGAAACTGCTTAGGAGTGAACTCTAAAATATCTTGGACTCAAGTTGAAGCCGGATCAGCCATTACTTGGAAATATCCAAGTTGTAATCTCATTGGTGATAACTCTCAAGGTGCTTTCTATTCAGTCGCTTTAACTAACAACAAGATGCAAGCTGATACTGGTACAAAGATGATTCATATTGGTAAGAACACCAAGTCGACAATTATCTCAAAAGGTATTTCTGCTGAAGAGTCTGAAAATAATTATAGAGGACTCGTTAAAGTCATGCCATCTGCAAAGGGTGCGAGAAATTATTCTCAATGTGACTCTATGCTTGTTGGTAGTAAATGCTCTGCAAATACATTCCCATATATCGACGTAAAGAATGACACAGCAACAGTGGAACACGAAGCTTCAACTTCTAAAATTAGCGAGGATCAACTCTTCTATCTTCAACAAAGAGGAATGGATATGGAAAAGTGTATCTCAATGATCGTCAATGGATTTTGCAGCGATGTATTTAAAGAGCTTCCACTAGAATTCTCAGTAGAAGCAGTAAAGTTAATTGAATTAAAATTAGAAAACTCAATAGGATAAAGGTTTAATCATGATTAAAGTTGAAAACTTACATGCACATGTAGAAAACAATGAAATTCTCAAAGGTATTAACTTTGAAGTTAAAGCCGGGGAAGTACATGCGATAATGGGACCCAACGGTTCAGGAAAGAGTACTCTCGCTAAAGTTATTGCAGGCCACCCTACTTATGAAGTTAAAAGTGGATCGATCACCTATAATATGAATGGCAAAGACTCAGACATTCTCGAGCTTGAAGCTGATGAGAGAGCAAAGAATGGAATCTTTTTAGGTTTTCAATACCCGATTGAAATCCCAGGCGTAACAAATTTTAATTTTCTTCACGAATCATTTAACGAAGTTTCAAAGTCACAAGGTGCCGGAGAAATCCACGAGAAAGACTTTCGTGAGTTTCTTATGCCAAAGCTTGAACTCTTAGAAATGAGAGAAGAATTTCTTAATCGTCCTGTAAATACAGGTTTCTCGGGTGGAGAGAAAAAGAAGAATGAAATTCTCCAGATGGCCGTTTTAAACCCGAGACTTGCTCTACTTGATGAAACAGATTCAGGACTAGATATTGACGCCCTTAAGATCGTTGCCAAAGGTGTTAATTCGCTAAAGAGTAAATTTAATGCAGTCGTACTCGTAACGCATTATCAGAGACTTCTTGATTACATTGAGCCTGACTTTGTTCATGTTCTTCACAATGGTCAAATCATCAAGTCTGGAGATAAATCTCTTGCTTTAGAGCTTGAGAAGAAAGGTTACGACTGGCTTATTAACTAAAAATAAAACGGATATATAATGACAAAAGTTAATCCATTAACAGAAAAATACATCAGCTCAATGACTGCTATGGCAAATCATGAGGCGCAAAAAGTCGCACTTGAAAACTTTAAAAAGCGCGGACTTCCTCATACAAAAATGGAAGATTGGCCTTATACAAAGCTATCAGACGTTTTGCCTGAAAATATCAGTCGCGTTACATCTGAAGCTGACTTTAAAGATATCCAGACACCTGGCAAGTACCTTATTGCTTTTTCAAACGGAAGATTTCTTGAAAGTAAGTCTAAATTGCCAGCTGGTCTAGAAATCAAAAAAAGTGAGCCTGATCATAAGCAAGCCAATGATGATGAAGCAGATATCTTTGCAATGCTCAATGGCGTCTTAAATGAAGAGACTATTTTTCTAAGTTTGGCAAAGGACACGGTTGTTGACTCACCTATTTCCATTGTTCACTATTCTAACTTTGAAACTGAGTTTGTGACACCAAGAATTCATATTGTCGCTCAGAAGTTCTCTCAAGCAGACTTTGTCGAGATCTTTCATGGTGAAAATGAAAAGAAATATAACGTTAGTGCTGTTACAAATTTTAAAGTTGAAGATGGTGCTAAAATCTCTCATGTCAAAGTACAAATAGAAGGCAAGAGTGCTTTTCATGTCAGCAGTGTGAATGCCGATATTGAAAGAGATGCGAACTTTACTTCATTTACTTTTACGACAGGTGCTAAGAAGTCGCGTAATGAAATGCGAGTAAGACTTAACCAGCCCGGCGGATATGCATCAGTTGATGGGTTATATGCTCTAGGTTCAGAGCAACATAGTGATAATAATTCTCTGATCGCTCATATCAAAGAGCATACTGATAGCTCACAACTCTTTAAAGGCGTTCTTGATGATGCAGCAAGAGGAGTTTTCACTGGCAAAGTTCTTGTTTGTAGAGATGCTCAAAAAGTAAACTCAGAACAACTCAATAAGAACCTTCTTCTTACTAAGAAGTCACACGCTGACACGAGACCTCAACTAGAGGTCTACGCTGATGATGTGAAGTGTGCCCATGGAGCAACTGTAGGTCAGATGAATGAAGAAGAGACATTCTACTTACAGTCTCGAGGTATCCAAAAGAAAAGAGCGCAAAAGCTTTTACTCCATGCATTTTGTTATGAAGTTATTGAAAAAATAGAAAATGAAGAGATAAAGAAATATCTTTCTCAAACTCTATTTGAATCTTTTGAAAAAGAGACTTTTGCTCATCTCGATGAAAGAGAATAATGAAGAAGGTAATCAATGGTATTTGATATAAGAAAAATAAGAGAAGACTTTCCTGAAACTAGTAGACTAGTTCATAATGAACCTCTTGTTTACTTTGATAACGCTGCTAGTACACTTAAGTGCAAGCCGGTTATCGACTCCATCAATGAGCACTACTCACTTGAAGCTGCAAATATTCACCGTGGCGTTCACTTTCTAAGTGAAAACGGAACAATTAAGTATGAAGCGACAAGAGAGAGCCTAAGATCACTCATCAACGCTAAACAGGAGCATGAAGTAATCTTCACCAAAGGGACGACAGAGTCTCTAAACCTCGTAGCAAAGTGTTACGCAGAAACTTTCCTTAAAAAAGATGATGAAATTCTCATCTCAACAATGGAGCACCACTCAAATATCGTTCCATGGCAAATGGCCGCAGAAAAAGTGGGAGCAAAGATTAGAGAGATCCCCGTGAATGACGAGGGGGATATAATCATGGAGGAGTATAAAAAGCTCCTAAATGATAGAACAAAACTTGTAAGTACATGTCACATTTCAAATAGTCTCGGGACAATCAATCCTATAAAGGAAATGATCTCCTTGGCCCACGAATATGGCGCTATTTTTGTTGTTGATGCTGCACAGTCTATTGCCCATGAAAAGATTGATGTTATCGATTTAGATGCGGACTTTTTAGCATTTTCATCTCATAAGATGTTTGGCCCAACGGGTATTGGTGTACTCTACGGAAAAGAAGATCTTCTCAATAAGATGCCTCCTTATCAAGGTGGTGGAGATATGATCGATGTCGTGACAATAGAAAAGACAACCTACAACACTCTTCCTCATAAATTTGAAGCAGGAACACCTCATATAGCTGGTGGGATTGCTCTTAAAGAAGCAGTTGATTATATTAATCAGCTTGGCTTTGAAGAGGTTGCTAAGCATGAAAAGATGCTTCTCGATTTTGCAACAGAAGAAATTTCTAAAATTGACGGAATTAGACTCATTGGTACAGCTAAGAACAAAGCATCTGTATTATCATTTGTCATGGAAGGTGCCCATCCTCATGACCTGGGAACACTTCTTGATCGCCAAGGCGTGGCCATAAGAACAGGTCATCACTGCACTCAACCACTCATGAAGAGAATGGGAGTGAATGCTACCGCAAGAGCATCTTTTAGTATCTACAATACAATTGAAGAAATCGAGTTCTTCATAAAAGCACTTAAGAAAACAAAAGAATTTCTATAATAATTTAAGAGAGAAAACCATGAGCGAAGTAAATTATCACGTACAACCTACTCCAAACCCAAACGCACTGAAGTTCATCTTCGACCAACAACTAAAAGTTGGTAATTATGTAAGTTATAAAACTCCTGTAGAGTGTGGTGAAAACAATCTGGCGATTAACCTCTTTACTGTACGTGGTATCGATCAGCTTCACTTTTTTGAAAATACACTTACAATCACTAAGTTTAATTATGAAACTTGGGATGAAATTGAGCCAAAGCTTAAGCAGGTCTTCGATGAATTTGTTCCAAAGCATAATCCAGATTATGAAGAGTATGATCCAGAAGCAGAAAGAAGAGCAAACTTAACACCTGAGCTCAAAGTGATCGAAGAAGTTCTTGATAGAACGATTCGTCCAGGACTACAAGCTGATGGTGGAGATGTTCAAGCAATAAGCTTAGAAGACGATGTTCTTCTTGTTCGTTATCAAGGAGCTTGTGGTACATGCCCTAGTTCAACGACTGGTACGCTTGAGGCGATAAAATCAATTCTTAGGAATGAATATAAGCCTGAAATTGATGTTTATATTGCTCCTGAGTGGTAGTGAATAAGAACCCTTACTTTTTTACACACATATATCAATAAGTTTTCCTTTAAAAACGTTTAGATGCTAATGATATGAAACAGTTAAATTAAGAAGGGCATCTTGAAACATATTTTTCTTGTAATTTCATTTATCTCATCAATAAACATACTGGCATCTGAATTAAGCGCACCTAGGACCTGCCAAACTGTATCGAATATTGAGCAAGCCAAAATTTGTGCAAAATCGATATTTTTCACAGAGCACCTAGAGACCTATTATGGATCAACTCTTTACCTTGCGTACGATAAAGCTCAAAAAGAAAAGGTTCTGAAAACACTAGATGCTATTGAAAGTTTTCCAAATGAAAGAATTGCAAAGAATTATAAAAGTTTAATTGAATCAGCGAGTTACTTAGCAATAGTAGTTGATTCAAACGACATGCCTTACTATTCGATTTATGCCATGGCGAAGAACACAAGAACGATGGCCATAATGAAAAACTTATCTGCTGATTGGATTCTTACTGATGATAGTTTCGAAGATGATAATTTTGACAATTATGTAAAAAAGCTATTCGCAGTATCACCGAACTTAATACTTGAGAGCTATAGCTATTAGTTTAAACTCTAGTCAGTGTTAACGATCACTATCAACTAAAATCTTTAACTCCTCAGGTGTTATATCTAAATAAGGAAGTTTTCTATTCCCACCTCCATAGATAAGTAAGCCTTTGGATTGATCAGCAAATACACCCTGGGGATAGTGTTCTTCCATACTTTTTGCATGTTCAACTAATTTATCTTCTCTTACTCTTTTAAGAACCTGAGCTCCTTTAAGCGCTAGCTCTGTACTAACAGAATAAGTTATATATTGATCATGATGAGTAAATGAAAACTTTGATCCTGCAACTTGGGCGATGCCTGATAAAATTGCTCCTTTTCCAAAAGTAATATAATCAGGAGAAAAATTATCGTAGTGCTCATAAGCAAAGTTTTTTCCAGTTCTCGCCATAGTCATAATTTCATCACTAAAGACAAGAATATTTAACTCGTCACAAAGCTCCTTTAATCTCCTAGGGAAGTCTGGCCTAAAATAACCAGCATTCATAGTATCGGTTACGATTGATTCAAGAAATAATGCTCCGATTGGCTTTCCATTAGGTGGATTAGTGACTTTTTCTCTAATAAGATTAAGAACATTTTCTTCCGCCTCTTTTAATTGCTTAATTACTTCAGGGTTCTTTGGGTCCCAAGCGTAATAAGTAGGAGATGGAAGAAGATACGGATCGTTATCGTAATTAGATGATGCATTTCTCTTATGTCTTTTTTCCATTCTTCCATGGCCTGCTCCATAGGTACCTTCAAAGTAGAGAATTTCAATATCACCGCTATTAATTAGTTTATTTTCTTCATCGTTTCTTTTTAAAAATTGAAAGGCTATTTCATAGAGGAAGTTATTTGCATCACTCCCACTTTGCATAAAAATTAGAGGCTTAGAAGCACCCTTGGTAAGATCTGACCACTGTTTGTTAAAAACACCTTTAGGGCCATCAAAACCGTATTCTCTATTAAGAACACTTCGAGACATTCCTTCACCAACTGCATCAGATTCCATTGTGTGCCGAAAAAGATAGTCTGGCTCATTAAAGGCTTTGTCATTATCTCTGAGCCATCGATATCCCCAACCACGGTTACTATCCTTAGCAAGCTGAGCACTTGTTAAATCCTCACCACGATAGATCTTTTTCATAGATTGAAGCATATTTCCTGAGACGGTCTTGAGGTTATCGTTTAATACTGATTGCTTTAATATTTTTTCAATCTTGGAAATCGCTGCAGAGGATTCAAGCTCTTTAGGGTTTTGTGAATCAATAAGCTCTAGAAAATATTTTAATACTTTTGGTGGTAGTGACTCATGATCTCGAAGAGACTTGAGATTAAGAAGAGCTGTAGTTAGAATTTGATCTGAAATATCTTTTCGGTGATTGAAAGTCTTTTCTAGCGCCGTCTGCGCCACTGTATCTGCTGGAAGCTTCCTCTGTAGTAGAGCGGATCTAATATTGTCTACATCACGAGGCTCTAACTTTGCAATCCTGACGCTTAAGTTATTATTAACGTAATAGATGAGATTTTTTGATTCATCACTACCCTCTAATGGATTTGTAATGAAGGTCGCGCTATTTAGGTTTTCAAGTAAAGCCAGATCAAGCTCTCTAAGCTGTTCCCTAGATGGACTATGTTTGAGGTAATAAGTTAGCGCTTTGGACTTTTCATTTACAAGAAATCTTCTGGACTTCGTAGAGTTTTCAAAAAAGATAGCTTTGTTAATAAGTTGATGAGAACCATATTGATGATCAACGGCAAGTAAATTCTCAAGGGCCCATTGTCGTAGTTTTAATCCAAGCTTTGGATCGTAGTTGAGACCTAGATATAGTTGTATGAGTGGTCTATTGATAAGATCGATAGCAGTAGAGTTTTGAATGAAATAATTTACTTTTGAAAAGTTCACTTGTTTTAAGGCATGTTTTAACTCATCACCTTCAAGTTTTAGTAAATCAAAGAATTCACGATGCCCTACAATCTCTTTTTCGATGAGAGACTTAATAGAGTCAACATCATAGTCTCTATAAAAAGACAAAGAACTCTTGACTCTCTTTGCTAATTCCTCTGGAATTTTATAAGTGAAGACTTCTTCGGGCAACAAAGCTCTTAGGTCAGTATCTCTGCCTTCAAACGCCTCATTTGCGATCTGATTAATATTACTGGCCCTATGATTATTAAATTGTGCTACAGCATCTAAACAGGAGTTGATTTTTGGACTAAACTCTTGGGCAAGAGATCTCCCAGAATTTTCTTTGTTGCGAATAAAGCTCGAACAAGAAACGGTGAATATGAGTATAGTCATCAGAGCTAGCTTCATTATAAGCTTGTCGGTAATTTAATTACCAATACTTAGAAAAAGAACTTAGAATCAACTTATTTGACCAAATGCTTCAAGAATATAGTCAAGTAAGTAAAGTAGATAGCTGGTTACTTTTTAGGTTCCTAGTTCAAGACAGTCTCTTCAAATGTTTATACAATAGTTTAAATCCCTGTTGGTTTTAAAGCCTATCATCCATCCATGCTAAGACATCATTTCGAAGTCGATATATTTGAACTGCAGCAGGTCTATGTCCCATATGAAAAGTATAAAGTTTAGGCTCATGACCTGCTTGATAAATCATACTCCATAGCTTCCACTGATTAATTGTAGGAACAGACGTATCTTTATTCGCAATAATCATCGCCACATTAGCAAGATGCTTTGAATTGGCCACGATACTTGCATCTAAGTGAATATTCTTTCGAAGAATCTCTTCATATTCATCTTGAGTTTCAAGACCTAAAAAATCCATATGCCTCTCTCGGATATCAACAATAATTTGATGTTCAGAATAAGCATATATTGAAGGCATATCACTTCCAGCAACAGCAACAAACATGGCCCTAAACCTATCATCAGATCCCAATAGCATTGAAGAACGAATTCCACCAAGACTTACCCCTACAAGACCGATTCTATCCCTATCAAACTCAAAGTACTGATGGACGTAGTCGATCAATAGATTAGTTATCTTTAAACTAGAGCGATTTATATCTTCTATTCTCCCAAATGAATTTTCATCAACAATATCAAGCCTAACCTCAGTCATAGGAACAAGAACATGATAACCATTTTCTTGTAAAAAATGTGCCATAACTCTTTCTAAAACGGTTTCTCCAAGAATATTTGGCGTGACAACAATTAATTTGTTTTTTACATTTTGAGTGGCTTTATGAAACTTGAATTGAAAATTAATTACAGACTCTAAGCTCTCATTCTGATAACGAAGAACCCCCTTACCTTCATAATAACCCTTGTTACTAAGATCATTCGGATCAATCTGGTCAATCGAATCAAATTGAGCCTGTGGATCTACCTGGTTTTGAAGTCTATCTACAGAGTAGACATTAAAGAAAAGCATCAACAATACAAAAGCCCGTGCGAAAGACCTCATATTACCTCCAATATTTTTAAGTGCGCGAAAAGTAGTCTCTACATAGCAAATGACGCCATATATGTCACCACAAAAGAATCAAAGTATTTCTTTTTTTCACGAAGGGTCAGTGAAATAAAGTCAAAACTATACAATTCAATAGAAGTATCTGCGAAAGACCCAACAATATCATTTTAATTCATCACAATTGAATCTATTGAAGCAGATGTGTTTGTCGCTGAAGATCGAAATAAGATATGGAGAGAAATGTGGGTATATTGATTCTCTTTGGGTGCACGATGACTTTCAAAAGTTAAGCATAGTAAAGACCTTAAAAATGAAAGGTGAGAACTGGGCGCGTGAAAGAGGCCATGGTTTTATCGCCACGGATGTTGATTATTCAAATAAGAGACTGTCAGTATACTTTAAATATTCAGAGCCTATCAGAAGAATCATTTACACGACTAACATAATTGAAGGACTTCACAGATAAATGAGGAAAGTGACGAAGAATCGCTCTATATTCCCATCAGACGATGCTCTCTTTAAAATCCTCTATCTTGTAATCCAGGATATTTCTAAGAAGTGGAAGACTCCAAAATGGAGATGGGGCGAGATTATATCACAGCTCACAGTGCATTTTGAGGGTAGAATAAAGATTGATTTGATATAAAAATGAACGTGGCCCTAAGTTAGGGCCACTCATATATTCTTAGCTTTGATAAAGCTAACGTGATTCTTTAACTAGTATTTTAAATTAGTATTCTACGCTACACTCCAAAGCAACTTCTTTAAGATCATCCATTTCTCCGATTCCACCATTGTCATTGCTTAATGTTAGTCTTATTTCTACATCTTCACCAACTTTTGATACAAAGCCAGAACTATTGTCTTCATATTTTGCCTTCATACCAGTTACCTTATCTTTAATATAAGCTTCACCAAATAGGCCAGATGCTAGAACATCGACATAATAAGCTAAACCATTTCCTATTACATGTATTGACCTATCTTTTTTCGTGATTTTTAAATCCTTACTAGAAATATCTGAATATGTCCCGTTCATATATACCTTACAGCTCAAAGTTCCATCTGCAAAAGATGACATCGAAGCCAAAAGTGTTAGACCAATAATTAATTTATTCATTTTATTCTCCTTTCATTAAAATAATGGTTTCTAATCTTTGTTTAAATTGATTATGTCAGCTTTTATGACCAAGTAGAGTTTATTTGAAAAATTGGGTAATGATTATATGTAAAAAGAATTGACGATATCGTTAAGATACTGAAATATATGAAACAAAATTCAGACTAAAATACTTCAGTGAAACTGATTGATGCATATTCATTTGAATGCTTCTTTAGAGAATATCTAACTTAAGAAGCCTCTTTCCTATCCAACTCAACTTTTGACAAATCCAACGACAATCTCTTAATAGTAGTGCCTGCATCTCTCAATCTCGTAGCTAACATCCTAGAGAGATTAAGCATAATCAAAGAAAAAAGCTTACTATTAGTTTCATAAAGACCAAAGATATCATCATACTCAAGAACAAGAATATCAGTATAAGAATCAATGTAAATATCTGCTTGCCTCACAGGATCTTTAAGAAGCACCATTTCACCAAAGAGATCTCCCTTTCTAAGATTCGCTAGGACAATATCTTTTTTTAAGACCTTTGCATTTCCATTTAAGATTAGAAAAACTTCATTCCCCGTGTCTCCCTCGCGAAACATATACTGACCAGGACTTAAAGTCTCAACACGACATTTCTCTACAATCTTCATGATCTCCTGATCATAAAGTTCATAGAAAAGAGGACAGGCCTTAACAACTTGTACGATACTCATTAGCTAGCCTTCTTGATTTTACTATCACTATTGGACTGTAATTCTTTTAAGATTTTCTCCATCACATTTCTTATCTTTGGTAATTCTGAATCCATGCTTGAATTTTCGAGCTCTGCGTGAAGATGGTACCAAAGAGTTTGTAAGACGGTTTCAACCTTTTCAAACGTGATTTCACGAGTTTTTTCGATGGGAGAGATCGTATTAAGTGTTGTGAGAATGATTGAAAAGAAAATACCAGCAATGGAAGTCTTCATAGCAAAAGTGACGTTGACGACAAATTGTGAAAGCGTATTTCCGGACTCTTCTAAGTTCGTAAAGTCCATTCTCGCTATTTCAGGTAGGGCCATAGAAATCCCAATAAAAGTTCCAAAGACTCCAAGAATAATAAACATGGTCGGAAGAACATCGAGAATTCTTGTAACGCCATCAATAGGTACTTTCCCAAAAAGTTTAGACCAATTCTCATCCTCCCCCATTACTCTCTCAGTTAATTGATAGAAGTCTGGTTGGGAAACAGAACAAAAGACATTCGCTTCACTTTGAATATTACCAATAAGGCCATGCTTACTGCCAACATATTCCTTTAAAGAAAGTCCTCTCTTCATTCTTGTACTCTTTTCTTCATTAAAGACTTTACGTAAATTTCTCTCTGGTAGCTTCTGATTCACTCTCCCTAAAATATCGTTGAGTGAGTGTGTGATCTCTGTCACCTTCACATTCTTTTCCTTATCTTCTGATAAAGTAGCAGAAAGCTCTCTTGTAAATCTTGAAAAATACGCCTCATCTCGCTTACTATGCCGATAAGCAAGCCATCTCAAACTCAAGGCAACAGATAAGACTGCAAACATAAATTCGATTAAATAATGACTAAAAAAGTCTAAAATTAATTCAATCATAAATCACCACCACCAATACTTAAAATATTTTCAATTACTTTTGGATCTTCTTTTAATGTAAAACTTAATTCAACCCTTTGACTGAGCTCACAACTATAAGGCCCGCAGGTTCCAAGTGAAGCTATTCCCCGATACTGATCCTCTTTTTCGATGGGATGCATATACCCATGCCCAATCGATTTGGAAATCGATCTCATATATATTTTATGATTGTAATCACCTATCTTATGACCAAAAATATAACTTGTTATTGAAGTTGCCCTTCTCGCTGAGAGGTTAAGATTATAGACATAGGCCTGAGTATTCTTTTCAAGAGGATCAACATAGCTCTGATTAAAACTTGGTGAAGAGTGACCTTCAATATTAAAGCTTGATATTTTGTCACGAGATTTCACATCATCAAATAGTACTTCGGAATACAAGGGAATAATTTGCGTAAGTTTTTCTTTGGCATAGTCATTGAGCTTAGCACTATTTGTTTCAAAGAGAAGATTATTATCCATCAACAGGGTAACAGTTCCTGTTTTTGGGTCAACAGTCGCATCGATATTAGAATCTCTAAACTTCTTTGAGAGCTTACTTGCGATACTCGCTCTAAGTTTTTCTTTTTCACCTTTCACTATTTCTGAAATTTGAGAGATCTTATTCTTAAGAGATTTATTTGCATTTAATGCCTTTTTCTTACCTTGCTCTAGAGATGAAAGCTTAGATTTAGACTCTCCGAGCTTGCTCTCTAATCCTCTCAAGTCTCCCTCTAGCTTATTTGTGTAATCCTGAAGGGAGGCATACCTAGAATTGAGTTTATTATTTTCATGTCCCTTTGATGCCAGTTCATTTTGGAGATCATTTACCTCCTTTCCTAGAATTTTATTGAGGTTTTTATTTTGGGCAAGTTCCTTATTTGCTTGAGTTAGCGCTTTGTTTTTCTTTTCACTTTGACTTAGCCCCTCTTGAGCGCTTTGAAGTTCATCTTTAAGACTTTTGGATTCTCTCTGTTTCTTGGCAAACATTTTCGAAATTTCCTCATTAGACTTTGTGAGAGATGAGTTTTGAACCTTCAAATCCTCTACTTGTTTTCTATAACTCGCTTCAACTTTTGATATCATCTCTTCTCTTTTCCTTAACTCACTTTTAAAAGCGGATTCAATCTGAGAGATTGTCCTTTCCTTAGATTCCTTTATGACCTGCAAGCTTCTAATGTTCTTTTGAGATATTGACTGTATTTCATTTTTATATTGGGCCGTATTAGATGCAAGTTGATTAACCAATTTGGTAACTTCTGCGTCTGCTTTCTTTATCAGGTCTTTATTTCGAGACTTTAAGCCTTTGACCTTAAACTTTAAATCCTTCTCTAGTTGATTGGCCTTCTCTTTCTCATCCTTTAAAAGCGTTGTCATCTTTTGCAATTCAGAACTCTTTTGAAGAATCTTCTTATTTACATCCTCAAGGGAACGGTCTTTTTTACTAATTTTAGCCTGAGTATTTTTAAGTTTTTTACTAAGTTCTTTATTGCTTGAAATACTTAATGCAACCTCTCTCTTTTTACGAGAAAGATCTTCTTTAAGTTTTTGTAATAGTGCTTCCTTCTTTTGGCGATCTTTTAAAAGATCATTCATCACCTCTTCGTTTGACGCTAAATCCTTAACCATAGAATTCAACTCAAGAATTTTCCCGCTTATCACATCTTTATACTGACTTACTTTTGATATAGACTCTTTAATCCTTTGCTCTTTCTTCTTATTAATTTCAATTTGTTTTTTTGGAATAATACCTTCAAGTTCTTTTTCATGAGCTTTCTTCTGTGCCATCTTCTCCATTGTCGTGACACCAACTTTGATCATTGCAAAAACAAACATCGTCAGAAAAATGATAGCAACAGTTGTAAATAGATCTGAATAAGAACTCCAAACCTGGCCGTCATCTGTTTTCTTCTTCTTATGTTTTCTTGCCATACTTAAGTACTCCGCTGAACTATGAACCTCGAGTATTATCTACCGAAACCTAAACCGAGTAATTAAAACTTATTAAGATTCTTCTCTGTGTTCAAAAAGTTAGTAACTTAGAAGCTTAAAGTGTTTTTTGGCGACTGTGATCTTAAGGTATTTATATTCACATATTGCCAGAAAAAAATGCCAAGAACTGATACCAAGATGTGATATCATTAAGATATGAAACATAACTTACCTTACTTTGTTACCTGGTCAGCACAAGCACAAGCAATCCAAATTGAAGTTAAAAAGACGTTAAGTGATCACTACATCTTAGAAGATAATAGAGAACTCTATGACCTAAGTTCCTGTAGTTATCATCTCAGCTTTGGACTTAGAAATAAAGAGATTCAAGATGTTATAAGAGAGCAACTCGACGAGCTGCCTGTTCTTGGCCCAAAGTTTTCTTTTGATCTCAAAAGAGATGCCTCGTTACAGCTCCTAGAAAGTCTTGGGTTAAATGGGAAAATCTTCTATACAACCTCCGGAAGTGAGACTGTTGAAAACGCTTTAAAGATGGTCAGAGATATTACAAAGAAAGATCTCGTTCTACGACGAAAGAACTCATATCACGGGGCTACTCTAGGCTCTCTTTCTGTCACTGGAGACTGGCGAAGTGAAAATGTCACGACTCTCTCTGATCTGAGCCTCACAATTCCTGAACCACACGAAGAAGACGCTATAAAGAAAACAGAAATCCTTATTAAGGAAAATCTGGATAAAGGAATCGCTGCCATTATCTTAGAAACGATTACCGGAGGAAATGGTGTCATCATACCGCCAAAGACTTGGTATCAATCTATACAAGAACTTTGCCACAAGTATGATATAAAACTAATTCTTGATGAAGTCGTCTGTGGCTTTTATCGAACAGGAAAGAACTTTGGTTTTCATCACTACCCTTTTTTAAAGCCAGACTTTATCTGCTTATCTAAGGCCATCACAGGAGGATTTATTCCTTTTGGTGCTCTCTACTGCTCGCCTAAGATCTCTGAGTTCTATGACAGTAATAAACTAAAGTGTGGCCTCACAAATTATGCACATCCCCTAGGCCTTAGGGCCATGATGGAAATCTTAAATATTATCAATCAAGAAGAGTTTAAGGATTTAGTAACTAAACGCACTGAGACCCTCTCATCATTCTTAGAAGAAGCTAAAGCGCTGCCCCTTGTTAAAGAAGTAAGACAGATAGGACTATTGGCCGCAGTTGAGCTAAAAAGCAATTCTTTGAATCAAGCGGAACTTATAAGTCACGGAATTTATGTCAATATTATTGGTAATAACATTATTTTAGCTCCATTCTTAAATACACCTCAAGAGAACCTGAGATTGGCCCTAAATAAGCTTAATAATTTTCTCAAGCTAAAATAACTTAACTCTAAAGTTTTTTGTTCTTGATCCCGACTATTGTTTATGCGAAACTACTATTGTTTGACAACTCAAACAGTCACCATAAAGGGATAAGACATGATTATTCAAAACTGCCTAGGCCTCTTAAAAGATCTTCACAATATCGAAGAAGAAATTGCATGCGTTAGGGCCATCATTCAAGAGAATGGAATTGATATTGACGAAGAACTCCTCTTAAAGGAGCTGATTAAAAAGAAGCTAGGATCTGTATAACTACCAATCTCTTGGAAAGTAATACTGCATCATTTCTTCGTGTACACTACCTGCTTTAGGTTTATAAGCGTAACTGAACTTACAGCGCCCAGGTAAACTAATGAGGATCGAATCTGTTCGTCCATTACTCTTAAGCCCAAAGTGAGTTCCTCTATCATGCAAGAGATTAAACTCAACATAACGTCCTCTGCGGTGCAATTGAAAGTCCTCATCATCTTCTGTGAAGGCCTCATCTCTTCTTTTTTCTAAAATCGGAAAATAGCTTTCAATAAATGACTCAGAAATATTTGTGAACATATTGTAATCGACTTCAAGATCTCCCGAATTATAGTGATCATAGAAAATTCCACCAACCCCACGCATCTCATTATCTCGGTGCTTATTGACGAAATATTCATCACAAGTTTTCTTCCACTTATCATAATGGCCATATGGTTCACACGCATTCTTCCAAATATCGTGAAAGTATTGAAAGTCTTCAACGTGAGGATAATAAGGAGTCAGGTCTGCACCACCTCCAAACCAATACTTATCTCCAGCTTGAATCATTCTAAAGTTGGCATGGCTGGTTGGAACACGTGGATTTCGCGGATGAATAATAAGAGATATCCCAGTTGCCCACATTGTATTATCTGTACCACCAATTTGTTTTGCGAAGGCATCACTTACTGCGCCATGCACAAGAGAAGTGTTCACACCTGCATTCTCAATAATATTTCCAGAAAAAGCTCGCGTTCTTCCGCCCCCACCTGGGTTACCTTCATAATCAAGGCGCTCCCATATATCTTCAGTAAGTTGAAGCTCCGGATCAATATCTCTAAGCTTTTGGGTTATCTTATCTTGTAAGAGTTTTACATGATCGGCAAAGCGACTCTTTGTTTGCTCTAATGTTTCCATAGTGATCCTTTCAAAAATAAATATTTCAAACCATTCTTTGTATGTTAAGAAAACATACATTATCAACTTTTAATATTTTTGTGAATGAAATGAAACTAATATATTTTCTATTATTAACACTTTTCACGGTAGCGCCTCAAGCTGTTACAAATCCTCTTGAAGATCTAAAGGCAAAACCTAGCAAAGAAATGAGCTTAGAAGACATCAAGGCCCAGGAGGAAGAAAAAGAAAAGAAAAAAGGTCCAAAGAGTAAGTTTTATTATACCTATATTGATCGCGAACATACCTTTGAAGAAGACCTTAATAATATTGCTAGTATCTACGCCGTAACCTGGGTTATTTACCCACTCACACAACCAGAAACATTCGCGAAGAAAGGCTCTATTCAAAACTATAAGAGCAACTTTGGTAAACTCGTTTTCGATAAGGACGAGCCTTTTTGGAATTGGTTTGTTCACCCTATCTCAGGAAGTCAGCTTTATTTATTTTACCGGGCAAGAGGATATGCAAGAGCAGACTCTTTATTCATGTCTTTTATATCAAGTTCATTATTTGAATTTACTGTAGAAATCTATACTGAGCCAGCAAGTATTCAGGACCTTTATCAAACTCCTGTTCTTGGATCAGTTCTCGGACTAGGCATAGAGAAATTATCCCTCTATCTCTTAAATTCAGGAAACCTCGTCGCAAAAACTATTGGTCACGCTATAAATCCTTCGACTCTTTTTTGGTTCTATGAGGGCAAAATCAGAATCATCCCAGAGATCTCCTATAATCGTGCAGGTCTAAGGCTGTATTATGAATTTTAGACTCATCATTATTTGTCTCTTCATTAGTAGTTTTACTTACGCCTATGAGAATCAGTTCGTCATGAAGACCGGCTTCATATTTGCTCAAACAAAGTACAACACACTTGATGACGATGATGATGATATCTCCGAAAATGACAAAGAAGAATCAAGCACATATGGAGCTTACACAAGCTTTTCTTACCGCTTTAAAAGATATGAATTCGGTCTAGATTCAAGAATAACTCTAGGTAAAGCGCGAGACCTCGACTTTAGTTATAACAATAATTCAGTGAGAGGTAGTG
>DDIK01000010.1 GCA_002338505.1 Bacteriovorax sp. UBA1852
TCTTGCATAACATCCCCAAGCTTACCTGTGATCTGAATTTGTCCTTTCCCTGGTACAGTCACAACTTCAATATGAAGTAATTCACCACCAACAGAAGTCCAAGCAAGTCCATTTACAAGTCCTACTTGCGAAGTATCTTCAATTCCAGTTCCATCAAACTTCTTTGGACCAAGGTACTTAGAAAGTTGTTTCGCTGTCACATTAAACTTCTTTCCAGAAGCGTGATCCTTAGTAACAACTTCAGTCGCAATTTTTCTCGCTACAGTATTAAGAAGTCTTTCGTATTCTCTTACTCCAGCTTCTTTTGTATATCCCCTAACAACATCAAGCATGACGTTATCAGACATATTGACAGTATAGTCGATAAGACCATTTTGCTTACATGCCTTTGGTAATAAATATCTCTTACCAATTTCAAGCTTCTCTACTGGCGTATATCCGGCAACATTAATGATTTCCATTCTGTCTCTAAGAGGACCAGGAATTCTACCAAGATCATTCGCCGTCATAATAAACATAACCTTTGAAAGATCATATTCAACTTCAATATAATGATCACCAAAGTTTTTATTTTGTTCTGGATCTAATACCTCAAGCATCGCCGAAGCTGGATCCCCTCTCATATCTGATGACATTTTATCAATTTCATCTAGAAGAATTACTGGATTTGATGTTCCAGACTTTTTAAGAGCATTGATAATCTTACCAGGCATCGCTCCGACATAAGTTCTTCTATGTCCTCTAATCTCTGATTCATCTTTTACACCACCAAGAGAAATTCTATAAAACTCTCTTCCAAGTGACTCCGCTAGGCTTCTCGCGATAGATGTTTTACCAACACCTGGAGGTCCTGCAAGACAAAGTATTGTTCCCTTACCTTCATTTCCAACAAGAGATCTCACGGCTAAATATTCAACCATTCTCTCTTTAACATCTTTCATTCCATAGTGGTGATCATCTAAGATTTCTCTTGCATGAGTAACACTATTATTATCTTCAGTGTATTCATTCCACGGAAGAGTAAGCATCCAGTCAATATAGTTTCTCACAACTGCAGCTTCCGCTGACATAGGAGACATTGACTTAAGCTTCTTGATTTCTTTTTCTACTTTTGTGTGTGCTTCTTCTGGAAGATTTTTTAAAGCAAGCTTCTCTTCCATCTCTTGGATTTCTGACTTTTCATCTTTTTGTCCAAGTTCCTTTTGAATCGCACTCATCTGCTCATTAAGATAATATTCTTTTTGAGATTTTTCCATCTGACTCTTTACACGAGTTCTGATACGTCTTTCAACGTTGATAATTTCAATCTCACCTTGCATCTTCTCTAAAAGAAGCTCTAGTCTCTTTTCAACAGATACTGCTTCAAGCACTTCTTGCTTTTCAGGTATCTTCATTGAAAGATGAGCAACTATGATATCTGCTAATCTCGAAGGATCTGTAATAGATGAAATACTCATAAGTAATTCAGGTGGAATTCTCTTATTGAGTTTTACATATTGTTCAAATACATTTTTAATACTTCTGATTGTCGCTTCAATACTTACAGGGTCGACATCTTCAGTGACACATTTTTCAATGTCTGTGAAATAGCCTTCTGCTCTTGCATCGAATTCAGAGATTCGCGCTCGATACTTCCCTTCTATTAATACCTTTACAGTATTATCTGGAAGCCTAAGCATTTGGATAATATTTACAACAGTCCCGATGTCATATACATCTTCCCTATCAGGGTTAAGAATACTTGCATCTTTTTGAGTGACTAGAAATAATTCATTTCCATTTTTTTGAGCTTCTTCCAAAGCATTGATTGATTTCTCTCTACCGACAAATAAAGGAACCACCATGTGAGGAAAGATAATCATATCTCTCAATGGTAAAAGCGGAAGATTCTTTACTTCACTATGGCCTTTTGTACCTTTTGCTGACATAGCACCTCCTGCACTATAAAAACTGATCATTAGGTTATTAGAAACATCCTGTTCCTTTTAATTAACCCTTTGTAATATTCTACCCCTCATCCAGAATCCATGTCCAAGACTTTTTCGGTGGAAAGGAATACCTATCAAGTATTAAGATTTGCTAAAGTTAAAGAATTTTGAGTACTTAGAAGTTGCAAGAGAGCTGTTCTATTTTTTTCTTACAGATCTTTCAATAAATGCTTGTTAGTAGAATAAAAAAGGCCGAGAATTAACTCGGCCCAATCATATTCTAGAAATTTCTTAATTAGGAATTAGAAGAAGAATTGAAGTGATGTGTACATTGCTGTTGTAACATCATCAATCTCTTGATCGGGACCGATGTATCCACCAATCAAGTTTCTTTTCTTGTTGTTAGTCTCTTGCCAACCAACTCTAACTTTAAAGTTTCTATCAACTGGTTGTACCCAGTAAAGGTGCTTAGCATCTCCACCTCTTGCTGTGTAAAATCCAGTCGTATTTCTTGAAGCAGAATCGTAAAGAAAAGCATCTGCATCAGTATCAAGGTATTCAAAACCAAATGTTGCATTATTCAATGACTTAAACGTATAGTTAATATTTGCAATTAAGGCGTCTCCATCTTTATCTACATTACCTTGTCCATACCAGGTACCAACATTACTAGAACCACCTAAGGCAGCTGCTAATGCAGGGTTAGTAAATGTACCACTCCCCTTAGTATTTCCCTTTAGGTAAGAAAGACCAATATTAAGACCTGTGTTTGCAATACCATAAACTTCAAGATTAAGAACATGTCTCTCCAAACCTAATGTAGCAGAGGAAGAGCTTTCAATCTTTGCCGTATCTGTGTAAACAGTACCTCCGTTCAAAGCATATAATCCATCAAAATATAAGTATTGATATATTAAATGTACTCTCTTTGCCCATGATAGATTCTCTTTTTCAAGCTCCATCATAATTGAGTAAACATCAGTGTTTTCATCAACTTTATTTCCCGTAGTACCTGCTGTTCCATCTTTTAGCTTATCCAGAGTATTACCAACATTTCTCTGATTAAAAGGTGTATAAATACCTCTTAGCTTGAAAGATGTACCTGCAAACATATTTCCATATGTAAGAGCAAGACCATCAAAAATCCCTGCAAATGCAAGATTTGGATAATTCCCCATCATTGGACGTCCTTCAGGTATGTGCTTTGGGGCGCCATCAATTGTAGGGAGTCTACCAACAGATAAAGTTAAAGACTTCATTAATTGATAGTTAACAAATGCTCTTTCAAGAAAGATTCTTGAACTACCAGCTGCGGCACCTTCTGAAAGCTCATTAAATGCACCCTCATCTGCATAACTTCCGCCACCTTTATTTAAAGTATTGAAATACTTAGTTGTCGCAAGTCTTCCATAAAAAGTTAATTTTTCAGATGGCTTCGCTTCAATATCTAATTCAGAAAATAATCTATGATGGTCTGTTGTTTCTTTCTCACCAACAGCTCTACTCGCTGATGAACCATCAAAACCTACAATTGAATAAGCTTTTTTAGACTCTCTTTCAACAGTATCAAATCTATATTCAAGATTTCCACTAAATTTAAACCAATTTTCATAACCAGCATATTCTAACGCTTCAACTCTGTCCTCTAGAGACTGTCCTAGAGCAAGAGAAGCGATTGTCGCTGTAAATAGTACTTTTTTTAACATCTATATTCTCCCTTTACTTAACCACCAATAGATGATGAAGCATCCTTACAGTTAAGAGTACAATCACCTACAGCTATTGTAGACGAAGTACATGTTTTTAACTTGATAACATTTCCTGAACGACCTGGTGTAGCTAAAGCTTTGGCATCTGCCTCACTCTTCTTACACTGAGTCATGACTGCTTTTACAAAGTCATCCTTCGCACCTGCTTGTACAGTAACACTGCTTAAAGCAACCGCTAGGAATGTAAAGACTAATTTTTGTCTCATCCGTGATCTCCTAGTTTTTAATAATAGAGAAATTATTCAGTAGTTTTTTTTTTTTGACAAGTAAATATGTTCACTTAATTGAATTAAGTATTTCTTTAGATTAAATGTGAAGATATCTTAAAGAATAAAGCCGAGAATTAACTCGGCTTTTATATTGAGATTGAATTCTTAATTCATTTAAAGCTTAAACATCCTCGAATCTCGGATCATTTGAATCAGGTATCTCTAACCCAACAGCTGACTTTATATTTGGTGTATGAGTCACTTGCTCATCGTTTTTATGAGGCTCTGCTTTTTTAAGTTCGACGACATTATTTTCATGAGTTTCTTCTATAGTCGAATCACTTGCTTCAGTAGTCTCTTCTGCCTTTGTTGTCTTTGACTTATTTGTCTCAATGACGACCTTACCACCAACAACTTCTCTCTCAAGTGTTTCAATAATACCTTTAAGATAAATTGTTTCTTGATCGAGTTGTTCTGAACACTTTAGTGTTCTAAATGCAATATTTGAGTTTTCATTAGTAATGTCTTGCAACTGATTCATCGCCTCAGAAATATTTGTAACACCACTATCTTGCTCTTTTGTAGCAGAAGAAATTTCATTGGCCATATTACTGACGACTTTTACATCTTGAACAATATCCTCAAGAGCTTTAGTACACTCTCCAGTAACATTGATTCCTTCATCAATCTTTTGCTTAGACTTAATCATGATAGACTCAATCGAAGATTGATTATCTTTTACAATATTTTCTACACGTGAGACTGATTCATCTAATATATCACTAATCTCCTGAGCTGCTTTACCAGACATTTGAGCGAGGTTTCCGACTTCCTCAGCAACGACAGCAAAACCTTTTCCGTGCTCCCCGGCTCTTGCTGCCTCAACAGAAGCATTAAAAGATAAGAGTTTAGTTTGAAAAACGATGTCGTTGATGACTTTTGTTTTTTCTGAAATCATATTAATAACAGTTACAATTTCAGAAATCTTTTTATTACCTTCTGAGGTTGAATCAAGAACTTCTTCATTTGAGTTCTTAATTTCATTCATTGCATTTACAACTTCAAGAACAACAGTTTTACCGTGGTTTGCACCTTTTTCACTCTTAGAAGAAATTTCAACTGAGTTATTGGCGCGCCTTTTGTGCGTGAGTCCAATTGATTCTCTGACTGGCGCATGCAATAAGATTTGGAGTAGTCATCCTTGTGCATCCTTTGACAAAAACTTCGAAAGGTCGAGCTGAAGCAGTGAATCTGACAATCCAATTGATACTCCTGA
>DDIK01000191.1 GCA_002338505.1 Bacteriovorax sp. UBA1852
ATCTGAAGGAAGAAGCATAACTTTTGAAGGAAAGAGTTATAAGTCAAAGATATCACATGAGGATACAGTAGAAGGAACGAATTACGTCATCGAAACATATAGCACACTAACGGATGAATACTGGTGTATGAGAGCTTTATTTGGAGGTGATCCTTGTAAGAAGGACGTCGGAGTCAGCAAAACAGTTTCAAAAATACAAACAAATGACGCTGGTAAGCTTATTGGATTCTCTGTTAAAAAGTCTCAGAAAAAGAGATCAAAGTTTAGAGCTGTTGAAAAGTTCTCTTGTTACTAGACTTTAATACATTTCTCAATGAAGTCCAGAGATAAGTGTCTCGGAAAATCAATAGAGAGATATTCAATATAATGAAAATTATCGAATAATCTATTATAGCGAATAAGTTCATCACGGGGGTCGTGTACTACTGAAATATGCGACCCATCTAATTCAATAGATTCAAGTTTTTTTTGAAGTAGAATAACCTGGTAATAAAGGCCTACACTGCAAAAAGAGAATGCCCGTCTGGATGGCATATTGAGACTTGGTGTCACCAACTTATCAGGCAGTATCTTAAAGAAAAACTCTGCTAACGCCCAGGTCTTGAGTGCAGGAGCGATGAGATAAACCTGATCATAAGAAAAACTAATTTCACTTCTTGAAGTCAAAAAAACTAAGCTTCCAAGCGAGTGGCAAAACACAGTATCATAATGAATATTCTTTGGTAGAAATTCTCCATAGCGGTTGAGTGGAAATTTGAGATATTCATCTTTATCTTTTCCATTGCAGGGAAACTCTACAATATCTAATATATATTCAGGAGACTTTAAGAAGTCGTAAAGTCCCAGGGACTGATTAAGCCCTGGGATAATAAGATATCTCTTTTTAGAAATCACAATTTCCAGGTGTACGTGGAAAAGCAATAACATCTCTAATATTGCTCATACCAGTTATGTACATAATCGCTCTTTCAAAACCAAGGCCAAAACCACCATGAGGTGCTGAACCAAACTTTCTAAGCTCTAAATACCACCAGTAATTTTCAAGGTCCATATCAAGCTCTTTCATTCTAGCTTCAAGCTTTTCAAGAGACTCTTCTCTTTGTGATCCACCAATAAGCTCACCAATCCCTGGAACTAGGACATCCATCGCACGCACTGTTTTACCATCTTCATTTTGCTTCATGTAAAAAGCTTTAAAACCTTTTGGATAATCAGTTACAATAACCGGTGACTTAAAATGCTTATCTGTTAAATATTTCTCATGTTCTGTCTGTAGCTCATCTCCCCAATTCGTAGGAAACTCAAACTTCTCCTTAGACGCATTTAAAATATCGATGGCCTCTGTATAAGTAATTTTTTTGAATTTACTTTCAACCACTCCCTTAAGAGTATCACGATAATTCTTTTCAACATCAGTAAATGGAAGTGAGTGCATAAACTTAAGTTCTTTATCACAATGCTTTAATGCATGATCAATGAGATACTTAATATAATCAGCTGCAAGGTCTGCAACGTCATCCAGATCAGCAAAGGCAAGCTCAGGCTCAATCATCCAAAACTCGGCGAGATGCCTTTTAGTGTTAGAATTTTCAGAACGAAATGTCGGTCCAAATGTATACACGGCCCCAAGACCTAGAGCGTGACATTCAGCCTCGAGCTGGCCTGTCACACATAGAGAGGTTTCTTTTCCAAAGTAATCATTTGAAAAGTCTATCTCACCTTTATCATCTTTTTTAAAACCCTCTTTTGAGATTGTTGAAACATTGAACATCTCACCTGCACCCTCGCCGTCTACATTTGTAACGATAGGACTATTTAAATAGAAAAATCCTCGATCACTAAAGAAACGATGTGTGGCCTGAGCAAGTTCATGTCTAACTCTAAATACAGCGCCAAACAAGTTTGTCCGAGCTCTTAAATGCGCGATCTCTCTAAGGTGCTCAAGACTTGTCCCCTTCTTTTGAAGCGGATAAGACTCATCAACTTCACCAATGATCTCTCCACCAGTGGCCTGCATCTCGATCGTTTGCCCCTTTCCTTGCGACTCAACAACCTTTCCGTTGATAGAAACACAAGTTCCTGTGAGCATAGTTGAAAGAGTTTCATAATTATCAATATTATCATCAGCTATGATTTGTAGGAGATCCTGGCTAGAACCATCGCTAAGAACAATGAAGGAAAATGCTTTTGATTTTCTTACTGATCTTACCCAACCCTTAACGTTGACTTCTTTTCCGGTGAATTCATTTGCCTGAGCAAAGAGGTTTTTTAAAATAATTCTTTTCATCTATTTCTCTCTAACTTAAGTATTGTTTTTTTATATCTAATATTTGATCAGTTTTTAACCTTGCTCCAAATTGTGTCACAAGCTTGGAAGAACAGGCACATGAAAATCTCGCTGCTTCTCCATAGCTTGAACCATTGGTAATGGCATATAGGAAACTACCTGCAAAGAGGTCTCCTGCTCCATTAGTATCAATAGCATCAACTTTATTTGTGAGAACGTAAGTCGTATGAGCTCCATCAAAAACAACTGCGCCCTTAGGACCTGTTGTAATAGCAAAAGCATTTGTAAGCTCTTTCAAACTCTCCATAGCACTTTCTAAATTGTCTTGCCCGGTAAAAGACATGGCCTCTTCTTCGTTACAAAAAATTAAGTCTAATTTCTTTGTTCCGATTATTTCTTTAAATCCATCTTTAAAAAAACCAACGATTCCTGGGTCTGATAACGTTAGAGCAACTTTAACACCATTTTCTTGAGCTATATCTCTTGCATAGATTGCTGCTTCTTTACTATTAGGCCCTGTAACAAGATAGCCTTCAATATAAAGCCACTCAGAATTAATTAACTCGTCTTTAATGATCTCGTCTTTCGCATAAGTCGAAGTGATACCAAGATAAGTGTTCATCGTTCTATCTGCATCAGGAGTGATAAGGACCATACATTTTCCTGTTTCACCATCAAACCTGGATTCTTCAATATTTGATCTGACGCCAATTTCTTTCATATCACTATAGTAGAATTCACCAGTTTCATCATTGGCAACCTTACAAGAATAGTAATTTGATGCTCCTAATTGAGTTGCAGCAATAACAGTATTAGCAGCGGAGCCACCACAATTTCTCTTATGCTGAATACCAGAGAGTTTTTCTAAAAGCTCTGCTTGTCTCTCTTGCTCAACCAAAGTCATAAGACCTTTTTCAACATTATTCTCTAATAGAAACTTTTCTGTGACTTCAAATTCCATATCAACAAGTGCGTTTCCAATTCCAAAGACCTTATACTTCTTAGTCATGACTATCTCCAATTATCTTTTAAATACTAGTAAATCACTAGTGCTTTCATCTTTATCAAATTTATAATTATCAGTATTAAACTTCTTAAGTTTGCCAAGGTCAGTGACCTGGTTTTGAACAATATAGCGTGCCATCGCACCACGAGCTCTTTTAGACATAAGACCTATAACTTTGTAGTTTCCATTTTTATTTTCAAGAAACTTCACATTAATTACCTTATGCTCCAAAGTATCAACGTCAATAGATTTGAAATACTCTTCACTCGCAAGATTAATGAGGTATTTTGATTCACTCTTTTTTGATAATTGATTAAGCTTTTTAGAGATCTTAGAGCGCCAAAAGTCATAGAGATTCTTCCCCTTAGGGTTCTCTAATCTGGTTCCCATTTCAAGTCTATAGGGCCTAAGTTCATCAGTTATTCTTAAGACTCCATAGAGTCCACTTAAAATGAAGAGATGTTTTTTAGCATAATTTATATCATCTTTAGAAAAGCTATCAATTTGTAAACCCTTGTAGGTATCTCCGGCAAAAGCAAAGCCTGCAGGAGCGACTTCTTCAGGCTTAGAGAAATTTTGATATCGATTGTAGTTGAGCTCACTTAATGAGTCAGACAAAGACATGAGTTTAGATATTTCTGATTTTTTCTTCTCTTTAAGAACGCTCACGAGTTCACTGGCCTCATCCATAAAGAATGGATTGGTCATTTTTATATGATGATCAAGATCAAAGTTAAGCTTCTTTGCTGGTGAAACAACAATATCCATGTGTCCTCCTTAATAAAAGCACTATATTAGCAATATTAAAGAAGGCCCTCAAGCAAAATCTATACTTTGCGATAAATGTCGTATCGAGTCGTGCGCCCTTCGTAGCTATAAGATGGTTTATGCAGTTTTGGTGCAAATGATGGTCGCTTGAAAACGACGTAATGATGCTTGTGAATCAGTTGTTCAAGATAGCTGTCTGCATCATCATCAGGTCCAATGATCTCTTTAAATAATTCCATTTCTTTTCTGGCTTTGGCCGACTTTTTCTTTTTTTGCGGATACATAGGATCAAAAAAGACACAATCATAATGACCCAGATCAACATCTGCATTTAAAGTCCCGAGCTTTAAATTCATTGGAAATTGCTCATTGTAGCAATCAGAGTCTCTAAATCTTAAAAAGGCACAAGCTAAAAGGCAAAAAGCGTCGACGTTTCTTTCATAAATATCAACTGATAGGCCAAAGGAATATGCAAGAATCGCGTCCTTACCAGTACCCCCAGATGTATCGAGAAGACTTATATTGCGCTTATTCTTGAGTCCTAGTGCTTTTGCAAACGGTTCATTATGAATAGAATACTTCTTTTTCTGATGAGTTTTAAACTCTTTAACCCAGTCATAACTAATTCTTAAGTCTTCACTCAATAAGATAAGTTTTTCATCAAACATAAAATATGGCGAGTAATTGATAAGGCTAGGATCATGACAGAGCTCGACCATAACACCGCAAGACTGTAGAAACTCGATGAGTCTCGTCAAGCTCGGCGAACTAGTCTGACTGTGAATTGTGATGGCCGCATTTTTCATGTTGTTACCATTTTATCTATAGATTATTTCAACCCATACATGGTAAATATAGAGAGAGAACAAGTCATTAAAAATAACATTATTTATATATACGCATGTTTACGGAGTGATAATGCAAGAAATATCAAAAGAAACAATTGAACTACTCGGTCAAGATCCAAAAGAGATAAAAAGAGAATTAGAGAAATACTATATAAGTATGGATGATGCTGAAATCGATGAAATATTAAAAAGCATAAAAGTAGATAAAGTAAGTGATCTCTTTAATCATATCAAAGACGAGATTAAGTTTGATGATGTTATCAAAATTGAAGAAGAACTCAATTACAATGACCTTGCCAAGAGGCTATTTAATATATCAAAAAAGAATAAAATACTTCCAAATTTCTTGGGCGATGGCCTACCACAAACTAAACTAAGTCCCATCGTTCCCTATGTCTGTAACATACGGGGCCTGACTACGGCATACACTCCCTATCAACCAGAGAGAAGTCAGGGAACGTTGTATACCCTTTGGCTATATTCAAATGCCATGAGTGCACTCACCGGCTTTGAAGCAATTAATGCTTCTCTCTATGAGAGATCAACTTGTTTATTTGAGGCCCTCAATACGGCTAATAGGATAAAAAGAAAGACTAAGACAGCTATTGTCTGCGAGAGTATTTACCCAAGTGATAAAGAGGTGCTTGAAACTTTAAAGGTGGAGACTGGACTAAATATTATATATGCGCCAATAAATAAGGAAACTGGTCTTACCGATACAGATAAGCTTAAAGAACTTATTCAAAAACATAAAGCGGACCTCAGCTCCCTATCCTTTAATCAAGTTAATGGCCTTGGACTTTTAGAAGATGTTGATACTCTCACCGATCTAGCTAAAGAAAACAACATACTCTCGATATGTATAATAGACCCAGCTCTTTTAGCAACGACAGGTCTTAAATCGCCAAGTATATTTGGAAACGCCAAAGAGGGTGTAGACATGATCGTTGGTGAAGGCCAACACCTATGCCTAGAAGCAAATTATGGTGGCCCAGGACTTGGAATCTTTGGAATACGCTTTAACGAAAAAAATAAGAACGCCATTAGATCGACACCTGGAAGATATGTAGGAAAAGCTAAAGATAGCGACGGAAAAGATTGTCTATGCATGGTTTTATCCACAAGAGAACAACATATAAGAAGAG
>DDIK01000145.1 GCA_002338505.1 Bacteriovorax sp. UBA1852
TACAAAGAAACTTGGACCATGAATAAATGCGTGGGATGCATCAATATGTGATGTTCTAACAGTCAGTTCATGACAGTATACTTCATACTTAAATCGTAGCTCTTTAATCCCCTCACTCTCCACTCTCCAAGTTGACTTATCAACTTTAGAAAGCATAAGTCTCTTTCCGCTATCTGACTCAGCAATCACATTTCTCACATTGCGTGCATACTCTCTCATGAGGTATGACCCTGGGGACCAAGACGGCATAAAGAAGTCAAGTTCTTTCTTTGAAATATTGTTAACAGTAAGAATGACAGTAGCGTAATGCGTCTGAGGTTCTGGGATGATGAGTTTATATGAAATATTCATTTTCTCTCCATTTTTAAGTGAAAAACACTTGAAAAAATAACGTAAATAAAGGTAGTAATGAACTATACTAACACAAACAAATGGCAACATGAAAATCGACAAAAAAGATATTGTATTACCTAAAGTAAACTTTACATCTGAAGCGTTAAGCCAGTTAAAGTTAATCCTTGAAAATGACTTTACCCTAAGTGGTAAGTACCTCAGAATTCTTATTTCAGGGAAAGGTTGCGACGGCTTCACTTATTCGGTGGGCTTTGCAGACTTTCATGAAGAAGACTTAAGTATTGAGGTTGATAATGACAACTCACTAGAAGTCATAATGGACCCTTTTACGGCCTTCTATTTAAATGAGACTCATATTGACTATGTTCTAGATCTTGAAAATGATAATGAAGGCTTTGTCGTTACGAATAAAGATCAAAAGAAGTACCATGGTAAGTTTTGGAAGAGAAATCAAGAACTTGTTCCTAGCTTAACAAAATAAAAAGAGCACTATGGATTACCGTTATATAAAAGCTTTTATGTTAACAGCAAGACACCTTAGTTTTTCTAAGGCGGCAGATATCTTAAAGATAGCTCAATCAGCAGTCAGCCGTCAGGTCAAGTTACTTGAAGAGTCTATCGGTGAAGAGCTGATTATCAGATCAAGCAAGAAAGTACTTCTAACGGTTAAAGGAAAAGAGTTCTACGCTGCGTGTGAACACTTTGATCGAATGTGTTCAGATATTTTTCAAAGAGAAGATAATAGACCTCTAAAAATAGGAATTCTAAATGGACTCCTTAAAACTTGGTTTAATCCTATACTTATTAAGTACTACAAGAAGTTTTCGCGTGACTTACAGATTCACGTTGCTGATCAGCCAGAACTTCAACGAGGTATAGAGCAAGGCCAATATGATATAATCTTTTCAACTGACAATTTTCAGTCCGAGCTTGTGAGTAGTTTAAAACTATTTGATGAGAAGTTAGTTCTCATCAGCAAAGAAGAAGTTAATAAGAAAAAGCTGCATGAATATAGATGGATTGTATTCTCTGAAACTGATAATCTCTATAAAATCAGCAAGAGAGAAAGTGAAAATGTCGTCGTTGTAGAATCTCTATCATCGATTGTGAATTTAGTAAAAAACGGTGTTGGTATTGCTGTTATTCCCGATCACGTCCTGAAAAAGACAGACAATCTCCAGGTTCAAGAAATCTCTAGTTTAAAGAGTCCAGGAATCTACATGACCACACTAAACTATAAGAACCAGCCGACCTTTTTAAAGGAAATCCTAAGCGTCATCAACAAGGGCTAATCAAAGAGATTCCTATAGTTATTTCTCTGAACTTTTATTGCTTTAATACCAAACATACCAACTTGAAAATGTAATTTTTGGTCATTTGAAATCACTTGATTCTCATAAGACACCATGTATCTATCACTTGAAACTCTTGAGACCTCTAACTCTTTATGTTTATAACTATTTACTAAGCAGTTTTTAACGACACTAAGTCTTATTGTGGCACCAACCTCAAGATTCATACTTTGAGACTTAAGACTTACAACATTACTGCAAACTGGTCTGGAAACAAGTACTACACCTCTTCCTAACTCTTCTATGCTAAACTCTTTATGAAGACTTGGATCTTTAACAAGTTCACCTTTTGGGGTAAATTCTCTCTTATAAAAGCCTTTCGCAAGTCCAGTTTTTTGATTAATCATAAGGCCAATGCGATATATATTATTATCATCGGTACTGGTGATAGTAAGAATATTTACATCTTTAGCATAAGAACAAAAATGACAAGAAATAACAGAAATAAATATTAGTACTTTTGTAAACATAACTCTCCTCTCAAATCATTCACAGAACATAGCACGTGCTATAGTAGACTCAACAAACCATGTAGGAATTTCAGTGACTGAAATGGCGTACAAGATTAATCTAACTTAAATTATTAAGTAGTATTGGTCCCCCAATATGCTTAAACTCGTGATCTTCGAGTCTATCTACTTCGTAATCATTCATTTGCGCCATCATCACGCCGACAATATATGGTTTTAAATGATTAACTTCTCTAAGGCCAAAGTTTGAAATAAAATCCTCTAAGAGGCCATCAATACTTTCAACAATCAAGGATTGGTTTTTAAAGAATTTATGATGAAATGTTTTAAGCTCTGCTATAGTAACTCCCATCTTAGGTGTCTGTGCGTTTAATTTGCCAAGAGAAAAATTGATAATCAAAGACATAAGAATAGCTTCTATATCGATGCTCTCACTTGAGTAGTTTAAATAGAAATCGTCATTGATTTGTCCTTCACTAATTAAGGACATGAGATTCTTTTTAAATGTCATAGCAAAAGGTAAAAATTGAATCAGGAGCTCACTCTGATCTCTAAGTCTTTTAAATTGATCAACATGAACAACTGAATGTAATTCGCCAAGAGTAGACACTTTAATGTCAGATGCAAAAAGTCCGTCTAGGAAGTCTTCAAAATATTGGCCAAGAAAATTATCATCGACAGTATCAAGTTCAAATGCTGCAAGCTCTTTCTTTACAGATTTCTGCACTAGAGTTAACAGAGAAGAGCCAACACGGTATACGTCAACAAAGTCAAAGTAATCAAATATTGATTCATCATCAGTAAAATCTCTATTAGCTTTAATATATGAAAAACCGAGCTCCAAGTGGTTTCTGACTATTTTCCCTATTCTGGTCATAGTCATGGCACCATCTTTAATCGCATCGTTCTTTTCTAGATTAGCATTTACAAGACGAATGAAATTAAAATGAAGATAATCATATCTTTTACTATCTTCAATTTTTGCTAATTCATTGCTGATATTTAGTTCGTTCTCTTCAAAGGCAATCAAAGAGTTTGCGTGAAGAGTTTGGTTACGCTCGAGTTCATCAATCTCTGCAGAGATCATTTCTTTTTTAGATATAAAGAGATCAACGTGTCCTAAGCTTGGGAAAGAATTAGTAATTTGTAGCGCTTCGATATAGTCAACAAAACCAAAATGCTTAAGTCGCTCTTTCTTTTTCTCATACTCATTTTCAGATAAGCTGATAAAGCCATCAGAAACAACTGTAAAGATATACTGGTATGCTTTTTCTACACCAAGCTCAGAATAAATGTCTTTTATAAGTTGTTTTACTTCATCTACAATTTCACAATCTTCGTCATATTCAAAAAGAAGAAGATTATCCTCTGTTAGGAAATAATAATCGTGATCTGGGTAAAGAGGATCCTCGACATCAAAAGTCCATGTATTAAAACGACCTTTGATAAATAGAGCAAACTCAGAGCTTCGCGAGAACTCGTACCGAAGGTTTTCGTCGGGTGACTTTGATATTGTTTTTACCATTTCAGAGAATGAAGGAATATCGAGAGTGTCTTTTTTCCATAGATCAAGATCATAGAACACCTCTCTCTGTTCTTTTGATAAAAGAGACATGGCATGAGACTTAATTTCTACAGGAAGATTCTTAAATGTTGTGTAAAGCGGTTGAACAGGCAAGCTCTCTAAACTCTTCTTTTCCTGAATGAAGTTTTCAATTACCTCTAAAGAAGTGTAGGCCTTTGATTCTTTAAGAATTAAGTTAATTACATCAACATTTTTTTTAGACATTTTTATCCTTTCAAATAACATAGAAACCAACTTGTTTTATATAATATTATAAAGATCGTGACAACAAACTAAGGCTTTGAAATAAGTAGAAAAAAGCTATAAGGGTCTGATATCACTAAGGAGCGTTTTAGGACCAGATAAGTATTTAAAATTAATGTATAATACCGATAAGAATAATATGAAAAAGTATAAAATAGTCCATTTTATATTTGCACTTTTATATCTCCACTCAGCTACTCATGCTGATCCATATGCGTATTTTAAAAAACGAAATTTAAGAGTTAATTCTAAGTTTATAACGAGCCAAGAATATGACTTTAAAAACTGTCATAAATTCAACAAAGCACAAGAATCGGAAGATAAAGAAGACTATTATCTCACTTGCCAGGAAGACGAGCTCAAAAAGATCTCTGAGGCGGAAGCACTTTCATATAAAGTCTCACCTATAACAAAGAGAGTTTTAAGAGATGAGTTTTTAGATACTCTAAAAGACAAGGCCATAAATAAATTAAAAAAAAGAATTGGTGAGTTAAAAGAGTTAAGTCTATGTATGGCCAAAAGTAATCAAAGAAATAAATGTAGAGAAATACGTGAGCACATGCTCAAGAAACTTAGACCAGACATTCAAAAGACGAGAAGTCTCTTGGCACAAATGGAAATGAGGGGAAAGATATCTTCAAAAGAAAAACCCATACGATTTAATCCTAATCCGATTCATCCACTGACAGGGGTAAGAGTTAATTCTTTAAGAGATAAAAAAGAAGAAGATGGTGGACCTGAGTATAATGCTCTTTTACAACATACGAATGATTTAGAAGAGAGTTTTACTGTTGATGTAAAATTATCTAAACCAGAAATTGCAAGTCAAGCGCCAGTAGTTAGCACTCACGTAAATAGAAGATTTAAAAAGCAAAATAAAGTATATAGACAAGAATATGATAAACTCATCAATCAAAACCCTATTCTCTCTCTTTTAAAAGTGTCGGCACAAGAATCAGATGAGGCCATCATGAAGGATGTCAAAGAAGCGACAGAAGTATTGATAAGTAGTGTTCAATCTACACTGCACAGGATATTGACGGAGGACTATAGTGACAGTGATATCATCAGTTTTTCTAATTTAATTGAAGATGAACTAAAGCATAGAGACAACGAAGTATACTGTGATATCGCGCAAAATCTAAAAGACCAAAGTGATCTTGAAGAATTTTCTCAAGAGTTATTAATAGCAGCTACAGCTATCACTCTCCCAATTGCATGTTCAATAAGTTATGGCCTAGGATGTGCGTTAACTGCGGTTGTGGCCACAGAAGCTTACACAATAAATAGAGCTCTCGATAATTATGATGGTGAATATGATCAATTCTACAGTGGTCAATCAAGCTCGGAAAGACTATCAGACAAAGATGTTGAAAAACAAATGTCGATTTACTTAGCTCCATTGTCGCTGATAGGTACACAAGCAACAAAGGTACTAAAATCAGCCAAGGATTATGTTTCAACACCGATTTCAAAAAGATACGACTTCAAGCAAAGAAAAGAACTCAGTACCCTTAAAGAAAATCTTAATATTAGATATGACAGAACGATGGAGTTATTTAATCCTGGAAATAAATATGAACTTTCATCGGCAGATCAAATATATCTAGCAGGTATCTTAGATAAGATGAAAC
>DDIK01000173.1 GCA_002338505.1 Bacteriovorax sp. UBA1852
TCTATAAAGCCTAGCTAAACAGCCGAATCTTCACGTTTTTAACATTTAAGCCATATTTAAAATAACTCATATAATTTAAAACCCGCTGCCAACTTTAATTGCCTTATCGTATATAATTCAATATTTTTGAGTGTTCTCCGAAAAGAATAATTAGTCTACATAACCAGTCATAGTTTTTAAAAAAGGGTCTTCTATGTTTAAAGTTCTCTGTATTCTTTTACTCCCTTTCTCTATTTTCGCTAATGATCTATTCTTTCAAAAAAATGGCAAAACTATTCAAAGTATCAACGTCAAAGACCTCAAGAGTGGTAATCTAAAAATAAAGAATAAAAAGCTCATCTCTCAAGATAAGACATTATACAATGCATGGAGATCATACTCTCGCACTTATCGCGGTTATGATTTTTATGAACTATTAGATACTGTTTATGGCAAAGAATGGATGAGTGCTAAGACAATTACATTCGCAGCAACTGACGGTTATAAGCAAATCGCAAATATAAAGAGAATGCTTAAGTCAGCAAAATCTAAAAAAGGAATGATCTCTTACACAGAGGCTGGTAAAGATGGTTTTTCTCATTTTTCTAGAAAAGAAAAAGTCATTGATCCTGGTCCGATATATTTAGTGTGGAGTAACTTTAGTGATACTGATAAGGCCTCACATGGAGATAATCTCAAATGGCCTTATCAGCTTAAGTCCATAAACTTAAAGTTCTAACTAAGCCAACTATTGAACCTCAAAGTCCTCAACTGACTGAAACTCTTCTTCAAGGGGCTTAATTTCTTTATTTGTTATTTCTCTAAAATCAGCATACCACTTCGCATTTACAGGAAGCACCTCTTTAAACGAGCCAAAGCTGAAGGCCTTATAAGACTTGGGTACCATTTTGTACCGTACTATCTTTCTGCGCTTTGTAACATGGTCTCTTTTCCACACAGGAGTTTGAACTAGCGGAAGATCTCTAACATGCTCAAACCCTTCATAAATTTCAGTAGTACAATTACTATAGACTGTATGATACATCTCAATTTGATCTTTATTTTTTTGACCTCGATCTAAATAGTACTTAACCAATTTGGAAAGTTCCTGACTGTTATAGTTTAATTCAACTTGTTGATTTCTATGCTTTTGGTTAAGAACAATATCTCTATATGACTCTAATCCCGAAAACATTCGAACAGATAATCCATAATAATCCTGGGTACCTTTAAATAGATCATAACCAATTGAATCGACTGCTTTGATCGCTTCAAATGAAAACACAATACTACTTACTTTCTCAGTTTCATTAAAGTTACTTTCATTTTGGCCTTCTAAATTTATATACTGTCCATCCTTTAAATCTATGCGAATTTGAGTATGTGCTGCAATCCACTCTGGTGGGAAATATTCAACTTGTAGAACTGCTCTTTTGAATACATTTGAACTTGGAATCGTTGCTTTCCAGTACTTTCCTTTATGGTAGAAATTAGCGACGACTTGAGAACCATTTTCTTTGACTTCAATTATATTTAAATTTCTTTGTTCACTATTATTTAAACACTTCCCCGCGTATTCACCCTTTGGCATAGTTGCTCCGGTTTCGAAGGGATCATTTTTAAAAGTTAAACATTCACTAGTGGCAGCATTTGAATTAATACTAGCTAATACACATAAAGTAATAATAGAATTATAAAATTTCATGTCAAATCCTTGTTTTTTTATTTAATAACTATACCAATAAAAAAAACAAGGGTTGTGGTTTTCGATAATTAATACACTGTGATTATATATTATACAGTCAAATTAAAGACTAATCATCACTTGGAGCAAAGACCATGTTCTTACAAGTGTGTGTTTTTCCGAAATAGCCATTTTTTACTTTAATATCAAAAGATGAAACTGATGCTTCAGGGTATGTTGTTGGATTGACATAAGTCTTTAAGATCTTAAATTCCGCGGTAACATTGGCCCACTCAGGTAAACCACCGAACCCGATACGAAGTCCACGATCTCTACCTACAACGAGATTATTACCTGTTTCAACAAGTTTTCCACCCTTTCCAAGAAAGGCAATCTCTTCTCCGTCTACAAGAAGTGTGAGGTCGCAACTATTTGCCTCTGAGCCATCTTCAAACTCAACATTTGCGCAATTCACATTATATGCGCGACATCCAGTATCATTAATAAATGTTCCAAAAATTTCAATCGAATCTAGACTTGCGTGAGAGTATGCTGCAAATAGAAGTGAGAGAACTATAAGAGTTTTCTTTTTCATGTCTTCTCCTTTTCGTTAAAACTCATACCATGATAGAGTTTAAAGTAGTGAGAGATTGTAAAAAGTACATTTTACAGAATGGAGTTTAAAATTGAATAGAATATCTTTTTATTTGTCTCCGATTCATAATGGAATGCATGATCACTATTTGGAATATTAAAGACTTTTAAGTTGGAAAATGTTTTACGGTAAAACTTCTCATTATACTTCTGATCAATTACAGAGTCTTTACCCGCGAAAATTGTGATAACATCCTCACTACTTCTATTGTCTTTTTCAACGAGACCTTTATTCCAATTAACAAGCTTTGGAAACCAACTTTTCGGAGTTGATTTTATTAACGTTGGATCTATTTGAAGAAGCTCTTTATATTCTCTATCATGAAGGGATAATCTTCTGGTAGGTAATCTCTTTATTAAAAAACCAAAATACTTCATTCCAAATTTAGACAAACTCCATAAATGACTTCTCACAAGAGGTGCAGCGAGAATTATTTTCTCAAATGGATGAGGCTCGTGAGCGAGAAGTAAATCAAGCATTCCAACAGCACCTGTCGAATGACCGTAAAAATAATTTTCATCATAACCTTGAGGAAGTCTTTGAAATACATGTTTGTAGATGTCTTTGTATGTAATAAAATCATCAACATCCGCTCTATCTCCAGAAGAAAGACCATGCCCAGGTAGCTCTATGCAGAGTATATCGAATCCAGAATTTAAAAAGAATCTCTGCAGAGGCTTAACATAACCACAATTATCAATATATCCATGTGCCATAACCATAAGTCGAGAACTCCCCTTGGTCCATCTATGGGTCATAATAGAATATTCATGGCCCAGAGAGTTAGTCACATTCATGGATACTTGTTGGTAATTATCAACATTGCTTATATGGTAAAATTTAGAAATATTTATATTTGTTCCAGCAAAAGAAAATTGTAGAAATAAAATAAAGGCAAGCCATTCTAGCTTCTTATACATAAATCATCCTTGATTTAAATAGTTAGTAATTGAATTATATCTCATTTATTAAATGAGATCAAAAGCACGGCCAGCCGCTAGAGTCAGGTAGCTACCCACGCTCCCTCTTTATGACTTAAAGTTGCTAATTCCATGATCTTCATTGTCTTCAATGCATCTTGAGGATACACTGGAGCTTCATTAGGATCGTTGCTCTTAATTGCCAGAGCTAATTGTGTATAGAAGTGACGATACTCACCAGAGACTGACAAAAGTACTCTCTCCTTAATTTCCGTATCACTATTGTAAAACAACTTCCCAGAGTTTTTGTCATCTTCTACCCCAAAACTTTCAAGTACTGGACTTACTCCTCCTGACAGACGTTCTTCCTGGGGATCCATCCCCTCTTTATAATAATTTGCTTTATCCCCTAAAACTTTAAATCTCATCTTACAAAGAGAATAAGATGATCCGTGAAGTATAGCTCTTAACTTATCGTATTTGAGAATAATGTGGAAGTAATCGTTAACGCCTTGGTTATTCTTTTGGTCTTCAAGGTCCGCGAAGACAGCCTGAGGCCATCCAAAAAGTTCAATACATTGATCAATAAGATGTACTCCTAAATCAAAGAAAATACCAGATCCATTCCCTGGAACTTCTTTCCAGCGATTAGATCTAATAGTGGGTCTCCAACGATCAAAATGAGATTCAAACTGCTTAATCTCACCCAGAGCTTCATCTTTTATCAGTTTTTTAATTGTCAAAAAATCACAATCCCATCTTCTATTATGAAAAACTGTTAAAATTAATTTCTGTTTATTAGCCAATTCAATTAATTCTCTCCCTTCTTTAGAAGACGTTACAAATGGCTTCTCTACTACAACATGCTTTCCAGCATTTAATGACATTTTAGCTTGTTCATAATGAGTGTGATTAGGACTACAAATAACAACAAGATCGATACTATCGTCATTTAATATTTCATTTATATTATCAACAATTTGCGTAGTCGGTAATTTTTCAAGAACATCAGCCTTTCGAGAAGTAAAAACTTTACTAATATGATAATCAGAATTTACAGTAATCAACGAAGCATGAAACGTTTTCCCTGATAAACCAAACCCTATTAATCCAACATTTATTTTCTTAATATCACACCCACTTAAAATTTTTCTCTTCTTATGAGATTTGAATTTGATATTATCATAACAAACAGAAAAGCGAGATTGTTATTAAGTATACAACTTTTGCAGACAATCCAGAAGTTCTCGTTCAATTTCGTACTCAATACTCCTTCAGTATCCAAAGAATACCTACCTTATTCTGAACTTCTTATTGTTAGTGTTATTATTCGGCAACTTGGAAATTGGCTGATTAAAGAAGGAGACTTGATTGGTCTTGAGGGAAATACTGGCTGGACAGGGAAAGAAAATCGTCATCTCCATATGAGTGTTCACTATGATTGGAAAAAACAGAGCGTTGAATATTGGTCAAAGCTTGGTTGGCTTCCGCGATCGATTCCCTTTGAGTTTAAAGTTGAGACTGTTCGCTCTAGTGTGGTCTCCATACAATCAACTAAAACAATTAAATGTATTAGAAGAAAATTTAATCGCTTTCTAGATGCCGCTCTTAGAGGTATTTAGAGGTATTTAAAGACTATGAAGTCTCATGAAAAATGTCCAAAAACAAAAAAGCCTCGAACGGGTTGTGAACGAGGCTTAGATATTTATTTCTCCGAAGAGATCAAAATTTAAATGGGGTGACCGATGGGGCTCGAACCCACGACAACCAGAATCACAATCTGGCGCTCTACCAACTGAACTACGGTCACCATAAGAAGTGAGATATTTATAAACTCAGATTGTCTATAAGTCAATATCTCACGAAAAATCTACTTACCTAAAGTCTTAATATAAACTAGACCTTGGCAATCAATAATATCTTTAGATTTATTCTTCCAATTGTGATCAATCAACTTGTATGACTGTGGGTAGTGATTACCCTGGCCATCGTCCATTAAGATCTGAAGAACTCTTGCTCCATAGTTAGTTCCATAATGACCAGTTAAATGATCCTTATCCGCAAGAACGTTATAACGACTATTGTCATACTTAAGAAGGTGAACGAGATCAAAGCTCTCTCCAGAAGTCAGTTCAACTTCAACAATCTCATTTAATGGATTTTTGATATTAAAGCGGTACTTTTTTCCAATAAAATTAACAAAACAGTCTGAACCATCTTGATCAAGGCCTCTATACCAACCTTTATCGAAATGCGCCTGAACACTTAAACTTAGCATCATAGCTAAAACTATATACTTCATAATTCCTCCAATTTTGAGAAATCATACGATTAAAAGTTTGGCTAATCAAACATTTTTTAATGAAATTATGCAGCTTTCTTTGTCGAGTCAGATGAATTTTGACTTTCTTTATATGAAATATAATCTGATAAAACTCTCTGTAGTGAAGGAAACTTTACAGGTTTAGCCAAACTAGCATTCATGCCTACTTCCCTACACTCTTGATCAAGTCCATCAGACCAATTAGCAGAGTTTCCTATAATATAGACACTTGAGATTTTTGGGTCTCGATGAGATCTAATTTTCTTAGTCGTTTCTTCGCCGTCCATTACGGGCATTAATTTATCAATAATAACAACTTCAATATTTCCAGACTCAAGTTGGAGTAAGGCCTCCTCTCCATTAGCAACTTGAAGAGGCTGAATTCCGATCTTCTGTAGATACTTTCTGAGCATTAGCAAGTTGAGATTATTATCATCTACAATTAAAACCTTTAAATCTTTTGGAATGTCATATCTCTTAGGCTTAAGTGATTTTACATTTTTCTTATCAGACTCTTTACAATAGATTTGATAAGAAAAAATACTCCCCTGTGGCTCGTTTCTTCTCACACTAATACTACCATCATAGAGTGCTACAAGCTCTTTAGTTATACCAAGTCCAAGTCCAGTACCACCAAACTCTTTAGAAATGCTTTCATCTTCTTGCTCAAAAGGATTAAAAACTGACTCCATTTTATCTTCAGGAATCCCCTTACCTGTATCAATAACTTCAATACTAATTTCATAAGAATTGTGTATCTTTTGATAGTCACAAGAAACAGTAATCTTTCCCTTCTTGGTAAATTTAATTGCATTACTAATAAGATTATTAATTATTTGCTTAAATCTTAAAGAGTCTATTTCTAAACATATATCCTCATCTTTTAAGAGATTAAGTTCAAATTCAATGCCTTTAGATCGACATGATATTTCATGAACAGTTAGACTTTCTCTTAAGAGACCAAAGAGTTGATAAGCTTCATTATTTAATTTAATTTGCTTAACTTCTAACTTACTAAAATCAAGAATATCATCAACAAGCCCAAGAAGGAGCTTACTAGAGTTATCAATGATCTTTACGTATGACTGTGTTTCAGGATCTTTAACAAGTTCATTTAAGAAAAATGATGAGCCCATAATGGCATTTAGAGGTGTTCTTAACTCATGAGTGAGTTTTGAAAATAGAAGATTTCTCTCGTCTTGTTGAGCTTTAATATGTTTTGTTTTTTCCTCGACCTCTTTAGTGAGTTTTCTATTGAAATAGAAAATAACAAAAACAACAATAAGAGTAAAAATAGAGAATACAGTGAGAATTTTTCCAATTTTCACACCTATAAATTCACTCTTCTTATTTCTATATTCTTGAAAGATTAAATACTTTAAATCCTCAAGAGACTTTGGATCTCGTTCACCATAGATATTGGCAATTCTTTGAAGTCGTGTCGGATTTGATGTACCAATTGGTACGATATGGGATTCTACAAATTTCTTTGTCTCATTTGCTTCATATCTTAAAAGCTCAATGTCAGCTCTTGGATTATAGCGAGATTTAATAATATTAATCATTTCCTCTATATTATTAAGAGCGTAATACCAGCCTTTTATTGTTGCTCTTCTCATAGCTGCAACACGATCTGGAAACTTATCTGCTTCAACTTTATTGGTAAAGAGCATGTCTCCGTAGAGATCTACTCCATAGTTCATAGGATTAATAATTCTTGTTTCAAGCCCTTTCTTCTTATAATAGAACGGCTGATTTGTTTGATAAACGCTTACAGCATCTACTTTCTTATTTATAAGATCATCATTTTTAAAAGAATGAGGAACGTGCTTGAAGTCATTCTCAGAAAGGTTCGCGTTTCGAAACATAATTTTAAAGACAGCATCATCAACACCTTTTTGATACATCACCTTCTTGCCCTTTAAACCTGAAGGACTAAGGATCTCATCTTCGGCCCTCGTAATAAGAACGAGTGGAGAATGTTGGAAGATTGGTGCAACAATAAAGAACTGATCACCTTCAAGATGATATCTCACGATACTAGAATCAATGATTCCGTAGTGCCCTTCTTCGTTTCTAACCTTATCAGGAGCAGTCCAAGAGACATCTCTTTCTATGATATCAACATCAAGGCCCTCTTCTTTATAGAAGCCTTTTTCAACAGCAGCGTAGTAGCCAGCAAATTGAAATTGATGTTTCCATTTTAAATAGAGTTTAACCTCATCAAGAGATTGAGCATTTGCTAGAAGTGAAAATAAAAATGCCGATAAAATAACTCGTATCATACGTTATTTATCGGCAATTCTTATGTATTTATAAAGTAAATATACTTGATTATTATCGTTGTATTAACGCTTGAATGTGGGCTGCATAAGACCAAGTTAAGTCTCTCGCTCCCATCATATATCCATTATTTCGATTCATTTGCTCATCCATGTGCCCGAAATCACCTGCATGGTAGTCAGCTCTTCTAAAGAATGAGTCTGCCTTGGTATTTAAAATCTTGATGAATTGTGGAGCTAGTACAGCATTTGAAGATCCCTTCAAGGTTCTGCATTCCTTTAAATTCAAGGTCTTACAGTAATACCCTACATGAAGACCTGCTTTTCCACTCTTAACTTCTTTTGCCAGTCTTAAGTAGTACTCGGCCATGGCAAAAGTCGTTAAAAACCAAGGATTCCCTAAACGGTCAGTTCTATAGCCGTCATATGAATCCTCTGGGTAACGGCCTATTGCGGTTCCAAGGTTATCATTAGTATTTTGATTAATTGTATAGATTCGATTAAAAGACTCTTCAATTTTAGCAGCTGTCTTCATCACCCTCCAGTCACTTGGAGAAAAGAATGTGTCACCATTATCACCATGATGAACTCCAAGGATGACAGAGATATCAAGTTGCGATTTCCAAACCCCTCTTGTTTGATCAAGAGTCGATTCAATATAGCCTTTCTTTGGATTCCAAAATTTATTAATCAACTTCTCAACTTCATTTGCCTTTGCTTCATAGTATTCAGCTGCATAAGGATCATTAAGTCTTCTCGCTAACTTTGCTCCACTTAAGAGTGCTCTTCTTTGTCCCATTGCTGTTGAGAAGTGTAACCCCTTCACTTCTTCCCAGTAATCAAAACCTTGAGCATCATAGTGAAGAGCTACATATTCAAGATCCATTTTAATTGGCGAGATCGCTGGAAGAATTGGAGTATAGAGATTATCCATGACCCAATCTTCTTGCCCTTGATCTATTAGGTAATTTGCAAACTTTATTAAAGTGACTGCTCTAAGAGCTGGTCCATCATGTTGAGGTCTTCCCCATGGTCCTGTGAATGGTGCTCCATCAACATGATACTTTGGCTCCCCTAAGCTCCAAAAGCCAGAAGCTTCTTGGTTCTCCTTCACTCTTTGAGCAAATTCGTACATGAGTCCTTCGAGTCTGGCTTTACGAATATCGTTTTGCTCTCTTTCCATGACATCGAATATAGTGCTCATCACAAGACCTGCGTCTCTTACCCAGTGATAAAAATAATCCGGCTCAGACTTCGATGGAGAGGCAACAACGACACCTGGTACAGTTCCTTCCGGATGAATATTTTTTAATAAGAGATTTAAACTTCTTTCATAACTAATTTTCTTTGCTACTGCATTTCCCATGAAAGACGTAACAATTAATAGAGAAAATAAAAATGTTTTCATATCAATTCCTTATATTTTTTAAGTTCTTTGATTATTTCTTTTGAGCTTCCCATTTTCATCACCTGAGAAAGTAAGTTCTTACATGAATCAGTTGAAAGCTTAGATATTAATTTTCTTGTAGGTAGGACATGCATTGGACTCATGCTTAGTTCATCAAAGCCCATTGCAATAAAGAGTGGGACGAGTAACTCATCATGTGCCATTGATCCACACATCGCAAGTTTTACTTTATTCTCACTTGCCGCTTTTGAAACAATTTCAATTAGTCTTAAGAGCCCTGGATTAAAAGGATCATAGAGATGACTGATTTTCTCATTCATTCTATCAACGGCACATGTATACTGAGTCAGATCATTCGTTCCGATACTAAAGAAATCAACATGCTTTGCGAAGATATCACTTAAGAGCGCACTTGAAGGAATCTCAATCATCATTCCAATAGAAATATTATCTCGAATTTTCTTACCCTCTGAAATTAATTCGTTCTGGGCTTCGCTCAAAACACTCTTTGCCTCAAGAAGTTCTTCTAAGTTTGATATCATTGGAAACATAATTCCAATTGGGCCGATCTCACTTGTTCTAAGAATAGCTCTAAGCTGAGACTTAAAAAGCTCTTTATTATCAAGACATATTCTAATCGCTCTATAACCTAGAAATGGATTTTCTTCATGAGCGATATTAAGATATGGAAGCTTCTTATCTCCTCCAATATCTAGAGTACGAAATATACATTCTTTACCATTTAATCTCTGCACTATTTTTGAATAGACTTGGTACTGCTCTTCCTCTGTTGGAGTTTGCTCTCTGTCCATGAACAAAAACTCTGTCCGATAAAGTCCTACAGACTCAGCATCGTTTCTTTCAAATGAATCGAGATCTTGAAGCTGACCAATATTACCAGCGATTTCTATTTCTTTATTATCCGCTGTCAGAGATTTCATTCCAATGAACTTTTCTAGCTCAACTTTATGCGAGTTCAACTGTTCTTTTCTTTGCTTGAATTGGTCGAGGATCTCCTTACTAGGATTGATATAAACCTTCCCCTCTTCGCCATCAAAAACAATAAGATCATCTTCTTTAACAATATCAGTTATATTAGATACACCTACAACAGCAGGGATTTCCATAGTTCTTGCCATAATAGCTGAATGAGAAGTACGTCCACCAATATTGGTGAGAAAACCAAGAACAGAGTCCTTATTCATGGTCGCTGTCTCTGATGGAGTAAGATCATGGGCCACAAGAATAATTTCTTCTTCTAATAAAGAAAGATCCATATTCTTCATACCTAGAAGGTGTCTTTTTACTCTATTAAAAACATCTTTAATATCTGAGGCCCTCTCCTTCATATATTCGTCATCCATCGCCTCAAATATATTTATGAAGTTCTGAGTTACCTGTTCAAGTGCCCATTCAGGAGAGACGCGATCAGCACTCATCATTGACTTTACTTGAGAGAGAATCTCTGGATCTTCTAAAAGAAGAACGTGTGCATCGAATATCTGCGCTTTTTCTTCACCAAGTTTTTCAAGAGTTTTATTTCTTATATCAAGTATCTCTTTCTTTGATTTTAGAATTGCTTCTTTAAGCCTTTCAACTTCGATGTCAAAGCTTGCAATTTCACGCTTCTCAATTTGAAGGTTGAGACTATTGTCATAAAGAAAGGCTCTACCAATCGCAATTCCGGGTGAAGCGGAAATACCTTTATAAGTCATCATCAGATCTCTCTAGTGAAGGTTAAATTTATTATTTATAAGCGTAGATAAAGTATCGATCGCATTTTGAGCGTCATCACCTTCAGCCTTTAAAGTTATTTCAGAATCTTTCTTAAGGCCAAGTGCCATCAATCCCATGATCGACTTTGCATTAATTTCATTACCGTTAACAACAACATTGATATTAGATGAAAAAGCATTTGCTTCTTTAACTAAAATTGCTGCTGGTCTTGCGTGTAGGCCTTCTTCATTTTGAATTTTTAATGTCTTTTCCATTTTCTTCTCCATATCTATCTATTGCATTGTCACAGTCATTAAGTCTTGGTTTTGATTGATTTGTCCACTCGCCAAGACCTCTACACTTGCCACATCATGCATATTTGTAATAACAAAAGGAGTGATATCACTCTTTGCTTTTTCTTTAATAAGATTGAGATCAAATTCAATTAACTTCTCTCCGGCTTTTACTGAATCACCAACTTTAATAAACGCCTTAAAACCTTCCCCCTGCATCTTCACGGTATCAATACCAACATGAAGAAGGACCTCAGAGCCAGTCTTAGTCTTTATACCAATGGCATGGTTTGTATGAAAGAGTTGTGCGACCTCTCCATCAACTGGAGAATAAAGAACTCCCTCAGTAGGTCTAATCGCAACACCATCGCCTAAGAGCTTATCTGCAAAAGTTGCATCGGGAACATCAGATATATTTATGACCTCACCAATAAGTGGTGATTTCATTGTTAAAGCTTTGATATTTTCTTTCATTGCTATCTTTATTTCTTCTTTCAAACTGTCAGACTCAGGACCGAAGATAACTTGCATATTGTGTCCACTGACCATCACACCCGAAGATCCCATAGACTTTAAAGCTTCACGATCAACGATATCAACATTATTAAGTTCTAATCGCAGACGAGTAATACATGCATCAAGGTGAGTGATGTTTTCTTTTCCACCAAGTGCAACAAGTACTGCTCGTGCTTTATCAGTCGAGCTACTAAAGCTTTGAGACTCTGTGCTTTCAACTTCACGTCCAGGAGTTTTAAAATCAAATAGCTTTATTAACCAATAGAAGGTGGTGAAATAAAGTAGACCAATAATTGGACCAACAATGAGCCAAAGATACATACTATTTTTTTGATTAAAATAACCTACACCAAAGTCGATTAAAGAAGCCGAAAATGTATAACCAAGGTGAATATCAAATGCATTTGTCAGTAGTCCTGCGCAAAAAGCTCCCATCACATGAAAGACATATAATAAAGGTGCCACGAAAATAAATGCAAACTCAATCGGTTCTGTAATCCCTGTAATGATTGAAGTTAATGCTGCCGTAAGCATTACTCCACCAATGGCCGCACGCTTTTCTTTTGGTGCTCTTAGGTACATAGCAATACAAGCTGCAGGTAGACCAAAGAGCATAATTGGAAACTCTGCCGCCATAAAACGACCGGCACTTGAGTCACCAGCGAAATAACGAGCAGACTCACCATTAATAACCTTACCACTTTCTGTTATAAACTCTCCGAACTCGTAAAGAAATGGTGGATAGTAAACATGGTGAAGTCCTACTGGAATCAACAGTCTCTTTCCGGCAGCATAGAAGGCAGGCCCTAATTCAGAGCTCATAACACTTGTTCCAAAATTATTTATAGCCTCTTGAACAGGAGGCCAAACAAGACCTAGAATTATTCCTGCCAACACAGAAGTAGCCGCAGTCATAATTGGAACGAGTCTTTTGCCAGCAAAGAATCCTAAAACAGGATGAAGCTTTGTTTTATAAAATTGTTTATAAAGTACAGCTGAGAGAAGACCTATGATGATCCCACCAAACACTCCTGTATTTATTGCGAGCTCAAGTTCTCGAACATCTGTCATTACAGCGAGAACATTTGATAAGGTAAAGTAACCAACGACAGAAGCAAGACCTGCGACTCCAGCGCCACCAGTAAACCCAATGGCCACACCAACAGCAAAAACAACGGGAAGCTGTTCGAAGATTGCAATACCTCCACTAAACATAAATTGGCCAAGAGTAGTAATTATAAAAGAACTCTCAGAATCTTTAAGAAGTCTGCCAAGAGCTACAAGCAAACCCGCTGCAGGCAAAACTGAAACAGGAGTCATCAATGACTTTCCTATTTTTTGTAATAATGAAAAAACGCCACTACCGACACTCTTTGATGAACTCATCTGAAAAGACTCCTGAGATTTATAATGTTTTGAAACTATTATTTACTACCAAATGTTGATCAAAATGGTAAGAAAATAAACTTTTTTGATCTCTATAGAGACAATGATCACTTATTTTCAGACACCTACAGGACTACGCGTCGCATCCACCCAGAGAGTTCATGTAACAATACTTGAACTCCCAGCTCGGTTAAAGTAGTGTCCCGTCATATTATGGAGGCATACAATGAAAACAAAATTCACAACGCTATTCTTAGCTGTCTTATTATTTTCTTCTCACTCTTATGCAAATGAAGAAGGAGCATTTTTAAGTAGTCCCTTTAAGAATCATAATCACCCAATCAAAGATGATTTTTCTCAAAAAAGCTTATCAATCAGAAGTAACACTCTTTCTGTTATTAAAAACATGTCACAAGTAAAGAGCCAAGGCTCGAGAGGAACATGTTCAATTTTTTCTGCCGCTGCAATGGTTGAAGGCCTCCTTGCAATAGCTGGTTTTGCAAATAGCAGTATTGACCTATCTGAAGAGTGGCTTGAGTATCTTAATATAGCCTCAACAAGAAGCACGACAGATGGCTCATTCACTTCTAGAAACTTTCGTTTGATGAGATCAAATGGAATGGCCTTTGAAACAACGCTACCTTATGAATCAGAAAACTGGGAAAAAATGGATAACTCACTTGAGCTACAAAGATGCCAAGGACTGGTTTCTTCTGAAAAAACAATGTGTGAACTTGGACACTTTAATCCAAATTTTTACAGAATGAGCGACAAGGCAATAAGCCAAAGCGCCGGTGGAGAGAGATTCCTTCAAGCAAAAGAGGAAGCACTCATAAACAAAGAAAAGTTTCCAAAGTTCAAAGGCCAGTATTCTATTAATTCTGTTAGTGAAATTAAGTCTAGACTAGAACTTGGTGTCCCTGTTGTTCTTGATATTACATTCTTCTACGGAGCTTGGAATCACAGAAAAGCAGATGAGCTTGGAATCGGAAGAGACCTTAATCTATGGGCCAATGGAGTTGTAAGCTATCCTGAGAGACAATCTCTTGACTATAAACTCTCTATGGAAAATAGAGCTGGCCACTCAGTCCTACTCGTTGGTTTTGACAATGAAAAAGAAGTGAAGACAACAGTAAAGATGAGAGATGGCAGTACAAAGACTTTTACTTATAAAGGTGTTTATTATTTCAAAAACTCTTGGGGAACAAATAGTTTCGGTTCTCAGACAATGATTGAAGGTGAGTCACACCAAGGTTATGGAGTTATCACTCAGAAATATGCACATGATTATGGATCATTTTATAAATTAGATATGTATTAAAACTAAGGCTTCGAAAGAAGCCTTTTTTATGACTTCTTTAGAAACTCAACCTTGAGTACGATCATCTGACCACCAACTCGGCCCTCAATATATCCAGGATCATCAGTTAATCTTATTCCTGTGACCTTAGTACCTCTTTTCGCTGTAAAACCGCCACCTTTAACATCGAGATCCTTAATAAGTGTGACACTATCTCCAGCAAAGAGTTGACTACCGTTACTATCTAGAACTTTAAGTTTTGATGCAATTCCCCTCTTGGCCCAATTGAGAGTATCTTCTTCAAGATACATTTGTTCTTTAAGCTCATTTGCCCACGACTCTGAACCAATCATATCAAGTATTCGATACGAGAGAACTTGTACTGCCTTATGCTCGCTCCACATACTTTCGTTTAGACAGCGCCAATGATTAAAGTTGTGCTCTTCACTCATGATATCACTATGACATGTTTTGCAAATCAAAGCATGATTTTCAACGCTTGCATCTTCAAGGCTTTCGGCGACTTCAAACTCCATCAGGTCATTAGTTGCTGCGCATAGTTCGCATTTATTACTTGAGCGTTTTTCAAGTGCAGTCAAAATACTCATAAGATTTCCTAGGTTTTCTGTTATGTAATTAAAGAACATAATAGTTCTGATAATTCTATCAGTAAACCCGACAGTTTTCCTTCATGACATTTGTGGCACAAAGGTAAATTTTGCCTACGGTAAAAATTTGCCTATCCGATATGAGTTCTATCAAAGCATTTATGCATGGAGGGACAATGAAGAGATCATGGTTTAGATCAAAGTCTATATTTTTAGTCAGTTTATTATCAACTTTTGCTATCGCAAATGAATCTCTACCTAAGGGATATATACAAGAACTTAATGCGAGATATGACTCCCCCTCAGGTCTTGCATCTGCGAGTAAAGTACAAATTGAAGATTTTGGTGATTACACGAATCCCAAGATGGAAGTCGAAAATTATAATGGACTCCTTGTTTTTCTATTTGAGGATAAACAATTTGAACTCGATATTTCTATGCTAGGAATCACTGATGCTGAGCAAATTGATGTTGCTGATCTCAATTTTACAAATAATGATGTCGAAATTGATCTCTCGGTTGAGGGCGCTGACGCTTTTGATCCTACATTTAGAACGAACGTCAGGGATGCTAAGTTCAACTGCTTAAGAGAAAGTCAATATGAGGATATAAAAGATGATCTCTTAAGTGCCTGTCTTTCAAATTCAGACATTACACTTAATCAGGCATACTTTAAGTCCGAGACAAGTGAGTTCTACTCTGTTCTAAATAATGAAGAGATTCTAGGTGATGCTTTTGATCTAGAAGATTTAGTTATTAGAATCAATGAAGGTGAGCTTAAGGCCCAGTTTAAGAGTAGTCTCTCTAAAGGCGTCAAAATAAAAATAGAAGCTGAAACAAGTTATGATATTCAAAACAAAAGAGTTGTCGTAAATCTCAAAAAAGCAAAAGCTAGCTTCTTTAATATTAAAGGTACTATCTTTAAAGAACTTGAGTCGATGCAAGTAGAAGGACTAGAAGTTGATCGTCCTTATATTTATTTTTCTTTTGAAGAATAATTACTCACCACTTTCACCATAGTTTGGGAGAACTCTTGCTGATGGATCTAGTACATCACAGTTTTCCCACTCTTTATTTGGCATCCAATAATCTTTAATAAGCTCAGCCTTTCCTTTAAAATGCTTCTCAAAAATCTCGCGGTATAAGAGAGATTCTTTAGTAAAAGGCGTGGCATAACTATATTCTTCACATCTCTTTGAAAACTCCTCATCACTATACTGTTCTTGTGCATATTCCTTTAACCAATCGACAAGGTCGTGACCTACAGCATCTGAGAAAGCAGCTTTTTCTCTAAAGAGAATTTCATCTGGTAAATAGTCTGAATGATCAAAGGCTTTTCTAAGAATATACTTTCCCTGCCCTGCCCAGTTCATCTTCTTTTGTGGATCTATGCTCATGACAAAGCTCACAAAGTCCTTGTCACTAAATGGAACGCGCGCTTCCAGAGAATGCGCACTAATCGATCGGTCTGCCCTTAGGACATCATAGAGATATAACTCTTCAACTCGTTTTTGTGCCTCTTCTTGAAATTCTCTTGGTCCAGGAGCGTAGTCAGTATACTTATAGCCAAAGATCTCATCACTTACTTCACCCGTTAAAACTACTTTTACATCTGTTTTCTCTCTTATGTATTTGCAAACAAGTGACATTCCCATGGCCGCGCGAATAGTTGTTATATCCCATGTTTCGAGATGAAAAATAAGATCACTAAGATGAGCAAGTGCTTCCTCTTTTGAGAAAATGACCTCATGGTGTTCGCTTCCAATATACTCAGCAACAATTCGTGCGTACTTTGTATCGATTGGATTTGTGTCAATTCCTACTGCAAATGTTTTAATAGGTACTTTTGATTTCTTTGCAGCGATTGCGCAAACAAGAGATGAATCAAGCCCACCACTTAAAAGAAAACCAACGGGAGCATCTGAATCAAGCCTCTTTTCTACTCCCTTTACAAGATGATCATGAATACCTTGATAGACTTCCTCTAGAGCTCTATCTCTTTGTGGACTTATATCTCGATATGAGAAAAATGGCTTGATACTTTTACCATCATAGAAATGTCCCGGAGGAAAAGGCTTAACATCCTCACAGAAGTCGATGAGTGACTTTGCTTCTGAAGCAAAACAGATCATTCCTTTATCATGGCCATAGAACATTGGCCTAATTCCCATGGCATCTCTAGCTGCCATTAATTTTCCATCACTCTCTAATACAAATGCAAATTCTCCATCAAGAGATTTTGAAAGCTTCTCTATTCCATACTCTTCAAAAAGAGGAAGAATAACTTCACAATCAGAGTCAGATACAAAATCATATCGAGAAATATAATCTGTTTTTAATTCACGATGATTATATATCTCACCATTACAAACGAGGGTTGTCTGTGCTTTTGAAATAAAAGGCTGACTTCCATTCTCACTAAGATCCATAATGGCGAGACGATGAAAGCCAAAGACTTTACCACTTGGCGTCTCTATCATTGCGCTTTGATCGGGACCACGATAGCTGATAAGTTCTAAACTCTTTTTAAATTTCTCTTTCTCAGTTATTGATTGCGTTACTAGAAATCCGCACATATTCGCTCCTTAAACTCAAGAACAGCTCTTGAATTAATACCTAATATCGTTCTTTTATGTTTTTTTCTCAATACATAGGTATCGCAAAAGTAAATTAATTAACAAAAGATTAAAATTAGTGATAATATGATAGTTGAAAGGTGGTTTTGTGAGTTCAAAATATGAAATTGATAGGTTAGATATTAAAATAATCAACTATTTACGGGAGAACGCGAGATATCCCTTCACCGATCTAGCTAAGAAGTTAAGTGTTTCACCAGGTACAATTCATCAAAGATTTGAAAAATTAAGAGAAGCGGGAATTATCACCGGAAGCTCTATCAATATTGACTATAAGTCCTTGGGTCAAGCGGTCACTGTCTTACTAGGTCTTCACCTTCATAACGCCAAGGATGTAGATCTCGTTATTCAAAAACTAGAGAAAATTAAAGAGATTACGGAGGCTTACTACACTACTGGAAACTATGCTCTCATTATCAAGGTGACAGTCGCTAATATTGACCACTTTCATGAATTTCTTCGCCATGAATTACAAAGTATTTCAGAAATCCGATCAACAGAGTCTTTTATTAGCCTAAAGCAGGTGATCTCAAAAGACCTAGCGCTAAGCATAAGCTCATAGGTCAGAATTATTTCGCAAATCGTCTTTTGTAATTAGTCATATACTGCGACAATTTACTTATAAACATTTTATTGGAGAGAACATGAAGTTTTTCATTGGTATTATTTTTTTAACAAGTGCACTTGCTGGTCATTTTGATTTTATTTGTGAAAACTCACTTAGATATGAAAATGGAAATGCCAAATCTGATAAAATTGAATTTTTCGAAGGTACTCAAAATACTTACGCTCTTGGAAAAAGATATCAGGTAGGAAATTTCTTAGATATCACTAATAAGAATCATGATTTACTTCATACAGTACAGACTGACTTTCTTCCACTTGATCTCAAAGAAAATGCTGAAAAAATTTATATTCTCTTTGCAAATGAAATTCAAGTTAGAGATGTGTATACATTTAATCTTCTAAAGAGCTTTAAAACGACATTAAACCCTATTCAAAACAAGAATGAAGCGGCTTTTGAAATCAGTATTGCTGACGATGTCATTTACGTTGCTCACGGAACAAATCATCTTATGATACTCAATAAAGAAACTGGAAAGATTATTAAGAGTAAGAAGTTTGATATTCAAAAGAAGTCTAATCATAGATCAACTCTCACAGGACTTGAGATCTACAAAGATAAAATCTATATGATGTTTGATAATATCACTTATGATTTTGGAGATAAGACTAGAGCATTCGAGGGAATGGTTATTGCTGATATGAATACTTTAGAAATCGAGAAGACAATCTGGCTTAATCAAAAAAGAGAAGCTCTTCATGAGCCTGCTCTTGAAAGAGACGGTGACGTACTCTATTCTCAAAATCTCAATATTCTCTTCAACTATAATTTAGATAAGATTGATAGGTTAAGAACTCTCAATCCAAATAGAAGACTTTATAACTTTGATAATCGCTTTCTTGTTAGTAAGCCTCTTGTGAAAAATAAGACTATAACAGGCTGCTTTAGAGAAGGTTACTCAAGAGGTGATGAGCCTAAGGCCATTTTCTCTAGCTATAAGTACTAAATAACTCTAAAATACGTTTAAAATACGACGATAAGTAGTCATGAGATATTTGACTACTTTACTTTTATTTATTTTCTTATCACTTTCTTGTTCGACACTATATGAATCTAGCGTTGAAATTTCTAGAAGTATTGCAACTAAGGATACCCCAAGTGTCACATGTAACAATGCGATTAGAAGTATTCAACTTAGAGGGAATGATACTGCCGTAGAAATAGAAATACCTTTCGTAACTATTGAGGGTGAACCAATTGCTAGTCGTGATATTATTTTAGAATCAATTACGACAACTACAGGTACAATTGAACCTCTCCTCGATAAAACATGGTACCTAAAAACAAAAGCTCCAAAATGGCTCAGCGATTTACATAAATCGGGTGAGTTCGCAGACTATAAATTAGCCAAAATTCCTTTTGATGAATTATCAATTGATCAAAAACATGAACTTCTAAAATATCGCTCTACTAAACAGCGTGAAAATAACTTCTTTAATGACAGGCAAATTCACAATATTAAGTTCAAAGATGAATTAGACTTCACTTTTGAAAAGAAACTGAATTCTTGGGACAAATATATCAGCCAGGAACTTATACAATAGATATTTCTAAGGTCTTAAGAAATATTGAATACATGTCGCCAAAGAGTGTTCAAGATGTTTCAGGTATTGAGATTCATTTTCGAACGAACTTAAATGCAGGAACTGTTTCAGCAGATGCTTCAAAGTTCTTAGAAGCTCTTGGTATGAAAAACCAAAGTCAACATGTACATATTGTCTCAAAAATAGATATAGAGAAACTCAGGAACAACAAGGTCACAGAAAGTGCCAAGTATGGTGAGTTCTATCGTAGGGCAAATCTCCTGGCTGAAATGTATGAAGTTCTAACTAATCGTCGTCGACTCTTTATGAAAATTGATGAAGATGACCCAGGAGTCACACATTTTGGAATAACCACAACAGACAAAGTTGAGGGCATCATTAAGTACTTCTTACAAACATCAAATGGTCTATCTCCTAAAATTAAAGATAAGTACAAAATGGGTTATGTCGGGATGAGAGGGAGTGATAAGTATGACTCACCTGGACTGTGGGGCTTAGAATATCGATCAGTGAATAGAAAAGGTAATAGGAATAATTATAAGAAAATTCTTGATGCCATACAAAATAAGATGGAATCTTCTGGCTTAGGTATAGATGACACAGAAGTTGAGAACTGGCTTAAGGAGATGAATGCAACATCGGCAAAAGAAATGGTAAGTCTTATAAGCCAAAACTACTATAGAAGGAAAAATATTTCTCAATCAGGTTACACAAGCCCAAAGTTAAATGAAATTTTAGGTGATCTTGATCGTGATACCATTAGCAAGCTCTCTGATCTAAAAGATGAAAACCTAGGAATTATGATGGTTTTCCATAACTGGGATCAAGACATGCTCTTTTATGATAAACCTGACATCTTAGAAAGAATTCACAAGAACCAAATGAGAGCTGCTCACAAGATAGTTAGACTACTTAAAGAAAAAGATGAAACAAAAAGACGAAAGGCAACAATAGATACTATTCAAAACTTTATAAAAGATTCAAAAATATTTGAAATCATTTCTGAATCATTTGAACTTGAAGGTCTCGACATAAGAGTAAAGGAATAATTATTTAGCTTTAAGAAACTCAAGTAACTTATAAGGTATAGAGGCCTTATCTTCTGGTATCTTCAAAGCTTCAGCTATAGAAAGAGAAGCCTTAATTTCTAAGTCTTCATAAGTTTCAAGTCGTTTTATCTGAATATTAAGATCAGCAGAACAATTACCACCATTAGTCTGATTTGCCTCTCTAGGATTAAACGCGAGACAACCATAAGGCTTATTCTTTGAACCAAGTCCACATCCCCATGATGGAAAGTTAAAAAAAGGACAGGTATAGGTCTTTCTAAAGAATGTACTTCTTCCCGTTTGAAAGAATTGATCAAGCCTAAAGTCTTCCACACATTTTTCAAGTCGCTCTATTAAGTCTTCGTTAATGAGGTTATTCTCCTCTAAAAATACTAGCGCCTCGAGGGCCTCGAGATTTGTCATATTCATACTATTTGCACTGTACGTACAACATCGACCGGAGCACTTTAGGCAGTCAAGTCCACTTTGCTCATTCTTATGCATTGAAGTTATGAGAGCTTCTCTTCTCTCTTTGGCACCATCAAGATTAAGCTCTTTTTGAACTTTAGATAATAACTCTTTGTACTTCATCAAAGGCCAAGAAGATTTCTGAGGTCTAGTCTACCCTCACTTACTGTTCTCCCCTTAAAATGAGGAACGAAAACTGCTGAGGATATAAGTCTATCCTTCACTTCTTTCGGACTTAAAGTGGCATCCTTTGCTAGCAAGAGTGAAATAGCTCCTGCTACATAGGGAGCTGACATGGATGTTCCAGAAAGTACTTTATATTTATTACCAGGAACAGTACTCATAATATTTCTACCAGGTGCCGCTAAGTGTACCGTCGTAGGGCCATAACAAGAAAAGCCAGTCATTCTATTCTCTGGATTGAGTGCAGCAACAGTGACTTGATTTTCAAGCTTAAAAGCTGCAGGAAAAAGTGGACTCTCATCAAGATTCTTATAATTATTTCCAGCAGCTGCAACGAAAATAACTCCACTTTCTCTACCGGCATATTCAAAATACTCTTTTAATATTTCTGATTCTTTTAGCATTCCCCAAGAATTATTAATAACCTGAGCCCCATTTTCAACGGCATATTTAGTGGCCTTAATCGCACCGGCAAGATTTCCTCTTCCCTTCTTATCCATATACTTAACACCCATCAGCTTCACTCTCGTGTTAACACCAGCTATACCAATAGAATTATGTTCAGCTCCTATTATGCCTGCTACATGAGTGCCATGTTTATTATCGTCCATAGGATCTGAATCACCATGAAAAATATCGACGCCATTTAAATCATCGACAAAACCATTTCCATCATCATCAATACCTTCAATCCCGTTTAATTCTTTTTGATTTATCCACATTTGATTTTTTAAGTCCTCATGTGAATGATCAATTCCTGTATCAACAACTGCGACGATTATCTCATTATCAAAACTTAATTGATTCCAGCTATCTTTAATACCTATATCACTTGCAACAACGCCAGGAATAGGGACTCTCCCTCCTCCTCGCCTTGGCTCATTATCGCCCTTATTGTCGAGGGCCCACTGCCATTCATAAAACTCATCATGAGGATTTGAAAAAAGAAAAGTCTCTTGATTCTCTTCTACAATAAAACTCTCGCTATTTGGGAAATTTGGTTTTCTTTCAACTAAGAAGGTATTAAAAGGCGAACTAAGAATTAATTCCTTACTTGTCTTAGTCTGAAGAAATGGATGGTTCTTATTCTTAACCATGACAATGTAATTTGCATAAGAATTAAGAGACAGAGCTAATAATAAAATATACTTCATACTTGCTCCTTAAGTGATTTCATTAGTTCCTCAGTTGATTCAACAACGTGAACCATATCTAAGTGTTCTTTACTAATGAAACCTTCTTCATGTGCTTTTTTAAAATGTTCAAGCATATGAGTGAAGAAACCATCAAAGTTATAAACATATATAGGCTTTAAATGATACTTAAGCTGTGCCCAAGTTATAATCTCACAAAGCTCATCAAGCGTTCCAAACCCTCCGGGAATAGCAACAAATGCATCTGAATAATCATACATTCTCTCTTTTCTAGCATGCATAGTATCGACAACATCAAGAGTTGTAAGACCCTTGTGCCCAACTTCCCAGTTGATTAGAGACTGAGGCATAACACCTATAACCTCATTTCCTCTTTCAAGAACTTTATCTGCAACGGCTCCCATGACTCCAATAGAAGCCCCACCATAAACTAGATCATAGTTATTATCGCAAAGAGACTCACCTAGCTCCAAAGAAAGGTTAATATACTTACTTCCCTTACCTGATGCTGAACCACAAAATACACAAATCTTCTTTCTCATAAATCCTCAATGTTAATACTATTTTTTGTTAAACTATGCTTTGTAAGACTCTTATCAAATAAGAAAAAGAATTCCTGATTGCCAGTCTTACCTTTAATTGGTGATAAGCAAAAACCAGAGATATACATACTCTGCTCGTCACACCAGTCATAAAGCTCATCAATCATATTTCTTACAACGTCTTTATTTTTTACTATTCCATTTTTCGAAAGACCATCTTTCCCAACTTCAAACTGCGGCTTAACGAGCGCTACAATTCGTCCATCATGCTTTATAAGTTTAAAAATATTTTCTAAACAAAGTCTTAAAGAAATAAATGATAAATCAACCACAGCTAAGTCACACATATCAGGAAGCTCGTTAAGTTCTCTAATGTTAACGCCTTCCATATTTATAACACGTTTGTCTGCTAGTAATTCTGAAACAAGCTGTCCATGTCCTACATCGATGGCATATACTTTCTTTGCCCCTCGAGAAAGTACAAAGTTTGTAAAACCACCTGTGCTTGCTCCTACATCTGCAACAATAAAATCAGTCACACTAATTTCAAATTCTTTTAGCGCACCTTCGACCTTATGAGCACCACGACTGACAAATATCTCTTTCTTACTTACTTCAATTTCTTGATTTTCAATTCTTAGTGATGGTTTTAAACAAATCGTCTTATCAACAAGAACAACGCCCTCTTTAACAAGCTGCTGCGCTTGAGATCGAGTTCTCGCTAAATTTAAGTCGACTAACTTCTTATCCAATCTTGTCATATTATTTAATAATTGGAGTAATATAAATCTTAGTTCTCTGACCCTCTTGAGTCTCAAACTTATATTCTCCCTTCACTCCCTCTTTAAGATTTAATTTAAATCTCTTAGGACTTCTTGTCTTTGCAGAAAGATCTTGAATAAGGCCCTCGATTACAATTTCCGAGCTCCTATCATCCATAATGGCCTTCTCATCAAAGTCAGCATTGAAACTTAGTTGAATCCCATTTTTCATTTGTAAGAGAAAGGGTTTATTATTATAAATTTTTTCACGACTCATTAATTCACTTTTAAGAATCATTTTATCATCAAAGCCTTTCTCATGAGTGACTTCTATATCAAGATAGACAATGGCCCATGTAAGACTAGAGACGATTAATGCAGTAATTAATTTATACATAATTGCCCTTTATATATTAAGTGTACTTTTCCACCATAGAAGAGCTTATCTCCTTCTCGTGAAACTTTTAACTCTCCACCGCGAGCTATGAATGTCATCTCATTTAATGACTCATCAGCTTCTATTTTAAAAATAAAGTGAGCAGCAGCAGTAGTTCCCGTACCGCAAGAAAGCGTTTCGCCCTCAACTCCTCTTTCATAAGTACGAATGGCATACTTATCTCCAATCTTGCTAATGAAATTAACATTCACTCCATCAGGAAATATTTCGAGATTGCGAATTCTTCGTCCCTCTGTTTCCACATCGATCTCCTGAATGTCATCTACAAGATAAACGCAGTGAGGAACTCCAGTGTTTGCGTAATATGAGTCGAGACTATTATAAAATGAGCTAATCTCTATTTTATTTTCATCATAGAATTGTGTCATTTCAATTGAAACGAAATCACTTTCTTTATCAAGAAATGAGCGATAAACGCCTTCTTTTGTCGAGAAGCATAATTCATGCTTGAATATATCTTGATGACTGGAATAGAAATGTGAGATGGCCCTGGCACCGTTGCCACACATGGAAACTTCGCCTCCATCGGAATTCAGATACCGCATGTGAAAGTCATATTTTTCACTGTTTTCAACAAATAAAACACCGTCTGCACCAACTCCAGTTCTTCTGGAGCAAATATCTTTCCAAAAATGATGATTGGCCCCGTCAATTTCCCCACTTCTATTGTCCAAGACAACAAAGTCATTTCCGTGCGCAGAATACTTCCAAAAGTTCAAAGATACCTCTAATAGCTTTATTTACAGGCCCTTATTCTTTCAAATTATTCTAGGAGTGACCAGTTTTACACACGGCGCCATCATTTTTTTAATTATTCAGTATTGCCTAAACTGTCAATTTTAAGTAAATTACTTATTCATTGCGGGACATTAGCTCAGTTGGTTAGAGCCCCCGGCTCATAACCGGGTGGTCGCAAGTTCAAATCTTGCATGTCCCACCATTTAAAAAGCCTTCTTAATTTGATCTGTACCCCGAAAATGGGACTGATTAATTGAAGGCTTTTTTATTTTCATCGTAAATCAAATCAACAACTTCTCCTAGGATTTCATCATATGACTTTTCATCTATATTGAACCTAAGGACTCTAAAAGGGCATTCTTCAAGAACATCCTCTGTATTTAAAACTAGCTCTTCTATGAAGAACTTAATTGGTTCGTCAATTTTCTTGTCTTTAAGAAGCGCTGATGTACTTAGTGTACCTCTCACCTGCTGCTCCCATTCAGTACCTCTACTTTTCATTGTCTTCTCAAAATGAGCTACAGGGTTACTACTATACAAATAAATTAGAACAGGATTAACTCTTTCAATTTTTTTAAAAATCTCATTAATAAGAGATTTCCCTTTCTCCACTTTATTAATAACTAAAGGAAAGTTCATTTGTTGCTGAATAGTTAAACTTTCTTGAATATAAATATGATCTTTATAGCTTTCATTTTTTAGAAATGTGCACCAAGCATTAAGTACAAAATTAGAAAAATCCTCTATGTTCGAATCTATAGTTGTTCCAGTTTTATATATGAATGGATTATCTTCATCGGTCTCAAGAAACAGTCTAACTTTACATTTTCCCTCTAAAGCTCGCACCAAATTCTTAGCAAAAGTACTTTTTCCCGTACCAGGTAATCCCTCAATCAATATCATAACCATAACCTATTTTTTTTCCTCACAACATTATTCCAAGTTCACAACTCATTGAAAACTCATTTCTATAACTCAAAATATACAGATGAATATCACTGAGGAAGAATAGTTCGCGTAAGCACAGAATGAACCACTATTTTGCATTGAACGAACTTTTGTTCCTCAATGCTTGAAAAGCCTCCTTCTCAGGGAGCATTTTTGATTTAATTTAAAAATATCTCTTAATCATTCCAAGCAAAACCTGAACCTAATTCATAAAGTTGATATCTCTTTTAGTTAAAATTTAACTAAGGATAATTATGAATAATTTTAGAATTGATAAACCTTTTGATAAGAAACCACCAAGACTCAAAGACTTTGTTAATAAAGTAGTTATCGGTGATGTTTGGGTACGCGATACTCCATTTGGCCAGTGACAGGCTCATTCAAAACTGCAGAGCATTTTGATATGCCACACTTCCACGTAATAAGAGTTATTGATGAATGTAAAAATGAGTTATCTATTCAATCCAAATTTGGACTATGCCTTAAGCGAAAATCAAATAGGAGCACTAAAAGGTTACTATAGAAAGAGAATGGATGATAAAAATAAATAGCCTTCTTAATTGGAAGCTGTTTATTTCTATTTTTTATATCGATAGTAAACTACTTCAAAATACCTCGAACACACATTTCCAAAGTTTTATAACGAGATGGTAAAGAGCGGTTCTTTTTTTGTACCAAAAACAAATCCTCTGACACCGACCGTTTTGGATTATGTATAATATAGGACTTCTTTTTTCCGAAACTATCTAAAGCAGACTGAGGAAGAATCGTAAACCCCAGCCCCTTAGATACTGATAATGGTATTTGTGCAAGTTGATTTACATGACTAACTATAGAAATATCATCAATATTTAAAGACTTTAAATCAGAACTACCACACTGATCAAAATATAAAGACAAATACATTTTAGCATCGGGATGATTTACTAATCCACATTCTTTTAAAAGCTCTGCCGTCACTTTCCTTCCTGTGTAATGGCGGGGAAGAATTAAACATAAAGACTCATTGCCAACTTTTTTATATCCAAAATTGCTTCTATTTGGAACCTCAGTAACTACACCAAAATCTATTGCTCCACTTTCTATATTTTCTAAAATTTTATAATTTGGAGCAGCCTCTAAGTGGACTACAAACCCTGAATGCTTTTTTTGTAAATCTAAAATTTGAGAATAAAGCTTCAATGCCAAAGAGCCTGAGCATGATAGACGGCAATGTCCCCTGAAAGGATCGTCAAATCTTAAGTTATCAAGTAATGATTCTTCTTCCTGCGAGTGCCTCAATGCATATTCATAGACAAGTCTTCCCTTTTCGGTCAACACAAACCTCTTCCCCTCCCTAACAATCAATTCGTGCCCACAAGCATCTTCCAACTTCAATATATGCTGACTAACTCCCGGTTGAGTCATATGAAGTACTTTAGCGGTACGTGTAAAGTGACCAACTTCAACTAAAGTCTTAAAGGTCTTAAGCCATTGATTATTAAGCATATATTATTTCCCCCACAACTAAGCAATAACAAAAAATTATCATTTAGATAAATAATGATAATTTTTATTTTTAACAATCTTGCTCTAAAATAATTAAAAAAGGAAACTAATCCTTTAAAATATAGAGGTAAATATGTCTGAATCAACTTATCCTAGAAATTTTTCTCATATCGGAATATCTGTCCCTGACCTAGAAGCTGCTGTTAGATTCTACACAGAAGTTCTTGGTTGGTACCTTATAATGGAACCCACTGAGATAATTGAAGACAAATCTGCAATTGGAGAAATGTGTACAGACGTATTTGGAGCAAACTGGGATCGCTTTCGAATTGCTCATTTATCAACGGGAGATAGAATTGGAGTCGAACTTTTTGAGTTCAAAAATCAAGAAAATCCAAAAGATAATTTTGAGTATTGGAAGACTGGAATCTTTCATTTCTGTGTTCAAGACCCAAATGTCGAAGAATTGGCTGAAAAAATTGAAAAGGCTGGAGGAAAAAGACGTATGCCAAAACCACGTTACTATTACCCTGAAGAAAAGCCATATCGCATGATTTACATGGAAGATCCCTTTGGAAATATTTTAGAAATTTACAGCCATAGCTACGAATTACACTACGCTAGTGGAGCATATAATAGTCAGAACTAGATGTTAAAGAGCCTCTCTAGGCAGCCAAGTCTCTGGCATTTTTGAGTTCCCACTTTGCTTGCATCGTTACCCAAAACTCAGCACTAATACCAAATACCTTCTCAAGCTCTAAGGCAAACTTAGCACTCATGCCTCTTTTGTTATTACAAATTTCAGATATCTTTCTTTCGGCACAACCAATTTCACCAGCTAACCACTTTTGAGTTAAGCCACGCTCATCAAGAATCATAGTTTTAAGAAACTCACCTGCAGAGTGTCTTACTTTAATTTCAATCATGGTAATCTCCTATTTCAACATCAATAAACTCGCCTTTAGAATATTTAAAGATAATACACCAAGGCTTTTCTATTGTTATCGACCAAAACTCTTTCATACTTCCTTTTAACTTATGTAGTTTCAAAGAAGGTGGTTCACAAATTTTCTTTAGATCTTCAATTCATGTAACGTCAATTAAGGCCATTAATAAAAAGATTGCTCTCTTATTCAATCTTTCAGGATGCTTTTTTGAGGTCCCTTTATTAATTGAAGGCTTTTCTATTTCTATCAATTTTAAATATAATTTACTCGTTTTTCAAAATTAGCTTTTTCAATGAGGTAACATCATTAACAGAACCAAAAACTTCAATTACTACAAGCTCATTTACCTTTGTAATTTTTGTATAAAACGTTGAAGAGCCTGAAGAGGTTTTACTTTTAATCTCATAAACCGTTTCGCCATTTTCAATCGTTTCAGCACACATTAGAACTGACTTATTGTATCTTGAATGACTAGACAATATATACTGATCTATAAGTTCAGGCCAAGTTGGATCTACATGGCTAAAAAGATCAACCTTCAATCCCAACTCTATTTGCAGTGGAACAGTCGTTATAACTACTTTAGAAATATTTTTATAAGTGTCCTCTTCCGAATAACAAGAGAAACCATTTTGTCTTTCACCTTCACACACATACTCAGAGACTTCATAAAACCCAGAAAATATTCCTTTATTAAAATGCTTACAGTCATCAGCTGCAATTGAATTCATTGACAAACCTAGCAGCATAACTAAAAGTGCTTGTTTCATATGTAGTCTCCTTATTATCGCAAATTACCAAATAAAATGAAAACTACACGTAATTGTCGCCAATTACCAAATAATTTGAAAAAGTACACCTATATTTTCATAGCCATAACTGAGAATGTCCCCTCACTAACTTTTCTCACACTTATAAGTAATCAAAATAAGAAAAAGAAGAATCATTTTAGTAACTACCAGTAAGGAAGAAAAGTTCGCATAAGCAACTGAATGGACCACTAGTTTTCCAATAAGCGAACTATCGCCCACTTGGTTACACAAATAAGAACTAACTTAACACCATTACTCCAAAGCCATACCTCTTCATTTATAAAACTGATACCTCACTTAGTTAATATTCAACCAAGGGATAATTATGAGTGACTTCAAAATAGATAAACCTTTTGATAAAAGACCACCAAGACTCAAAGATCTTGTTAATGAAGTAGTTATGGGTGATGTTTGGGTACGAGATACTCCATTTGGCCCAGTGACAGATTCATTAAAAATTGCAGAGTATTTTGATATGAAACATCACAATGTTCTTAGAGCTATTGATAAATGTAATAAAGAGTTAGGTACAGAACTCAAATTTGAGTTGTGTAAGAATCTTATTGAAAACAATCACTTATCGGGTCCCAAAAATAGAATGAGAAAGTATAGAAAAGTAGACATTACTGAATTTGGACTGACACTACTTCTGTTATACATCAACACACCTAAAGCAAGAAAGATATCTGCTGAAATTCTTTATCGATTTTTCATCTTAAAAACTTACGTTGAAGGACTCAATGAAAGACAAATTATTGTCCTTAAAGGATATTACAGAAAACAAATGAAGGAGTGATTTCAAAGCCTTCTCGATTGAAGACTTTTTTGTTTCTATAAAGAAAAATCTAATAACAAAACCTCCAAGACCAAAGGACTTAGTAAATGAGTATGTAATGGGTGATGTATGGATTAGAGATACACCATTTGGTCCTCTCACAGACTCTCTTAAGATTGCTGAGCAATTCGATATGACTCATCCTCATCTTCTAAGAGCTATAGATAAATGTAAAGATGAGCTTGGAACAGAATCCAAATATGGATTATGTAGTAATCTTATTGAAAACAAGTACTTGTCTGGTCCAAAAGGACGAGAAAGAGAATATCGCTTTTTTATTTTAAAAAGCTACGTTCTTAGTTCCTAAAGTTGTCTTTTTGAGGAGTAAGGGAGCTTTAATATTCCTGAATTTTCTTGATATTGATGCTTCTATATTAAACTGTTTACTTGTTAGGTCACCTATACGAATAACAACAGAACTTTCTTTATTTTCAAAATGAACGAGGTAGTTTGTATTACTAAAACCTCCCTCAAGATATTCTAGAGTCTCAACTTTACTCACTGTGATATCATTTAGAATCTCTTGAGCATCACTTCTTAGAAGAGCTGTTGGCTTTTTTGACCTGTTAAACCTTTTCTTATCTATTTCCATATACTTATACGTAGAAGAGATATACCATCCCTCTTATAACCAAGCCCTTATTGCTTTCTCAAGAACTCTCACAAACTTCAATCTATTTATCACGACTCGTAGCCATTGGTGCCTTCTCATAATCAATAACATAAGCAACAGGCTCAAATGGAAAATTAGGATCATCCTCTTGTTCGTAAGATAAATTAATCGTTAACAAATTCTCAATTGCCCTATCAATAGTTCCATCTTTAAGACCTTGATGCCAAAACTCTTTTGTTAAATTAAAGAAATTAATTACAGAATCTTTTCTTCCTTTCTCGTAAAGAGAAAAAGCCAAAGAGCGATCAGGACCGAAAGAAGAAAGTTGGGGAGAATACATTTGATCTATAGATTTTTCAATGCACTTATTATCGACTGACTTTAAAAGGTGATATTCTGCCTTTTCAATATTGTTCGATGATAGATAAGTCTTCCCTAATAAAATATGTACAGCATGACAAAGATTACCATACCAGAAATAAGCACTATACTTATCAGGAATTAGTAATAAATTGGTTCCTAATTTGATTACAACATCTTCGTCTTTCGCTTTATAAGCATTTAGAAAAGCATCATAATAGTCAGTTGACTCAAATGCTAAATCTTTATTAAAAACGACGGGTCCTATTTCACTATATTCTTGGCGATTAGTTTCTACGACTTGCTTATTTCTCGCAGGTGTATTTTTAATGACAACCTGAGGCATAGATTCTTCAGTATTTACGCTAGGCTCAGTCTGTACTACCTCCTCATCTTTGAAATAAAGAAAAGCCGTAATAGATATTAAAAATAATAACGCTATTTTTTTCATAATAATATCTCACAAAAAATTCTGGAAAATTTAAATTATATCCAAAATTGGCAAGCTCGCATGATTTCTTTTCAAGCAATGATTTAACCAAACAATCCCTAAGTCACCGGTCCATAAAGAGTATCTATAATCTCCGAACTCTTTTCGCATTTCTTTACTTTGCTCTATGGAGTGAGCCAGAAACTTACTCGCTCTTTCAATCCAAATTTCATCTTTAAACCTTTCATATAACTTCAGAAATGCAAAAGAATTTCCAGAAGTGCCGTGACATAGAGAAGTACCCTTTTTTAACGGACCGGCCTTCCAAATTGTTTCTCCAGCTCTCAGTAGGAGTTCATCAACTTCTTTATCTCGAGGTAGAAAATGTGAAACACTACAAATAATACCAGGTGAACCATGACACCAGTGCAGAAGTGGTGTTTTTTCAGAGTCCACTCTTGCTCTCCAGTTAACATCTCCATCATTACTACAAAGAGACAATTCTATTAGAAGTTCCTTTGTTCGATTGTTTATTAAATTAACTTCATCACTAGACAATAAGTCCTTGCAATACATGAGAGCCTGTATATTCCCAAATGTCCCATGTGCCGCGCCTATAAAAGTTAGCTCTTCACCAAAGTTCTGAGCCCAAAGAAAGCATTTGAAGTCATCATTCCATTTCCAGCTTTTAAAAATAGCGTCTTTAGTTTCTTGAAATAGCTGTTTAAATCTATCATCTTTTGTACTCTTTAACATTTCAAAAGCTGCAATTAATGTTCCTTGATTACCGTAAAGAACTTCATTAAAAGGGTTATCAATATGAGTATGGATGAGATCGTATAATTTGCTTGTATTCTCTAATGAAGGATCGAACTTATTCTTCATCAAACGAATTCCAACCTCTCCAAAAAATAGTGACGAGGCCTCTTTTCTTTCCTCATCAGATCGTTGACATAAATATAGCTCTAGTGACCTATTAATTACTTCTTTATAGTTTATTTTCTGATTCAACTGGTGCATAAGCCACAATATTCCAGATGATCCAAAATAGAGATCTTTAAATCCGTACTCTTTAGCTTCCTCATCTTTTTCCAAATCAAGTTTATGTATTGGCCACAGAGTTTCTTCATGAAATCTTTTGATAGTTTCATCAATCAACTCAGAGCAAAATACATTTATATCATCATTATTGTAGTTCTTAACTCTAAGTTTTTCATGTCGTTCAATATTAAAAAGCATGTAAAAACCTCATTCTTATAAGGAAGCAATATAAAAAAATTAACAATTAAAATATAACGTAAGGATATCAAAATACTATGAATCACTTATAGCACTTTATTTATAAGCGTCCTTCCTTCTTATGTTTCTCATAGATATACTTATGAAAATCACATGGTATACCTGCGTGCTTCGGAGTTTGTTTAAATAAGTTTTCTTCGAACTCTGTTGTATAACGAAGAAAACTAAGACTTGAAATTAAATTAATAATGACAATAGCACTGAACCATTTTTTTCCAACAAGATTTGACCAGTAAGCAAAGACTAAAAAATAAAATGGTAGAAAATAGAAAGAATACCAAGGAGCAGCTCTTTGTGGTCCTCTAACAATTACGATATAAAGGATTTGACCTAAGATTCCCCAAATTAATATTTTCATCTGAGGCTCTTTTACTTTCATCTTGATCGCAGTAAAAATTGAGAGTACAAATATAAAAACTCCAACACCTCTAACAGCAGTCCAACTAAATATACGAGAGTAGTACTTCCTTGTAGTTAAATCGACAAAATTCATTCCTCCAGAGTGCTGAACCCCCAAAGAATCGGCAAAGAAAGGGTTTGGAATAGAATTTTCTTTTAAATAATATAACCAAAGAAGCATTGGAATAACACTTAAAGCAAATAGTAAGTTTTTAAAAAAATTTTCTTTCCATTGTTTTTTATAGGCAAACAACTCCCCTAAACACACTGAAAAGATTGCAAAAATAGCAAGGGCCTTAGTTGTAACCGCGAGGGTGGCAAAAACAAAAGCTATTGGCTTATTCTTTTTTAAAAAGAAATAGAGAAAAAAGCTTAAAAACATAACTGACATATTGTCAGGCAAAGGTCTATGAGCATGGATCATGACAAAAGGCATAGAGACTATTGCTAAAGTCTTTAAAGGAAGAGATTTAACATTAATGGTCAACAAATTAAAGTTTAAAAGTAATCCAATAATCAATCCTAGATAAGAAATAAACGCCATAAACTTATAATTAATTGATCTCAGTCCTAACTTATTAAATACCACCCCTATAACATGGTATAAGGGAGGTTCCTCCGCCCATTTTAAATTTTCTCCACTAGGAGTTGTACCCCAAGAACTACACGGAATGTTTTGTCCAAATAGTCTAAAGTCTCTATCCATTGAGTCAATAATTTGTGAGCTTAGAATTGTTTTATCTGTTTCATAATTTGACACAAAGAAAAATTGAATAATTGCAAACAACATCAAAATTATAACTGTTAGCTTGATTTCCTTATTGGGTATAGTCATCTACATCTCTTTTTTGTCACTCTTGATTAGTAAAAACATATTTAAATAATATACTTAAAGAACTGTAATCTAAAGTATATTTCACAAGACCTTATCTCGTCGCAATAAGTTGAAGCAATATTTTTAACTCCTATTTCATTTTCTCTACAAAATAATATCCAAATTCTTTCTTCGGCATTATTGAACAGAAGATAAAAACTAAAAACACAGGGATAGCTGTCATATTAAATAAGCTCCAACCATCTATACCTGGCTTAAAACTTAAAGCAATTATTGGTATCAATATTAATGTGGCACCATAGTCAAGCGTTCTACTTTTCCATTTTATTGTAACTTCTTTTTCTCGCTCATCAAGTTCATCAATTGGCTTGAGTTGCCATAATGATAAGCAACCAATAATCACAAGCTCGAATTGAATCCAACCTAAAATATCACCGTACTTATTACTTATCCCTAAAAATATAATTGGTAATAATTGACCAAAAATAAAGCCCACTACGACATTTCTCTTTGTAGGATACAAGAATTTACTTTTCATTGGATTCTCCTTTAATTTGAAAGATATCCTCTACTGATAAGTCGAGAACTTTAGCAATCTTTAATGCTAGCTCTACAGAGGGAGTGTATTTCGATACTTCAATTGAATGTATTGTTTGTCTTGAGACATCGCAGGCCCTCGCCATTTCGCTCTGGTTAACTTCATTCTTTAGTCTAATTTCTTTTAAATTATTTATTATCGACATGTGTCAAGTATACTTTACACTCATTTTTAAATCAAGTAAGTATTCTAGGGTAGTCACATAGAAAATAAAGCTTTTAACTCATCATCAGGCTTAAGCTGACCGGCCCTATAATCCATAATTTTCCTGCGTTTTTGATTTGTGAAATACTTTAACGTTACAAGAACACCAAAAACATCATCAACTTCGAGACTAGATATTACAAAGCCCGCCTTTAACTTCGGAATTATAACCGAATTATTAGTTGCATTATGACGACTATAGATTGTTTGAAATCCTTTTTCTTTTAAGATATCCAAACTTACGTTCATTAAAGCAGTGTAGAGACCCTTTCTTCTATGCTTCTTTAGTACTCCAGAGTTACACATGTAATATGTCATCTGGTCTACTTGATAGCCAAAGCTCCAACCAACAAAATTGTCTTCCTTATCAAATAGTCCAAGGCATATTCTAAACTGATCTTTATAAAGATTTTCTCTTAACTTTTTAATGTGATCTTTTTCAGACTCTGCAAGATATTCAAATGGAAAAAGAGAATGATCGTCCTCGAACACCTTTTCTTTCAAGTCACTTTTTTTATCATTAAAATTATTACTTTCCATCCAGCGAATCTTATATCCATTATCTAGATTTAGTTCTTCATTAATCTGCATAATTACAACCTGTCTTACTTATCGATTGCACCATCCGTGGTAAATAACTCGTGATAGACTCGAGCTTAATACCCAATGCACTTAACTTCGAACAATCAACATACCAGTCCTCTGAGATATTATAAGGAGAATTATTGTTCTCCGTCTGCTCTTTTGCTAAAATTAAATCTTTCCCTACTATTTTTTCAATCTCATTCATGCAATTCCTTAGACTAATTGGCGCTGAGCTTGCTACATTAATTGGTCCTGTAAATTCATTCTGACTTAACTCGTATAGAGATCTTGCTGCATCATCTGCAGAAACAAAGGAAATCAATGAATCAAGAATAGAAAAGAATATCGGCTTATCATTTTTAATTCTATTTACGTGAAATTGTAATCTTCCTGTTGCATCATTTTCATCTAGTACAATTGGAAGACGAATAGACGTCACTGGAAACGTTGCATATTTATAGAAAGAAACCTCTGCCTGCCTCTTTGCCTCTCCATAATTACTTTCTGCTGTTTCTTTCTTATCAAATGTGAATGTATGAGGGTCAAAGAGTTCTTCCTTGATTGAAGGGCCTGAAACATTATAAGCAGAGATGCTTGAGGTAAATATATATTTATCTACTTTACCGTTAAATACTTCACATGCTATTTTTGCTTGATTATAGTCAAAACACGATTGATCAAAGACGATATCATATTTTTCGACGATAGCTTTCTCAAGAGATATCTTATCATGCCTATCACATTTAATTCTTTTGACTTTATTTTCAAAGCCATCATCTCTATTTCCTCTATTTAGTAATGTGACATCTAAATTTTCTTTTAATAATAATTCAACTAACTTTTTACCAAAGTAATGATTACCGCCTAGAACTAGTATTTTTTTCATAACTCTCTCCTTGAGTGAATTGTTTAATTGTAAGTACAACTATGTAAAGATAGTATTTATTCACACCAAGCAGCGTAAACTTTGTTTCTTATATCATCCTCAATCAGAACCTCTTCATGGATAATTTTTAAATCAGACGCGACGATTTCGGCTCTTTGCTCTTCTAATGTATATACTCTACGATGTGGAAAATAGCTTTCACCATTAATAGTTTTCCAGTTTACATCAAAACTCTCAGGCCCCTTACTCCAAAGTATGCCGTCATTATCAAAGTAAAAATAGTCCTGTTCGTCGAAAGGATTAACTCTCTCATCTCTAATCATTGTATATATGAAGGCTTTCCCATTTCCTGCTAAATGTGACTTCATTTTACTAAAGAGCTTTTTTCGATCTTCTTCCCAGACGAGGCAATGAAGTAAGCAACTATCAGTTACAAGGTCAAACTTCTTTCCTAAATCAAAGCTACAAACATCGTCGCATTTAAAATCAATCGACACATTCATTTCTTTTGCAAGTTCTCTTCCTTTATTAATTGCTGTTGGAGATATGTCTATACCTGTGCATTCTATACCTAAACTACTGAGATAAAAGCTTTGACTGCCAGATCCACAACCTAAGTCTAGGGCCGTTGAAATATCAGAGTCCTTGATATATTTATAAAGTACTTGGTTTCGATCTCTTAAAAGTAATTCTTCCTTTGATTCTTTATCCCATGAAATATGACCTTTTTCGATAAGTCCTTGCCAAAAATTTTCGTGTAACTCGTAGTATTTATTCATATGAATCCTTCTTTCTATTATAGTTCATTACAAAGAGGGTAAATATCAGTAAAGCAGTATTGTATCTTAATGGATCTTTCCTCAATCTTAAATAGAAGTATATAATCGATATTATTACAGATATTCATCTTTTAAACTATTATAAACTTTTCGAAACATGACTTAACTCATATCTATATTTATCTCTTAAAGTATATTGCTCTCATGACAAATGAACTTGATTCACTAATAAGAAAGCACCAAAGACCTCTTCCTCGATATACAAGTTATCCGCCAGTTGGAAAGTGGAACGAGGAGACCAATACGAATTTATGGTATCAAGAGATATCTGATGCCGCTGAAGATAAGGGCTTAGATCTCTACATTCACATACCCTACTGCGAAAAGCTCTGTTATTACTGTGGTTGCAATAGAACAATTACGAAGAACCGGTCTCAAGCGGACAAGTATATAGAATGCTTAATTCGTGAATTTGAAATATATGAGAGAGAAGTTGGTAAAGACCTGAAGATCAACTCGCTACATTTTGGAGGAGGTACTCCAAACTTTCTTACGGATATTCAACTTAATAGATTACTTATATATTTTACGAATAAGAGCTTTAATCAAGATCTTCATATTGCACTTGAATTAGATCCAAGAATACTGTCAGAGAGTCACATTAATCTTTTTAAGAAGTACTCCATTAAAAAAGTATCATTTGGAATTCAAGATTTTAATCATGATGTTCAAAAGGCAATTAATCGAATACAGCCTTTTTCACTTGTTTCAAATATTGTGAGCGACTTACGAGATAAGATTCCAGGTATTGAGATTAACTTTGATCTTATCTATGGTCTACCAAAACAGTCACTTCAATCAGTAAGAGAGACGATTCGCAGTGTGATGATTATTAATCCTGACACAATTGCTTATTACTCTTACGCTCACCTTCCGCAAAAGCTTAAAAATCAAAAACTAATAAATTCCGCTGATCTCCTTCATGGCATAAAAAAACTTGAACTCTTTATTGAGGGCCGTAACCTTTTGTTAGAACATGACTTTATCTCTTTAGGACTTGACCACTTTGCAAGAAAGGGCTCAAGTCTAGAAAAAGCAAAGAACAAAGGTAACCTCAAACGAAACTTCATGGGTCACACTAGTAAAAAGTCTGATGTCACACTAGGCCTAGGTTCAAGCGCAATATCAAGTGGGAAGAGTTTTTATTTTCAAAATTTTCAAGATCTAAATTCCTATATTGATTTGACTGAAAAGAAAGAGCTCAAATACAAGAGTACGCATTTACTTAGTTCAAAAGATCAGAGAATAACTGACTTAATAGATACAATAATGTGTCAGCAAAAAATCGAAAACTATAGCTCTTTTCATACTGATCTCGTTGCGAACTTAGAATACCTCAAAACACTTGAAGAAGATCGTCTGATAAACATTCGAGATAATCAACTTAGCGTAACAGATAAGGGCTTGTATTTCTTAAGAAATCTCGCTTCTTGCTATGATCACTACCTTGGCCAAAACAAAGAAAATAAATTTTCTAGTAGTATCTAGGATTACGTCGGAAATACTTGATATCTATTATCAAAACTGCTTCTAAGTTATAATTAGGTCATGATAAAACTCATTATCACAACAATTGCTCTATTATTTTCAAGTCACTCAAATGCAAGTGATCTGAAATGCTCCGAATATCAATTAGAATATGAACTTGTACTTTTTGATGGACTGGAGAATCTAATTGAAGCACCTACAGGATCTAGGCTAAAAGTATTTGACCAAACTGGAAATACAGCACTTGTTGAAATATATGGACCAAAGGGATTGCAAAGTCTACTTGAAGGTTCTTTCGTACATATTGATGTAGATAGATTAAAGCATCATACCTGTATACCAGCAAAAAAGCCTGCCCAAGCGGTCAATGCACAAGAATGCTCAATACACCAAATACAAGATAAATCTATAGAAGGGATACCGCCGAAAACAGTTGTAAAAAATACTGGAGATAAGTCTCATCCTTCTTGGGCAACAGAAGTTGAATACTATCAAGAAGGTGAAAAAAAGAAAAAAATATTAAGTAAGGAAATTCTTAAGGATAATACTCAATGTCTTGAAACTAGTAACATATGCCAATTTAGAGAGCTAAGTGGAAATGTTAACAATCTCAAGAAAGGAACAGTTGTTGAGATATTAAAGTCTGAATCTTGGTATCATGTCATTCAATATATCGACTCTGAAAAGAAAGTTCAACAAGTTAAAGTAGGTCAAGAAATTATGAAAGAGCATAGTACTTGTACTATTTATGATCCTGCAAAATTTATAAATATGTTAGCCCCAAGTAAACCATGTACCCCCGACATCACGAGTAGCGACATCAGCAACTCATATTCTGAACCGATACCCAATTCTACGCCTAATAACTTCACCAAAGACCCCTACTGGGACGATAGGAAGTCTCAAACTGACCTTGATGAATATCTTTCATGTTACAAAAGGACTAAGACACTTCACAAAGAATATATGACGAAATATAAGGGCGCTATTTCAAATGTCGTAGATGCCTTTATAGATGCGAGTAATCATGAATACGATACTCAAGAAATTAAAAGTATCTTTACCTGTTTATTATTTCGTGAATCATCTCAATGGGACTCTAGTCAATCATATACAGGAGCTGTAGGTTTTGGTCAATTCACAAATGATGGGATAGAGGAAGTAGAGTCTCTATTTAAGAAATTTCCATACAAAGAAAAAGCTATTAAAGATGACCTCAAGTGGCTAGAAAATAGAAAAACAAAAACAAGAGAAATAAGAGGTAGAATTGCGACAGTGAGAGCTCTCAAAACGAATCTCTATCGACATAGCAAAATTAAAGAATTCTATAATAAACTCAGAGAGAAAGAAACTTCTCTTCCAGACTTTAATACAAGCGATGCTGAAATCGATAGAATATTAACGAAAAAATCTCTTTCTGATAAAAAAAATTATAAACTAACATTTGCGATGAGTATGGCAAAAATGATGAATTGTGTGTCTCAATATAGAAGCTACTTTGATAAAAAAGAAGTATCTCCGAAATCAAAAGTTTTCATGGCTTGCGCTGGGGCTTATAACATTGGAACGACTGGCTTCAGAGATAATGTACTAGGAACTAATCGTGATGTTAATTTTGAAGACTGGATGAAGAACTTAGAGAATTCTGGTGACAATCAAAGACATGAGACAAGAAGTCACCTTATCTCAATACAGCGTTGTGCAGACTCTGAAAACAATTATCCGACATGTGGAACACATCCTAATAATCGTTGTTTTAAAAATAACTATAGCGTTTCTCCATGTGATGAAAGTGAGACGTTTATTTGTCATAAAGAAGATAAAAATAGAAGCGAGGTAATCAAAGAATGCGATCCAGACTACTACAATTAATTCTTACATTTACACTTGTATCATCAATCACTTATGCATGGAAATCTGAGTACAAAGACTATTTAAATAAGTGCAGCAAGAAGTCTTTTACGAAGTTTCATCTTAAGTTTAGCAAGCAGGTTTTTGACAATAGAAAGAGAACAAAAGAAGAAGATATGCTCACTCATCTCTTTTTCTCCACTCATATGTCACCCGCTGATACTGACTACGTACACTTTACTGCATGTGGAGCACACTTTTCTGCTTTTTACTATCTCCTAGACACACTGAAAAAGAGTGAGGAGTCTGTCATTAAAGAGTGGGAGAAATGCTTTAAGAATTCTTTTAATGGTAAGATTTCTAAAGAATATAAAAAGAACATTGAATGCGCCAAGAATGCCTTACTATAAACCAATCAAAATTCTAAACAATGACGTTTCTTCAGGTTTTTGTGCGCCATATGCTCTATGCTCTACCTTCTCAGGATCAAGATAAGTTCCAAACATCCTGTCCCACCAAGAAAACATAACGCCAAAATTCTTATGACTATGACTTCCTTCTTGATGATGAATTGAATGCATATGAGGAGTAACTAGGACATATGATAACCAATTAAGTTTGTATTTGATATTTGCATGAGTGAATAGCTGTGCAAATGCTCCATAAGAATAAGCGACACATAATTCGGTGAAGTTTAAATTAAAGAAATAAAACCCTATCATTATTCCAGGAACGGCAAAGAGAAATGCATGAACAAAGCTTGAACGAAACCCACTAAACCAATAGAGGTTTTTAGGCATATGATGCCACACATGTGCCTTCCAAAGAGTATTTGTATGCATGAGACGATGATTCGTATACAAGAAAAAATCAGTTATTAATAAACTTAGATATATTTTTAGGATCGAGTGTTGCCCTGCCAGTAAATCAAGACTTTTTAAATCAATGAAAGCGATAAACTCTTTAATAGAGTGACGGGATAACCCGACGACGATAGGGATAATCAAAAAGCCCAGAAGATCATATTTAAAATCTTCCATTTTATTCATAGCCCTTGCAGGTCTGAATTTTTCGATTACAATAAATACTATCGCCAACGCCAATCCTGCAATTCCCTCGACGTCTTCGTAAGTTAGGTTTATTTCATTCATATTGATTCCTTTATGCTTACTCTAAATCAAATCAACGAATGATAAATTACAGATGTAAATTGTAGTGTAGGTGTATAAAGATTAGACGGTCTTAAGTTCCTTAAAATACATAGCATATTCACTATAGAATGTTTTAGAGTCTTTATCCCATGATTTATTACTTGGCGAGTTTTCAGCGCTATAACAAACAAAGGCACTCTTGTGTCTCACTGCAAATGCTAAGACACCAAGATACTTAGAAACCAAGGCTTGAATACCTTTAATCTCTTGGCCATCCTTTGTTGGGACACGTCCAACATACATAATAAGTAATTTCTCAAAGTTAAATTTAAGACGAAGAAGAAGATATCCCATGAGTATCTGCTTAAGTCCCGGAATACTTCTCACGAATTTATTCTTGCTTAATTCTTGAAAACTATAGATATGTTTTAACGGATCGAAGAAGTTTATACAAAAGGCAACTGGCTCGCCCTTGTACTCTATAAGATAAGAGAAAAATGGATTTAAAATATATTTAAAACCGTTATATGATTCTTTAAAAGTTTCAAAGTCAATTGGTGTATACTCAGGCATTTCTTTGTAAGAGCGCATAAATAGATCGTAAATGATCTCTAGATATTTATTCCAGCGCCATGGAAAAATAAACTTTAGCTTAAGATGCTTATAGTTAGGATTCTTCTTTCCACTAGAACTACGAATCTTTTTAAAGTTCTTCATAGTTTTTCTTCCATCGATCTGTGTCGTATACCATCTTTTAGAAACTTGCATTCCCATCATTTCTAATAGCTTTGGATAGTAGTCAAAATGATAGGGTTCTCCATAAAAAGGCTCCCCTCCAGAAATTTTCATACGATATGAGAAAAAGAAGTTTCCTTGCAGTGGACCTCTAAAACTAGTACAGCCGTGTGAACGAGTAAACCTTTCTATTTCAGATTGAATAATAGGAATAATATTAGAGTCTTCACGACACTCAAAGTATCCAAATGAACAACTTTCCGTACTATTAGGATCAAAATAGCAAATTAGTCTTGCGACATTGTCGGTGCCATTCGATATAATAATAACTTCAAATGAGACATTCTCTTTTATAAAGTAGTTACTTATAAGCTCACGCTTCAAGTCATCGCTATTTTCTTCAACGAAGAGAGGAAGTCCTTGATAAAAAGAGTTTCTTATCTGAGTAAACTCTTTCATAAAGTCTTCATTCCATTCAGTCGTTGACCTTATCTTAAAATCGGTAGTTTTTTCTTCTCTCACTTTTTTGCGTTTTCCTTTTTGTTATAATGATAATTATACAACACCTAGGAATCATGTACAGATGTATGCACCAGGCAATAAAGTTAATCAATTCAAAGAGTTTCTTAAATATAGAAGAGATCCTATTGGCTTCTTTAAAGAAAATATTCAACGGTACGGAGAACTTGTTCACCTCAAACTGATGGGAAAGAATATTTTCATTATAGCTCATCCTGAAGATGCAGAATATGTTCTTCAAAAAAATGCTAAGAATTATATAAAAGGAAGATCAACTAAGAAAACAAGTGAAATTCTTGGCGATGGTCTTATCACAAGTGATGGTGCGAACTGGAGAAAACAAAACCAGATGATTAGAAAGTCATTCTCTGTCAAAAACATAAGAGCGCTTGCTCCAACATTTGCCAAGCATGCAGATGTCTTTAGCGACAATCTTAAAGATCAAAGTATTATTAATATGCATGAATACCTTCATAAACTTAGTCTTGAAATTGTAATGGATTCATTATTTAACTTGGATATAAAAGATTTTAATAGCGAGATTCATCAGGATATTACAAATTTCTTAGAGCATATTATTGTTATCACGAGATCTATTATTAGGACTCCTGAATTTATACCCACTGAATACAATAAGAAAATAAAGAAGAGTAAGAAGAATATAAATACGTTCATAGAAAATATTATTGAATCACGTAAGCAGTTAATACAAACAGGAGCCAATATCCCAACTGACCTACTCTCCTTCCTTATTAACAAAGAAAACATCGGTGGTATGTCAGACAAGCAGCTTAGAGATGAAATAGTAACTCTCTTCATGGCCGGTCATGAGACTATTGCAAACACAATTTCTTGGACATTTATAGAGCTATGTAACAACCCAAGTTACTTCAAATCATTGCAAGAACTTGCCCATGAGGTCTTTAAGAATAACGAAATCAATCTTGAAATTCTTGAGGGTGACAATCTTGCGAGATCGATCATAAATGAATCCATGAGAATTCACCCAACGGTTTGGGTCTTCACGAGGGAAGCAATTGATGATGATAGCTTGAGAGGCTTTAAAGTTCCAAAAGGTTCCATGATGGTTCTAGCACCATATTTTACTCATCGTGCAAAAAACCTATGGGAACAACCTGATCAATTTATGCCTGAAAGGTTTTCAAATATAAAGAATATTAACAGTGAGCATAAAGGAATAAAGTTCTATCCTTTTGGTTATGGCCCAAGAATGTGCATTGGAAATCATATGGCATTAATTGAAGCGCAGATAATTCTACTGAAATTTTGTATTAATCATAGATTCACTATTGAAAATAAAGAAGAACTTAAAGAAAACCCTGGTTTTACGCTTAGTCCATTAAATAATTATATGATGAAGGTTCATAGTCTTAAATAATCTCTACTTCACCCTTAGATGACCTCATCTCTAGACGCTGACCTGTTTTAAATATTTTTGTTGCGTTCTTTACACCAACTATTGTCGGTAGTGATAGCTCGCGACCAATAATTGCAGTATGACTCAACAGACTTCCTTTTTCAGAGATCAAACCTTTGCATTTTGACATTATAAAAACCCAAGCTGGATCAGTGGTCTTAGTGATTAGGATTTTATTACTTAAGTCACTATAAGCAAAAGCTTCTTGAGGAGACTTGAGAACAAGAGCTTCACCTGAACAATCATAAAGACTTGCCCCTTCACCTCTTAGAAGAGTGTCACTAGATGAAACATCTTCAATAAGTTGATCTTTAAACCAAGGATTATCGCTTCCGTCATAAGCTAGATATTCAGGAAAGCTTGTATCGGTAGCAGACCAAGATTTCTTACTATTTATCCTATGTGAAATTTCTGCGAGATCAATATCTCCTCTAGAGTATTCACTAATGGAGTCGTAACTTAGACTAAAGAAGTCATTTAATTCATATTGTTTAAATTGTTCTTCTTTTCTTAATAGATAAATAAACTTTAAAAATGCATTTCTTAAAAGGTTATAGAAACGTGCTCGCTCTAGACGAGAGCCTTCTCTAGCTTCGATGTATTGATGTAACTTCTTCCAAATCCAATTGAGTAATAGACCTTGTGGTGCTTCAGACGTATCTGTACCATAAACTACTTTAGCTTCGGATTGCGAATACCACTTTAAGAATGTATAGAAATTCTTTGGTGATTGCGAGAATGTTAAGCACTCAAACTTAAGCTCTTCAAATGCTCTATCTCCATAAAGTTTTAAGTATTCTTGCATAGAGGTGAATTCAGTAGATAAATTCGACTCCATCATTGCGACTTCTATCTCCTGATACGTGACAAATTCATCCCTTTCAACAAGTTTAGAAAACACGTCAAAAAATTTCTTCTCATCAGTTATCTTAGCTAAAAAATCTTTTAAGCCTTCAATGGGCTTAAGAGATTCAACATCAGAGTTAGTTTTGAGAAAATTCGTAATTTCTTCAGAATCAAGTCCCTGTGCTTTTGATGTTTTTTCAAATAATGATAAGAACATCATAATAAGAATATCATTGACTACTGTTAAGCCAAAATTAAACTTAGCACTAATTAGGTCTTCAATAGTCTTGGCAACATCTCGAAGCTCAGAGGCTTTCTCTATTCTTTGAGAGTATGCTTCCCTATTTTTCTTAGACCGCTCATAAAATACCTTAAAGTAACTCTTATTCCGTAAAGCAACTTTAATAAGTTGATAGAAAGTACGAATGTCTTCAAAAAGTGTGCGACTTTTTATACGTGAACGAAATGATAAGAAATCAAGTTTCCCTCCAATCATTCGATGCCAATTGTGAATATTTTTCTCGCCACCAGGTAGTGCAGACAAAGCCTGATGATAACTATCGAGATGATAGTACAAGTGGCCATGTATATACTGAACGAGTTTCTTATAATAAATTCCGAGTTCGTTTAGTCGTGATGGCGAAGCACCTAGAATTTCCGCACTTTCAATGAATACTGACTCATAAAGTCTCGGTATAACACTTCCCGTAAAGGGAGATGTTAATTCTGGGTAACTCTCAGATAAATTTGTATCAACATAGTAATGAAGTTCTCTGAAGTTTTGTGTAATCGGTCTCGTTTGTAAAATATGACATTCATTTTCACTACAGAAAGCCCACTCAATATCAACTGGATGATCGTAGAACTTCTCTATTATAAGTATTTGGTCAATGAGTTTAGATCTCTTTTGTTCATCGAGAGAAGAGAGTTCTTTCTTGCTCTGTTCAATTGCTAGCTCTTTTAAAGAATTACTATTTTGGTCATAGAACATTCCCTTTTCTTTTACAGAAATAGAACTTTTTACGAGATTTTTGAATCGATCTAAGTGATACGAATCTACGTCAACAAGACCAGAGACTAACCCCTCTCCAATTCCATAACAAGATTCAACGAGAATCAGAGATGAATCACCGACAGGAGAGCGACTAAAGGCAACTCCAGACTGTACAGAATTAACCATGACTTGAACAACTACAGCTCCAAGCATCACATCATTATCGAGTCCTGCCTTCTTAGAATATTCAATAGCGCGCTCTGAATTAAGTGATTCGAAACACTTTATTATATATTTTTCAATCTCTGATGTTTCTTTATATAAGTAGCTCTCTAAGATTCCAGCAAAGGAATTAGCGTCACCATCCTCATCGGCCATAGAAGATCTAATAGCCAAGAATTTAGTTTCGCCCCAGCTTCTCATACTTGATTGAATTTCTAGTAAAAGGCCTTCAGGTAATGACCCATTCTTCTTCCAGTACTGATGTGCTTTTGAAGTTACAACCCCAAAACTTGGTACTTTGATATCAAAAGACCTTAACTTAAATAAGTTATAACCCTTACCTCCCACAGAATTTACTGCAGGCAAGGTTTTAGTAGTGGTGTCTATCCAATATGCCATCTTTATATTATAACTTCTTTAAGAATTATAAAAAAGAGGTAATAAGTCATGGATATAGTAGATAAGAAAGTAGAAGAATATTGTATTTCACATTCTGATTGTCCAAGTAGTTTATGCATCGAACTTGGTGATGAAACAAAAGAAAATCACCCTCTAGGAAGAATGATTTCAGGAGAGCTAGTCTCATCGTTTATATCTTTTATGATTCACTCGCATAATGTTAAGAACATCCTAGAAATTGGTACTTTCACAGGTTACTCTGCTCTTTCAATGGCCGAGCAAATACCTAGCGAAGGCAAGGTATATACAATCGATAAGAACAAAAAAATTAATGAGTTTGCTCAGAGCTACTGGAGTAGAAGTGAGCACGGTCACAAAATTGAAGCACTCTTTGGCGATGCCAAAGAAGTTATCAAGGATTTATCAGATAAGAGATTTGACTTGGTTTTCATTGACGCTGACAAAGGTTCTTACAAAAACTATCTTGAGCAATCACTAGAGCTCTTAAGCTCAAATGGTCTCATTATAGTTGATAATGTTCTTTGGAGTGGCAAGGTGTGTAAAAAAGAAGACGAGAATGATGACCAGTCGACGAAATCGCTCAGAGACTTTAATACCTACGTAAATAGTCTTCCAGGTGTCCGAAAATCCATGATTCCTATTAGAGATGGACTATACCTTATAAAAAAAGCATAATAATTAAATGAAAAAATTAATTATAGCACTCTTAGTCCTAAAGTCTTCATTTGCAAATATCGTAAAAGAATCACTATTTGTTCATGATCCTCTTTCTACCCACCTTCAAATGATTAGATCAAACCCAGATCTTACAGTTGATCATTTAAATGATGATGGTTATGAACTCTATGGACCAAATGGAACTTCAAAGTGGCTTAAGCAAATAGGGATCGATCATGATCAAATGATTTTTAATACTGAGTCCCTTAATGGATACCCAAAGAGTGACGAAATAATATCTCAGCTTAGAAGTCTTGCGTCAGCTAATCCTGAAATTATTAAACTTATAAAAATTGGCGAGAGTGAAAAAGGTCAAGATTTAGTATTTTTGAAAATTTCAGATAATCCTCATATTGATGAGCTCGAACCAGAAGTTAAACTCATGGCCAATATGCATGGGGACGAAATTATGGGTAGAGAGATCCTTCTTCAATTTTTAGAAGATTTAGTAATTGAATATCGCACAAACCCTGAAGTTAAAAGTCTTATTGATAATACTGAATTATTCGTTATGCCAACGATGAATCCTGATGGAGCCGACCGAAGAAGACGTGGCAATGCTAATTATGTAGATCTCAATAGAAGCTTTCCAGACTTCACGAGACCAGGAGACTTTAGAACTCCTCCCAAAGAAGTCAAAGCGATGATGGATTTTCAAAAGTCCAGAAACTTTGCACTTTCTTTCAACTATCACGGAGGTGCCGTTGTCGTAAATTACCCTTGGGATACTCATGACGAGCTTCACCCTGAAAATGACCTCATTGTAGATCTTTCAAAAAATTATGTTCAAAATACAGGATACTTTCTTACAAGAAGTCGCTTTAAAGATGCTATTACCAATGGATACCAATGGTATGAGGTTAATGGTGGTATGCAGGATTGGAGTTACCACTGGTATAACGACCTTCAGGTTACAATTGAAGTAAGTAAGAGAAAATGGCCTAACTACAGAGATAGAACTTATTTTTACAATGAAAATAAAGAGGCTATCTTTAATTATATTAAATCTGTGCACAGAGGGACTGGCATTAGCCTCCCACATAATACTAAGATCAAAGTAAATACTATAAATGGCGAAAAAGTTGGTGAGTTTCAAACTTATAATAATGAATTCTATAAAGTTCTTGCGCCTGGTGATTATAAATTAAATTTTAGAATTAATGGCACAGATAAAGAGCTAGAGTTACAAATTAGCGAAGAACTTAAATATCGTAACTTTCTTAAGCTTTAGAAACGACAAACATTTTTACGATTTGATTTATCAAATACTCTATAGCTATAAAACCTTTTTACAATTTTAGCTTCGCGAAGCTTTCCTTCATCATCTTTTTTTAGAGTTACTTTATTGTAGAAGTATCGACGATCTTTTGTTCTCACTTTATATGAAAAAACAAGCTTCTTCTTACCAGCTTTACACTTAGTAATATTTTGTACTTCCTGACTTTCATCAATTTTTAAAATAGATGTTGAGATACCTCGTCGCTTTCCCTGAACCTCAAGTGAAGTTACAAGTTCTCCTATAGCATTTTCATCTGAATCTCTTTCGAGCCTTGTAAACATATCAAGGAAACAATCTTTCTGTGAGTGCTTCTCTTTTCCATTCAAGGTAACAGCTTCATTGTCTTCAACATTAAGAAAACTCTGAACCTTATCAATACATAACGATGCATCTTCCGAAGCAAATACTGATAAACCAAACAATATAACAACAATTACTTTCTTCATATATTTTCCAAAAAGTTTAATTTCTATCAAAATAACATATATATTGAACGTATCGGAGAAATGTGAAGGATTTATAGGAACGTGCAAGAATTACACAAACGTATTTACAGCTACTTAAGCTCCAGGTTTGTAAAATATGCGCGATGATCTGAAGTGAATTTTTCTTGCTTACCATACCTATACTGATCGACTCCCCAATCTGTGACTTTCCACTCATGCCCCTTAGATAAGAGAATATGATCTACCCTACAGGCTGGAAAGACTTTAGCCTTCTCTAAATTACAACTATCATGAGGAGTTGTATCGGAATTCTTCAAAAATGAAAGCTTTTCCTTAATGTCAAAGGAATCAATAAATCCACTCATTAGCGTAGAAAATCCGCTCATCGAAGGCCTTAAGTTTGTATCTCCAGCGAAGATCATAGGTATCGAAGTATCGAGCACCATATTCTTTAATATATGAGCCGAAGGCTCCTTATTTTCTCTGCGATTATCAAAATGACTTGATACTAAGTACAACTCTTTATTAGACTTCAGGTCTCGCACTTTAAGCCAAAATAGTCTTCTTGGTAATGATAATTTCCAACCAAAAGATAGTCTCCTATCACCTTTAGGGCCAAGCCACCTTCCACCTCTATCAAGAACCTCAAACCTTCCTTTCTTTAAAAAGAAAGCAGGATCACTTTTTTTAAAAACTTTAAATTTTGTATAATGTAGATCGTAATTTTCTAGCTTTTTATGAAGATATTTGACCTGTCTTGATGTCCTAACTTCTTGAAGAGCAACAACATCAGCATCTATTCTTTTTAAAGTATCAATAATCCAATGTTTTCTTTTTTTATACTTATCGTAATAGCCCTTATTACACCAATCACAAGTTACATTAAAGGTTGTCACCCGTAACTTAAGAGCAAATGATGAATAAGAGAAAGCTATAATGAGAATTACTTTAATTTTTTTCATATTAAAAGTAGAACAAAGTTTTTATAAAACGTCATGTTAGGAAATCATTAGTCTTACTCACTATCTCGACTAAAAGACTCGGGTAAGATATCTATTCCTAACTTTTTTGAAACTATGACGATTAAGGGCAAAGTAATGGGAGCAAAGGGAAGAAGAAGAATCGCCCCAATTCCAAGTGTCTTAAATAAATCTCTAAATTGATTGTTTGCCCAGGTCATTTCATCGTGGCTAGCATTTGAATTTAGATACTTCCTATAGATATGAAGCATCTTCTTTGAATCTTCAGTTTCAACCTTAAGTACAATTTTTAGTCTTCTTAAAGTCTTTATAAGATCTTTTCTAAACAGTCTGGAACGAGTAGCAAGAAATAAGATAATCTTCGCAAACAAATTAATTAACACTAATTCATGACTTCAAAAAACTGAGGAAAAGACTTATGAACACAGTCAATATCATGAAGCACTCCTCCACCATTCATACGCTGAAATAAGTGACTAATCATCACCATTCTATGATCCCTTTCAGTCTTCACCTCAACGGGATTACTGTGAGGTATTCTTCCTGTTATAATAATAGCATCCTGATCTGGTTCATAATATGATGAAACTTCAAATAAATTCATTATCCGTAACATCTCTTTTAAGCGGTCACATTCTTTATATTTTAATATTTCCACGTTTCTAATTATACTTCGATCTTTTGCGTATGAAGCAAGAAAGCAAAGAGTTGGGACCAGATCAGGACAGGCTGAGCAGTCAACATCAAAGCTTGGTAAATCACTAAGCCCTTTAAGACTTAAGCCATTACTCGAGATATCAATTTGAACACCAAGATCTTTTAAAATTTGAACAAAAACTGAGTCAGCCTGATATTCGTCGATTTCACGACAATTAGGAACAGTTAAACTTCCAGAAAAAGAGGCCATTGCTAGAGGATATGACAACGAGCTAAAGTCAACTGGTACACTATAACGATTAGTATTCTTGATGATTAATTCTTTTGTCATATTCAAATATGGAATCGACGTCTTGAGATTTTTCTCAATTACCTTAATTCCAACTTTGTGCAAAGATAGTAAAAATCCTGTTGCAAACTGAGTTGTCTCTGAGCAGTCAACTTCAACTTCTTTTCTTTCATTCTTGTAGGGTCCCTTTAAAGTAAACCAAGACTGATCGTCGATTGAAACACCAAGATCTCTAAGAATATTCTTCATCTCATCCATTGGTCTCTCACTCATTTTTTCAGCTGGTATCAGCTTGTACTGGTTTTTTCCAAGTGCTAATAAAGGTATTAAAAAACGATTTGTTGTCCCCCCATCACCAGTCTCGAGTACTAAGGTCTCATCTGTAGTGACTTCACATGCCGGAAATGAGTTATTAATTTTGACTTGATCATTTGTCTGAGTGACATTAAGTCCAATCGCTTTAAAACACTTAATCATATTACGTACGTCTGATGATTCAGGAACATTCTCAATAACGACAATATCGGGATTTAAGGCGGCAAGTATTAAAACTCTATTTGCATATGACTTCGATGTAGGAACAAGTATTTTTTTATTTAATTTTCCAGAATTACTGTTAAAGGATAAATTTTCTGAGTTCATCTTTTTTCTCTCTAAGTTTATTTTCGATATCGTTAAAAAGGACATTCTGAATAATAGGCTGACCGAGATCATCAATTCGAACAATATCAAGACGATCGATACTCGATGCCTTTTTATCGCTTTGAATATAGTTCATAATATCTTCAACAGGAAAAGTCTTATTAAACCAAGGAGGTTCTCCAAAGTTGAGTTCAAGCTTATCTACTAATGCTCTTAAATTTACGAGATGATCCTCATCATCATAGATATAGAACATAACAACCATTCCCCAAAAAACAGCAATTCCGTGCTCTAGTTCATAGATTCGTTCAAATGCATGGCCTAAGGTATGCCCAAGATTTAGTATCTTTCTTTTGCCACTCTCTTTAAAGTCAGCATCGACTATCTCTTGTTTGTACTTTGCACATAATTCAATAATATCAGAAAGACTTGAGTCATTAAGTATAGCGTTATTAATCTCACGAGATAGAAAGCAATACTTTAGCATCTCTCCTTTACCACCGAGAATATTAATATCAGGAAGAGTTTCTAAAAAGTCTTTTAAGATAAGTACATTAACAGGAAGATGAAAAGCACCAACAAGATTTTTTCCATGCTCTGAGTTTATAGCGACTTTCCCTCCGACTGCTGCATCGATCATACCAAGTAAACTTGTAGGGATAACGGACCACTTCACTCCACGAAGAAGCATTGAAGCAACAAGACCTCCAAAATCTGAGGCTGCACCGCCACCAATTGCAATAAGATGAGTATTTCGATGAGCTTTTTTAGAAAGAAAAAACTCAAGAGCATTCTTTAGTTCATCATAGCACTTTGTACGCTCCCCCTCTAAAGACTTCCATACTGCAACTTTTTTATTTTTGAAATTTAAGAAATCAAACTTCTTTCGATAAATATTATAAACATTTGCATCAACTAGAATGAGTACAAAGTCCGTATCAATATCTTCAATATTATCTCTAAGTTCTTCTAGGTCTTTTATTATTTTTATATCTGACATAATTTACTCGTAAGCCTTTTGTCTTAATAAATGATCCGCTAAAACATTTTTCACCATAGATTCAACGACAGGGACAGCCCTAGGAAGAATACATGGATCATGCCTTCCAGCTTTTGCCTTTTTACCAACAGTGGAAGTTGGCTTAAATGTGGTTTTTAAAATAATTGTATCACCATTAGAAATTCCACCTTCAATCCCTCCAAAATTCTCTCTTTGTGCACTAACAACACTGCCTTCAAGCTCAGCCATTTTCTCACCTAGGCCAAAAGAGAAAGATACACATGCACCAATTGAAAGTAGTGCCTTCGCAAACTCAGCTTTTAACTTATCAAATGCTGGCTCGCCTAATCCCGCAGGACATCCTTCGACATTGATAACAATCTGGCCACCAACAGACTCACCTTCTTTTTTTAAATTGATGAGATACTTTTCAATTTCACCATCTTTTGTAGGATCAGCAAAATTATAAGTACCTAGATCTTGATCTATGTTATCGAGCTTATTTCTCTCATATTCAAAGGGCCCTAACTTTGTGATAAAAGCCTTCACTTTTATGTCTTTAATTATTAACGAAGCAAAATAACCTGCAATTACCCGTGACAAGGTTTCTCTTCCACTACTTCTTCCGCCTCCACGATGGTCTCGATGCCCAAACTTCTTTTCATAGGTTTCATCAGCATGGCCTGGACGGTAATTTGTCTTTAGAGTGTCATAGTCTTTTGATCTTTGATTTGTATTTCTGACAATGACTGCAATAGGAGTACCTAGGGTTTTCCCCTCGAATACACCAGATAAAATCTCAGGTTCATCAGCCTCTTTTCTTGAAGTCGTTCCCTTTGACTGGCCAGGAGCCCTTCTTAGTAGCTCATCATGTAAGTCCTGTGGAGATACTTCAAGACCAGGAGGTACACCATCCAACACAACCCCAAGAGCAACCCCATGAGACTCACCAAAGGTTGTTAACGAGAACATCTTTCCAAAACTATTTCCGCGCATTTTGCTTCCTTAAATACTTGATTTCATTCTTTATATTCTAACAAAAAATTAATACAATAGATGCTAGTCAAAACTCGCCCCCCAACTGGAGCAAATGTGGAAAAAGAACAAGTCTTAAAAGATATCGAAGCTTACTACAAAATCATCCAGAAATATGAATATAGTAATGAGGATGAGATAAAAAGAATCGCATTTCTTCATAAACAAAAACAAAAGAAACTCGATGAAAAGACGCATTTACTTGAAGAAAAAGATTCAGTATCACGTAAAACTAGTCACCTAGAAGCAGATCTTCACAGTATAGAAACAAAACTAAGTAAAAGTAACAAAGCTATAAGCTCAGTCTCTACTGAAAAGGAACTGAACACTTTAAATACACAAATTGCAGATGCGAGTAACGAGAAAGACAAGATTGAAATCGAAATTTTAGATCTTTATGAAGGAGATTCTCAACTTGATAAATCTTTATCAGAAACCGAAACGTTTATATCTGGTATCAATGAAACTATCTCAGAAATAGAACTTGAGATAGATAATACAACAATAGAAAATAACACTAAAATCGAAAAACTTCAGGAACAAATAAAAGGTTTATTTTTAGAACTTCAACCAGAAGAACAGCGACTATTTGAAATTGCACAAGAGAAGCACGGCCTTAAAGGTGCCATAAGCCATTTGAAAGCTAACTCTTGCTCATCATGTCGTATAAATCTAAGCCTTGATCTTATTCAACGTATAAAAAAAAGAGACCTTATTCTGTGCCCTAGCTGTTCAAAGCTTCTGCTTCACGATTCTTAATATCAAGAGCGTGACCTAGCTCAACTTTATTCTTAAAACGAAAAAAGTTTTTAATCTTCTCAAAAATTAAGTACTGACATGGAACAAAAACAAGTGTGACAAATGTTGCAAATGCAAGTCCCCAAGCAAAGCTCATCGCCATCGGCTTAAGAAATGGATCTCCACCCCTAGCATGCGCAACAGGTAATAGTCCTGCTACAGTCGTAAAAGTAGTAAGGAGAACTGGACGAAGTCTGGAAATACAAGCTTCAAAAATCGCCTCATACATACTTTCATACTCTTCTCTTTTTAAATTAATAAAATTTACGAGAACAATTGAGTCATTGATAACAACTCCAATCAAACCTACAACTCCCATCATGGCCATAAATCCAAGACTTAAACCAAAGAGTTTAAAAGACCAAATAACTCCAATCATACCTAATGGGATTGCAGTCATAACGCTCAGTGGATGGGCAATTGAGTTAAACATCAGAACTAAAACTATAAAGATGCAAGACATCGCTATAACGAAAGACTTCAAAAGCCCTTGCATAGATTCTTGTGTATCTTCATTCTCACCACCAAAGTTAAAAGTAATACCAGGATAATCCTTTAGAATATTTTCAAGTTTGGGATTAAAGTCTGTCGCAATTTTCGTAGAGTTTGTTTGCGCTTTATCGAGAGTTCCAGAGATAGAAAAGGTTCTCTTTCTATCAAGACGTCTAATTACGAAAGCTCCAGGTCGACTAGAAATTTGTGCAACTTTATTTAAGGGAATAAGCCTCCCGGATGAATTTAGCATTGTAAGTCCAAGTAAAGGCTCTGCAGTCTTTACAATTTCTTCATCAAGCTTGATCTTTATTTCGATATCTTCATCTGATTTTCTAATCTGAGTAATTTCATCTCCAGATAAGGCCCTTCTAAGCTCCAAGCCTATATCTCTAACTGAAAGACCTAAACGTAAGGCCTCAGCTTCATCAACCTTAAAAATAACCTGATCATTCCCTTCTTCAAAGTCGATCTCCGTTGTCACTACTCCAGCTTCTTTAGAAAGTGCCTTTTCAATTTTCTTTGAAACAATTTTTAGCTCTTCTATTGAATCTGAAAAGATCTCAATATCAACATCTTTTCCTCGAGGAGGCCCGCCTTGAACTTTCTTAACAAGAATTTTAAAGTTTGGATCTACCATTTGCTCAGCTCTATCTGTAACTTTTTTGATAATCTCATCTGTACTCTTTTCTCTCTCTGTTGGATCTGTGAGATAGAGAACAATTGAGCCATAATGACTTCCTGTTTTAGTCCCTTGATCACCTATAAGGATACCAATTCGAGCTTGAATTTGCTGTACCTCGTTTTTTGGAAATGAGTTAACGATCATCTTTTCCACTTTAAGCATTTCTTTTGAAGTCTCTTCCTTTGCTGTTCCGACCTTTCCTTTAAATTGAACAAAGACTGTTCTTACGTCATCACCAGGAAATAACTCAAAATTCATTTTTGTTGCGACAAAGATTGATCCAACAAACATAAGAAAGAAAGTAAAATTAGTAATCGTCGGAGCTTTGAGTACAATTTTTAGCGTACTCCCATACATCTTCTTAAAAGGTAGGTACCACTGCTTTCTATACTCACTAGCTTTATTCTTTTTTAGCTTAACAAAGTCCGCGAGGTGAGATGGAAGGATAAAGAAACACTCAAACCATGAAGCGATCAGACATATGATAACCGTGGCAGGAACAGGCCACAGAAACTTCCCCATGATTCCACCCATAAAGAAAAGTGCTCCAAATGCTATCATCGTGGTTACAATAGTAGCGGTTACAGGCTTAATCGTCTGATAAGCAGCCTTTCTTGCAGCCTCTTTAGGTGGATCTCCTTCTTCTAGATTCTGGTAAAACTGTTCGGCGACAATAATTGAATCATCGACAAGCATTCCAAGAACTAGGATTAATCCAAACATTGAGATTAAATTTATAGATAATCCCATAAAGTCCATGCAAATAAATGCGATCATAAATGCAATAGGAGCCCCCATGGAGGTTACTATTGAAGTCGAAGTATTTAAGAAAAGTAGAAGACAAATAAAAACAAGACCAATTCCTAAAATCCCATTATCTCTCAAAACATTAAGTCGGCGCTTTACAAAATAAGACGAATCATCAACAAAGGAGTGAGCAACATCTTTATATTTAGGGTTTGCAAAGAAGTCTGCAACGACACCTTTCACCCAATCACTAGATCTGATAATATCTGCTGAAGACTTAATCCGGACGTCTAAGAATAATGCCAAATCACCATTTGATCTTCCAAAAGATCCATCGTCGACTGGTCGTTTTACAACTTTAGCGACGTCTTTAACTAGAACAGATTGTCCTTCACTATTTGATCGTACAACGACATTTGCCACATCATTTTCATCTTCAAACTCATTAAGGGTTCTAACAAAGACATCCCCCTTATCACTTTCAAACTTTCCAGCACTAAGATTAAGGTTACTACGATCTATGGCCCTTGAAATCTCACCAAGCGTGACTTGCTTTTCTTGTATCTTTGCTGGATCGACAAGAGCCACAATCTCATCTTCTCGATAACCTTGAATATCAACAATAGAAATAGATTTATTTAGTTCAAGAAGATCTCTTAAGTCTTTTGACACGACCCTTAAGCGCTCATATTCTGCGCCTTTAACTACGACCTTAATTTTTCCTCTTCTATTCTTATTGCTTAAGCTCA
>DDIK01000184.1 GCA_002338505.1 Bacteriovorax sp. UBA1852
TATCTTACTGTAATCAAGAATATCCTCTTCCTTAGGTCTCGGGTCTAAATAGATAATCTGTAATTCATTCTTATTAAAGATACCTCTGGTGAGTGTTATTATTTCAAATGTAGGCATGTCATGAGTCTGACCAATAATAAGAAAAGTATCAAATAACTCTTCTTCTAAAATAGACAATGCCTGGAATCCTTCAAGAGCGATCTCTACTACGAAACCCTGAAGTCGAAATCTTGATGCTAGCGTATCTCTACGGTTTGCCTTTCTATCAAGAATGAGAATTTTCTGTGGCTTCTTTTTTTCCATAGAACGATTATATTTAAGGATTAGATATATGAAAGACTTAATGTGTTATAAGAAAAAAATAATTGACAGATTTTTTTAGTCTGTTTATATTTCCTAAGTTCAAGTAATGCGGGAGTAGCACAGTGGTAGTGCGCCACCTTGCCAAGGTGGAGGTCGCCAGTTCGACCCTGGTCTCCCGCTCCATTGCACCAATCATGATTATTTACGGAATAAGTTGGAAAGGCTTCAAGGTCCGGCGAGATGCTCATCGTCAAAACTATCCTTTGGGATAGTTTTAACGCTGGCACAAAGTTCGACCCTGGTCTTCCGCTCCATTACTCTAATCGAATCAATATTTCTTAAATTACTTATATTCAACTTCAATAATGATTTCATTTCTTCTAAGAAATGGTAACGTCATTGGCGAATTGTAACCTGCAAGTACGGGCTTAGATATGATTGAAAACCTTCCGTCATTCTTTATCCAACTAGTGAGTTTACGTGTGTTTTTTTCAATGGCCCTTTTTGTCATGAATCCATTAAATCTAATAGTTGCTTTAAGGCTTTTTTGAATCTCCTTGAGAATGACTTCTCTATTTAAGGGCTTTGGTGCGCTCTCATATGTAAACTCAGAAGGAAGGACAAAAGACATTTGAAAAATACTATCTTCTTCATTTTGATTTATTATAACTGGAGCGGTCATAGGAATTTTGGTGCTATCATTTATAATTACTGGTGCCGTCATATCTATGTTTTGGCTTAAAGTATTGTTTCCCGATATATATCTAAATAGCGTCCTAAATGCTTTCTTGTCATATAGGTCTTTTGAGTCATAAGAGACAGAAGCTGTGACATAGCTCTCATAGTCTCTAACTTCTATTCTTTTATCTTCAGTGACGATTGAGTACTTAAGCTCCTCAGTCGCTTGAGAACTAAGAGAAAAAGTCATTGTTGCTAAGATCGTAAGTAACATACTTTTTTTGAATTTCATTATCTTCTCCTTTTAACATTATTTATTTTTACAAAAACTGCGTAGCTTTGAGAATTAGACAAAGAGGCAAGTTGGAGTGTCTAACTTTTAGTTAGATTTAAGGAAAAAGATACCACTGTGATAGCCTTTCTTGTGCAATTTCAAATAGCTGAGATAATGAACTATGGAAACAAAAAGTGTTCTAATAAAAATATTGGCCATTACTGCGCTTATCGTTGTCATCGTCTTTGGTGGTACTCTTACTTATGCCTCTTTGGAGAGTTTGCCGTTCTTCGATGCTCTCTACATGACAGTTATCACGCTTACGACAACTGGTTATGGGGACCTTGTTCCTCGAACGATTGGTGGAAAAGTATTTACTATTTTTCTTTTACTCTTAGGTGTAGGGCTAGTGACATTTAGTGTTTCTACAATTTTAAGCTATATTGCAAGTATTGACTTCACTCAAAGAAGGAGACAGAAAATGGAGAATAAGATTAAGGATTTCGAAGCACATACTGTTGTTTGTGGTTTTGGAAGAATGGGAGAAATTATTTGTCGACGACTCAAAGAAGAAAGTGTGAAGTTTGTTGTCATTGAAAAAAAAGAACATCTCTTAGAGAAGTTAAATTCAGAGGGATATAATTATATCGTAGGTGATGCAGCTCATGATGATATCTTATTGAAGGCAGGAGTAGATAAAGCACGTGTTCTTGTCTCCGTTGTAGATAATGATTCAGATGGACTATATATTGCTTTAGCATGTCGATCATTTAATAAAGACCTTCAAATTATTGTTAGAGCAAATGAGAGAAGTGCAGAGAGAAGAATGCTTAGAGCTGGAGCTGATAAAGTTGTTCTTCCATTTGTTATGAGTGGTCTCAATGTTGCTGAAAGTGTTTTGAACCCAGGTGTAGAAGATTTTTTGAATATTAAAGGAATGAGAGGAAGTCACGGTGAAGAGGTACCTATTCAGTTGGCTGATCTCTACGTTTCTGAGAAGTCTGACTTGATACAAAAGAAACTGAGCGAAGTAGGACCTCAGATGGAGGATATTATTATCGTTGGAGTAAGAAAGCTTAACAAGAAGTTTGTCTTTAATCCAAGGGGAGAATATACCTTTGAGCAGGGAGATTGTATTATCGCTATGGGTGCTCAAGAGGACTATGTTAAGACACGTGATCGCTATCACTTATCAAGTTACTTACCTAAGCAGTAGCAATTTCATCAAGATAGCTAATTAAATTGGCTTCTTCACTATTTTTAAAACTAAAGTTGTAACGTGAGATTTAGTATTATCAGTAATATACTAAAGAAAATCTTAATCTTTTCGCTCTTCATGGAAGTCAAAAGTATCTGTTGATTAGCTTTGTTCAACTTTAGTGAGAAGTGCTTCATAGTTTGGTCTAAAGTCGGGAAATGCTTTAATTGCGCTGTAAATAATATCTTCAAGAGCATCTTTTTTTCTACCTATCTCTAATCCTGTTATGATCAAGGTATAAAAAAGAAAATGGCTTTTGTAATTTTTATTGAATAATTCAATACCCAGTTTGAAATTTTCATCATGTGTTCTTGAGGCGTAGTAAGCCTTGTATTCCATGAGATCAATTTCTTTTTCATCACTAAAGTTAGAATAATATTTCGAATACAATTCTTCTGCTTTAGCTTTGAAGTCACTGGTTTTTATAAGAATATCTATGGCCGTATTAAAGACCTTAAAATTGGTACCACCAGACAATAGTAGTGTACTCGTTATAGCATCAACGGCTTCTTGTGCCTTCTCAGGATTTTCATCTAACATGCCTTTGGCAGCTTCTTGATAGAGCTCGACTAAACTCATTTTATCTTCTTTGGTTAGAAGCACATCATCAGTATATTGTTGTCCTAAGTTTAACGCCTTGGTAAATTGTTTGTTCTCTACGTATATTCTTAGAAATAGTATGAGGTTCTCTGGGACACACTCGAAATGTTCAAGAAAAGAGTCTTGAAGCTCAGATGCTTGTTTAAAATTTCCAAGCGCGTAATACGCCTTTATTGAGTCATGGAGAGCCTTAAAGTTAATAGGGTCTTCTTCTAATAGAAGTTCATAGGCCTCAATTGATTTATCATAGTGAGCTTGATTGAAATATATCTCACCCAGCAGTGAAAACTTATCTACGTCTCTTAATTGTTCCTCATTTTTGCTAAGCAAGTCTATCGAGGCACTGAAGTCTTTTCTATTTATACAGGACTGAATATCAGCGATAATCAAATCTCTGGGTTTAACTTGTAATTTTTGTATAAACACAGACTGTAATCCATTAGCATAGCCCTGAATACTCTGTTCTCCTTTGAAGATTTCATCGTATTTATGTTCGTACTTATAAGTACGCATATAGTGACTTGGACTACTAGTTAGAGAGATGAAGATATTATCAATTGTTGAGGGGAAATTTTCTCTATGAAGTCTCATCAGGTCAATTGAGCCAAACTCTTCATCAATAACAAAGGAGCAGATGACTATTGATGGCTTATATTCAGTTAATATCTCTTTTGCGGCGTAAAATGAGTCTGTGACGCCAATTCTATCAAGCGAGAAGTTAAACATGACGAGAACTTTCTTAATATTAGTTCGTAATGTTTTACTCGGTGTCACGATCAAAACTGATTGACCGTCAAACTTTGTCGATACGAGCTTTAAGAGCTTGTCATGTATTTGAATACCAGTATCATTACTCACTAGCTTCTTCCTTTAACCAATCATTTCATTTAAGAATATTCTATACCTATTTCATAAAGGAAGAATGTGAAGTTTGATTGCCTTAAGATTTTAACTCTTAAGTGCTTGATATTAAAGGCAGAAAAAAAGTGCACTTAATTTAAAATTACCTTTGTTTAATTATGGGGATATTTTGATACTTCTGAGTCTTGACAGGTATTTTTGTCACTTAATATCTTTTAAGTACTAAGCGATGACGGTTTTACCAGAAGGATTATCTTGAATATAATGTGGAAGCAGCCAACCTGAAACTTCTTTTCTTAGCTTTCTCATTATTGCCTGGCCATGATCTTTAGATACCATGAAATGCATGCCACCTTTAACTTTATCAGGATGATGAAGATAATAGGGGCGAATGCTATTTTGATCTAGTTTATATATTAAGCTTTTAAGAATTAATGGACAGTCGTTAATACCTTTTAAAAGTACTGTTTGAGAGAGTAGCTGAAAATGTGACAATTTCTCAAATGCACTTTCAACATCTGAAGTAATTTCACTTGCATGATTGACGTGAATAGAAAAAACTATTTTAAGCCTTCCTTTATTTTCTTTTATCGTTTTTATAAAGTCCTTTGTTATTCTACTTGGAAGAGAAACAGGAGTTCGAGTATGAAAACGTAGGTACTTGATACTAGAGTGAGTTTTTATAATATTTAGAATTTCTAAAATTCTCTGGTTAGATAAAACTAAAGGGTCTCCGCCCGATAAGATAACTTCATTTATATTTAAGTTCTTACTCAGATACTCATCTAGGACTTTTAATTTCCCTTTAAGAACATCGGCCCCTGTACTTAGCTCATTTTTTCTAAAGCAGTAGCGACAGATCACAGGACAAGTGGATGTTGGAAAGAAGAGTATTCTATTATTATAGCGATGAACAATACCATCGTTTAATGAATTTTCTTGATCACCGATGGGATCATCAACACCTTGATTTTGATTCTCTAGTTCTTCTTCGATGGGCATGAATTGTTTGATCAGCACGGAGGATTTATTCTCTTTAATTTCTTTTGCGATATGTAGAGGAATATTTATATCGTATGGAAAATCAGAAGTTAAATTCTTTTCAAAGTAATCATTGAAGTCTTTTACAGAGCGAATGTTTTGTCTTAGTTCTTTTTGCCAAGTTTCATTTGTCGTTGTCATTACTATTTTCTTGAGTCTCAAGTTCTTTTAAATGATGATACTTCGCCCATGCCGCACAACCTCTAATTAAGAGTGCCCCATAAATACCAATACCAGCGAAATGGTACATGACATGTAAAGTGGAGAGGCGACCGGTGTTTTGCAAAAGCCAATAGATCCACCACAGAAGAAGAATGTGAATAATGAAAATAATGACCTGCTGAAATTTATAGAAGAGACTCTTTTTCAACTCTCTTCTCCTTCTTTAAAGTCCACTATTTTTGAAACTTTAAAAGATTTGTAAAGATCACTAACTAAGCAGTGGGCGTAGAGGACATTGCCCTCTGGAAGAGGAAGAAATCCTATGGGCCTAATAGGTCGAAACTTTCCTCTCATACTTCCACCTTTGTATTTAATTTGAACTGTTTTTTGACCAGCAACAAAATCTTTAAGGCCTTCGATTTTCTTAGGTAAAACAAGGTTTGAATTTGTTTCAAATTCTTTAAGGTTAAAGAGATATCCTTTTTTTAGAAGGCGAAGATGAGTGAGCTTATCTAGTGAGTGAGCAAATACTTTTATCGTGGCAATTGCATCATCGAGCGCACGGTGGTGATTATCTAGAGATATTTCAAGGAACTCACAGAGAGTCGATAATTTGTGGTTTTCAGATTGAACAACCTGCCTTGCTAATTTACACGAGCAATATATTTCAGAAAAGAACATCTCCTGATTTTCGTGATGCATATAGTTGACAAGAAAACCTATATCAAACTTTGCGTTATGAGCAACAAGCGAATGACCTTTGATAAAATCCAGAAATTTTGGCATGACGTTTTTGGCGCTATCACAAGTAGAGACCATCTCATCAGTAATTCCATGAATTTTTATTGTATTTTCAGGTATTGGATTATCTGGCTTAATAAGCTCGCTAAAAGTCTCAACTTGATGGCCTTTGACGCGAATACCGGCTATTTCGATAATTTCGTGCATAAGTGGAGAGAGCCCAGTTGTTTCAACATCGAAGCAGACAATTCCTTTGGGGAAAAATTTATTAAGAGTTTTAATATCTGATTGTGAAAGCTCTATTTTAATGCGCCTTGGTGTAAGTATAAGCCTTTCATATCTTTGACATTGTGTCATGCCAAAATTAAGAAGCTTATGTATGTTAACACTTCATTTTAGTAGGGTTTTTATCTACTTCTCCCTTTAAGGTCAAGGGGAGCTAGAAATTTATTAATATAACGGAGTTATAGCGTGAAGAAATTTGATGTTGTCGTTATTGGTGCAGGCCCAGGTGGGTATATCGCGGCGATTAGGGCCAGTCAATTAGGTAAGAAAACAGCAATCGTTGAAATGGATAAGATGGGCGGTGTTTGTCTTAATAGAGGGTGTATTCCCACAAAGGCAGTCTTAAAATCTGCTCACTCTGTCCATGAAATTAATGACTTTAAAGAGCTTGGTATTAATGTTGAATTAAAAGGTCTTGATGGATCTCAAGCAGTCAAAAGGGCCAAGGGGATTAGTGATAAAATCTCTAAGGGTGTTTCTTATCTTATGAAGAAGAATAAGATCGAAACTTTTGAAGGTTTTGCAAAATTAAAGTCAAAGACACTGATCGAAGTAAAGTCAAATAGAGGTCACACAGAAACTCTTGAGGCAAAAAATATAATCTTAGCTACAGGTGCAAATTATAAAACTTTTCCAGGGCTAGAACATGACGGTAAGAGACTTATTGGAGCATGGGAAGCGATAAAAATGGAAAGCCTGCCTAAGAGTATTGGTATCATTGGTGCTGGTGCAATTGGTGTTGAGTTTGCTTATTTTTGGAATGCGTTTGGTGTTGATGTTCATATCTTTGAACTACAAAAAAACCTACTACCAATTGAAGATGTCGACTCATCTAAAGAGGTCGAAAAA
>DDIK01000180.1 GCA_002338505.1 Bacteriovorax sp. UBA1852
TATTTTTTTCTATCTTTAACTATTTTTTTGTCAACACAAGCTTATTCGAGTGTTGAACAACCTGAAATCTATCATGGCAAAGATGGTGACTTTAAATCCTTTCCATACTCTGCAGCGTTTATTTATGAAACAAAAGATGGAACAAAGAGAGATGTCGTATGTACAGGTATTTTCTTAAGTTCTAATTGGGTTCTTACCGCTGCCCATTGTATTAACAACTTTAGATCATATATAGATCAATATGGTGTGAAAATTCTCGTGCTCAATGGTGGGGATGGTAATATCAAAAAGCCTCTTTTTACATATGAGACTTTAGAGTTTCATAATAATCCAAAGTATAGCGATGCTCATGATCCTGATACTGAATTTGTGTCTCATGACTATGGACTTGTTAAGATTAAAAATGATCACCACCAATGTTTTAAGTCAAATGCTCATTTTAAAGCCTGTTTTAGAAGACTATTTAGTTATAATAAAATAAAGATTCCAAGTCTTGAAGAAGCAAGATCCTATCTTACAGTCGGGACGAATTTAACTACTGTGGGTTTTGGTCTTGATGAAACAGATAAGATTTCTTGGCATCTCAAGCACACAGAACTTCCAACGATTGCCATAGATCAGGCAAGAAATATTTATAGAACTTACCTTGAAGGTAGGGGGTTTCCTAAAGAAGAAGTTGAGCGCTACCTTGAAATTGAGGTTCATGAAAAATTTATTTTTACTAATAGTGGATTAACATCAACTTGCTATGGTGACTCCGGTGGACCACTAATTTTTAAGAAGAAGAAAAAGGTTTTTCTTTTTGGAGTTGCAAGTTGGGGCACTGGAGGAGAGGCTAGTAATTGTGGAGGAATGAGTTCCTTCTCTAGTCTTCTTTTTGATGACGGGTGGATAAACTCTATTATGAATAGATAGTTATATCTGCACTTCATACATTACAGTAATTTAGTAAAAGGCCCAACTTCCACCAAGATTAACTCTACCTCCAGCTTGCTCATCTTCAATATATTCAAAAGTAACTGTTGGCCCTGTGTTATCTTCTTTCAGCCAACTCTTTGATCCTGATATTTGAGTTACAGAATATGAGCCAGGTGCGAACGATATCATGTCGTCTTTGCTGATTGGAGCTTGGTGTTTAGCTTCGATGACATAATTTCTTTTTGTGTCCTTAAGTGCAGCGCTGACTATGTAGTAGTCACCAAGATTTCTAGTGTAAACAGCTGCATCTAAAGCAGCATTCAAATCCTCAGTTGCTTGAACAGAAATACCTGATTTGTAATTGATCCCATTTAATAAGATTCCTTTTCCTGAAGGAGACCTCTCCGCTTGAGCTTGAGCGTCTTTGCTCCACAAAAATGTATCTGCCTCAACTCGGACATAGGCGTCGACATCTTTTCCTGTGTAGCTGACCTCTGCACCGGGAATGATGCCAATTGTTGGCTCTAAGAGTACATCTGATTCGTATTCTTTTCCTGATGTTTTATATGTGGCAGAGCTTTTGGAAGCTTGTAATTCAGCAGAATACTCAAAGTTTGCCTTAGCAGAGATTTTGTCGGTCACTTTATAAGTATAATTGGGGTTCATCTTAATGAAACCGTAAAAGCCTTCTGTTGTTACTATTTGTCGTTCATTCTCACTGTCAGTTTTATAAACAGATGCACCATAATCCACACCGAGCTTATTTCCGTTAAAAGTAATAGCTGAAACCTTTGTGCCATCAGATAGCTCTCCCGTTACTATCGCGCCTTCTCCATAGTCTGTTTTAACAAATGCTTTATTAATATTATAATTCTTTGATATATCATTTGTTGTGTCAAAGCCTGATGCCTCTCTTAACATTTTACCAAGTTCAGTAGGAGTTTCAAGGACTGCTTTGCCATAAGCATCGTAAACTCTGTAAGCGATACCTGTCACTGGCATTGATCCGCCTTGTTTGAGCTGGGCGACTCCCTTGTTTTGTTCGTCTACTTGTGACTCGCTATAATTAATCTTGTATAGTTTGTCTGGGTTATTTGGATCAACGATAGCAAGAGTTTGATGAGACTCTGAAGCTGCTTGGTAGCCTATACGAAAGATATTTTTCGGCTCTATTCCTAAAGCGATTGCTATTTCAGACTGTGCCGCGATTATATCTCTGCATTCTCCTGTAGGAGTTTCAGAATTAAGTCCACTAAACATCTGCTCTGTAGAAATCTTAGTTAAGTCCTTTTGAGGGCGATCGTCATCAAAGTTTGGTAGAAGTTTTCCACCTATATGAGCAATCAAATCAAGCTTTCCTTGATGAGATAACTTATTTTTTAGTGATTCCATATTTTCTTTCCACTTTGATGGTGTCTTAATTGTATTAGATACAACATGTTCGGTCTCTAAAATCTCTCTTGGAATATCTAATTCGAACCTAGCCTGTAAATATTCTTTCATATAGTCTATTTTCTGCTCATCAGAAATACTGTCCCATTGAGCTTTTATTGTTGGTCTATGCTTCAAATAGAAATCAACAAGCGAGTCGTAATCTTTAATCCATCCATGACCATTATCATTTAATGCCTTGGTAAGTTTACTACCTGTGAAGCTTGATAATTCCTGCACAAGTTCATCCCCAGTATTATAACTAGCAGAGGCGCCAACCACCCACCTTCTTTTTTTAACAAGCTCATTAATTTCTTCTCTTGCTTTTTGTGCATCTGTGAATTGTCCAGGGTCACAATTAACTTGTTGGGATTCAGCTGTGATTTTACTATCGATTGAAACCGTATCGTCGGCATTTACGATCTGTCTTATTTCATCTTGATATTGAGCATAGGCGACTAATCTCTCACTATCCTCAGAATTTTGCTTAAAGTTATCCGATATTGGTGCTGCTCTTTCAACTATTTGATGTGCCTCTTCTGCTAGGATCGTCAACGTTGCGAGATTAGTCTTCGCATAGAGATTTGAAGTAGAGTAGAGAAGTAGTATTAAATAGGAGAATTTAAGCATTTTAACCTCTTATTGGTGTTCCTTGATCTTATCGGTCGGATACCTTGAAAGCTTAAATTTAGAGCTCAATTTGGTTTCTTGTGTTATCTATAGTTCTGAACTACTCTTTTGTCCTAAATCAGGAGTATAATTATTTCAGAACATAAAGTTATTTCAGACTACTCTGAAACCGAAGAGCGGCTCAATATTTTTTCTCATAAAATTGGTTTTCTCCTTTCAAGCATTGGATTTGTTCTCTTGTTTATTAAAGGACTAGAGGGCTACGAATTAAAGGCACAGGTGAGTTTTTTAATCTTTGGCGTGAGTATGGTTATTTTGTACCTTGCCTCAACTCTCTATCATAGTTCACTTGAGTCTAGGCAAAGACAGAAACGAAAAGTGTTCGATCACTGTGCGATCTATGTTCTTATAGCTGGCTCTTATTCTCCATATGTCTTGGCGGGACTTGGAGATAGGCTAGGCTGGACTGTATTCTTTTGTGTTTGGGCCTTTGCGCTGATAGGAATCACTCTAAAGATCTTCTTCACAGGACGCTTCAAATTAATTTCAACATTAATGTATGTTTTTATGGGGTGGATGATTGTCTTTTTTGTCACACCTCTTCGAAAGGTAATCTCTGAAGAGTGTTTTCAGTGGCTACTTTTTGGAGGGATATCATATACTTTTGGTGCATTGATTTATATGGTTAAGAAAATAAAATTTAACCATGCTATTTTTCATTTCTTTGTCCTAATTGGCAGTGCTTGTCATTTCGTCTCGATATATTATTATCTTTAGACACTAAATCATTCTCCTAAGTACAAGGAAATACGTCGTGCTGCGCTGCTGCGAGGATGAACGTGAAGAATTGTCTATAATATTTCAAAATTAGAACTAAACTTCTAACACTACACATAAAAAGGAATTAAAAATGGCAGAAGCAAAAGGCTTAAAAAAACCAGTTCAACTTCAAGCAGAATTAGCACAAATGTTAGGAGCAACTGAACTTCCAAGAACAGAAATTACAAAGAAGCTTTGGGAGTATATTAAGGAGAAGGGTCTTCAAACTAAGACTGAAAATGGAAGCCCAGAAAATGCAGGTAAGTACATCGTTGCAGATGCTACTCTTTTACCAATTTTCAAGAAGACTAAATCAACAAGCAAGTCTGGAAAGTTAACAGATCTTACTAATCTTAAAGAGGGTGAGACTATTAATATGATGCAAATGGCAGCTGTTGTTGGTGCAAATATTAAATAGAATGTTTAAAAATATTGTTGCTCGTTTATCTTAGCGAGCAACATCTTTTAAGTTAGATGTTTTGTCTAACTCATAAATCTCTCTTTTCTCTTGATGTCCATTATCCACGATCGGTCTTTATGGTAATCTATACTCATGAAAATGATAGAGATATTAAATAACCTAGGAAGAGATAAGTTCATTTACACTTCACCAGAGGCGCGTCTTATCACGCTCTATGATGACTTCTTCTATTCACGAAACGACTATGATCATCTATGTCCTGGACAGAGAGACTATATTAGAAAGAAGTTTCTGGGTAACGACTTTAAGCAAGTCTCTGGTTCTGTCTTTCGTTTTGAAGATCAAGAAATTGCGGTACTAAAGTCTCCTGGTCTTGGAATTAGTCCACTTTCAAATTTATTGATGACCCTTGAAAAGTATGACTATGTGGTAGCAACACCACTGAGTTGTTTTCTATATTTTATCTCTCAGGATTCTAGTGATGAAGAAATTTTAAGACTCCTAAAAAAGTGTCCTGTTAATCTCGATCAGGCTTTTGATTTTACTTACCAAGAAGATTACAGGCCGAGACTTTTAAAGAGTATCGCTTCGTATAAGAGTTTTCAAGCTGAGCACGAGGCCTCTCATAAGTTTAAAAAGTTATGAAGCGCTGGGAAGACTTTCACTTTTTCTATTCCGATCATTTTGAAGTGGAGTTAGAAATAAATCATCGCTTTCCAATGAATAAGTATCAGGCCTTGAGAGAGAGTTTACTTCAACGAGGTATTGTTAAAAAATCACAGATATCACCTGCAAATAAATTAGAAACCCATCATCTTCATCTCGCCCATACTCCAGACTATATTGAACAAGTCTTGAGTCTCACACTTGATAGAAAAAAATCTCGCGCGGTAGGTCTTCCCTTGAATAAGGCGATGGTTGATCGCGCGCTTGGAAGTCAGGGAGCATTTTGGCAAGCCGTGAGTAGTTCATTGGAAACAGGCTTTTCAACATCCATGGCGGGAGGGACACATCATGCACACGCTGATGCAGGTGAGGGGTTTTGCTTCTTTAATGATTTCGCTATAAATGTGAGGCGACTACACAAAGATAATGCTGGTTACAAGATTCTCATTCTTGATCTCGATGTTCATCAAGGAAATGGGAATAGCTCGATACTCAATCAAGATAAGAATGTCTTTATCGCAAGTTATCATGGAGAGAAAAATTATCCTTTTAGAAAAGTTCCTTCTCATCTTGATCGTGGTTTTCTCGATGGTGCAGGTGACGAGGAATATTTAAAGATACTTTGTGAAGACTTAAAGAGATTTTCTCAAATGGGCTTTGATCATATCTTTTATCAGGCGGGGGTCGATGCTTTAGGCGGTGATTCATTTGGTAAGCTTGCGATGACTCATGACGGGCTGAAAGAGCGTGATCGCATGGTTTTTGAGTTTGCAAAACATCAAAATATCCCCTTAGCGATGGCGCTAGGTGGGGGCTATTCTAAAAATATTGATGAGACTGTTGAGGCCTATGTTGGGACTTATGAAGTGGCTCGTCGAACTTATCTATAGGTATTTCGCTACTGAATTCAAACACGCAAGAGTACTTTTTTTTACATTATAAAAATAATTAATGCTATTACATATGGAATTCTTAATTAAGGAATAAAAGCTCTTGATTATAGTATAGTATAATTATGGATTTTATGGTAGGGTGTAAATGATTATAATAAAGTCTAGTCTCTTTAGTTTGTGGTATGACAGTCTTGATATGTCACAAAAAATACAGGTAGATACAAGACTTACTAAAATATTAGTAGACAGTCATTTTGGTCTATACAAAAGACTTGGCAATATTTGTGAGTTAAAGTTTAGAAGTGGAATTAGGATTTACTATGCTTTTGATAAAGATGTATTAGTTCTATTATTAAACGGTGGTGGAAAGACTAGTAAACGAAAACAGTCTCAAGATATAGAAAAGGCGAGAGAGATTTTTAAGGAGTACTTTGATGGTAAATAGGTTTACTGATTGGCAACAAGACCTAAGTAAGGAGCTTATTAAAAGTAAGAGAAGAAGAAAATTATACTTTGAAGCTCTTCAGAATGAATACAGTAATGATTTGGAGGTCCTCAGGGCAATTGTTAAGGTCATCGGGCTAAAAGAGTTCTCTACTTTATGTGGAATTCCTTCTTCAAATATAAGTAATTATCTAAAAAAAGGAAAAGATTTAAAAATTTCTACAATAAAGAAACTTATTTCACCCTTTGGAGTTACAACCGTCTATATTCCACTAGACAATGCTGCATAGTCTTTAAACATTCAATAATCTCTTAATTTTTCAAGACTGTTGAGCGTTTCGTCAAGTGCTTCAAATCCATCGTTTCTTTTTGACTTCCTTTTTGATAGTGCTATTATTATACAATGAAATTCCTTATCTTAACTCTTTTCGTGACATTTTTGAGTCTTCATTCTGTAGCGTTGGATAAACTCAAAATTGGTGTTTTAGAATACCCTCCATATGTGTCATTTGATTTTAAATCAAAAAACATTGAAGGCTATCTGATTGATCATGCAAAGAAAGTATTCGCTGGTAAATATGATGTCAGCTTCTACATTATCCCTGTTGAGAGAATAGCAGATTCTTTAAACTCTCATTCGATTGATCTTTATCTAACATTCTTTAAGTCAAAAGAAAGAAACAAGAAATTTAGTTACTCAAAAGAGCCGAGTTTTATTATATCACCCCAAATTTGTAGTTTGAGAGATAGAAAAACTATCCATAAAACTGATCGAATTATTGTTCCAAGATCTAAACTTTGGAAGAGCTTAGTCTCGTCAGTTTCAGATAAAGTTACCACTTTTAGCTACTCCTCTGATTATATGGGACGTGTGATAGAAATGCTTAAGCTGGGCCGTGCTGACTTCGTATTTCTACCTGAAGTCTTTGGTCGAGAAGAGGAGCTCCATAGTATCGTATGTCGTCCAGACCCTATGTTTAAAGATAGAACTAAGCTTTATCTCGGTTATCTAAAAAATAGTCCTCTCAGGGATGAAATTGATAAGATATGGAAAACATTTAAAAAAGTTAAAACTAAATAGTTCTTTTGCTCTAAGCTGTCGATGACAAGCCCTTCAATATATGCTACGTTTTCTACATTAAATTTAACGAAAGAGAATTATTATGATCAGTGCTTCAAATATAGCCATGAGCTTTGGCGGACAGAAACTTTTTGATGACGTAAACGTGAAGTTTACACATGGCAATTGTTACGGACTTATTGGTGCGAATGGGGCCGGGAAGTCGACTTTTGTTAAGATCCTAGCAGGTGATATTGAGGCACCAACGGGCCATATTCATATTACCCCTGGTGAGAGACTTTCAGTTTTAAGACAAGATCACTACGCTTATGAAGATTTTCAAGTCCTACAAACTGTACTCATGGGGAATAAGAAACTCTATGATATCATCCAAGAAAAAGATGCCGTTTACGCAAAGGATCCTTTCACTGATGAGGATGGAATTAGGGCATCTGAGCTTGAAGCAGAATTTGCAGAGATGAACGGATGGGAAGCTGAATCTGAAGCTGGGATTTTACTGGCCGGTCTTGGTATTAATACTGATCTTCACTTTAAATTGATGAAGGACCTTGATACTCCGGAGAAAATTAAAGTTCTCCTTGCTCAAGCGATCTTTGGAAATCCTGATATTCTTCTATTAGATGAGCCTACAAATAATCTTGATATCAGTAGTATTCACTGGCTTGAAAACTTCATCATGAATTTTAAAAATACAGTTATTGTCGTGTCACACGATAGGCACTTTTTAAATAACGTCTGTACTCATATTGCTGATATTGATTTTAAGAAAATTAATGTCTATGCCGGAAATTATGATTTCTGGCGTAAGTCTAGTCAGCTTGCTATGCAACTTCGTGGAAATGAACACAAGAAGACTGAAGAGAAGGCCAAAGAACTCAAGGCCTTTATTCAGCGCTTTAGTGCGAATGCTTCAAAATCAAAACAGGCGACTTCAAGACAAAAGCAACTTGCAAAACTTAAAATCGAAGATCTTCCGACATCTTCAAGAAAATACCCCTTCGTTCAATTTAAGCCCAATAGAGAGGCCGGTAAAGAAGTCTTATCCGTTGATGGAATTACAAAGACTATAGATGGAGTAAAGGTTCTTGATAACATTAGCTTTAGTGTTAATAAAGACGATAAAATAATCTTTCTAAGTGATAGTGATCAATCTGTGACAACTCTTTTTCAAATCATTAACGGCGAAATCGAAGCCGATAGTGGAGAGTATTCTTGGGGAGTGACGATTACTAAAGACTATTTTCCAAGTGATAATTCAAAGTACTTTGATGGATCAAATGACATTCTCAATTGGTTGAGGGAATACTCTGAGGACAAGCACGAAACTTATATTCGTGGTTTCCTTGGAAAAATGCTCTTTTCAGGAGAAGAAGTTTTTAAGAAGTCTAATGTTCTTTCTGGGGGAGAGAAGGTTCGATGTATGCTCTCAAAACTCATGCTCTCTAAGGCAAATGTTCTAACTTTAGATGGGCCTACTGCTCACTTGGATCTTGAAAGTATTACGGCTTTAAACGATGGCTTAGTTGACTATAAGGGAACATTATTATTCTCATCTCATGATCATGAGTTTATTCAAACTATAGCCAATAGAGTGATTAAGATTGGACCTAGCCTAAGTGTTGATCGTAAGTCGACTTATGATGAATATCTTGAAGTTACAGGTCTTGTCTAGCTAGTGACTAGCTTGCTTATGTTATGTTAACCTCATTATAAATCAAAAGAGGAGACAGACATCAGTATGGAACGAGACTTTTTTTGTATAGCAGATAATCCAGAAAACTATCACGAATGTTTCATGAGGGGACTTAAGAAAAGAAACCCGAATGAAAAAGAGTTTCATCAGGCGTGTGATGAGATTGCCAAATCTATACTTCCTTTTCTCTTTGATAATCCAAAATATCTTGAAGAAAAAGTTCTTGAGAGAATTACTGAGCCTGATCGAATTATAAGTTTTAAAGTAAACTGGGAAGACGATAATGGTAATATCAGAACAAATAGAGGTTACCGTGTTCAGTTCAATAATTCCATTGGCCCCTACAAAGGAGGCCTTCGTTTTCATCCAAGTGTTAACCAGAGTATTCTTAAATTCTTAGGCTTTGAACAAATATTTAAAAACTCCCTTACTTCACTACCCATAGGTGGAGCAAAGGGCGGTTCTGATTTTAACCCAAAAGGGCGAAGTGATCGAGAAATTATGCGCTTTTGCCAAGCGTTTATGATCGGCCTACACAGGCATATCGGTGAGGACGTTGATGTGCCAGCTGGAGATATTGGAGTAGGCTCACGCGAGATTTCATATCTCTTTGGCCAATATAAGAAATTAGAAAATAAGTTTACTGGTGCATTAACTGGAAAAAGTATTGAATACGGTGGTAGTCCTGTGAGAACAGAAGCGACGGGATATGGACTTATCTACTTCACTAAGAATATCTTAGAGCATCGCTCAGAAGGACTAAAAGATAAGGCTTGTCTTGTTTCTGGTGCCGGTAATGTTGCCCAGTATGCAACTAAAAAGCTTATCGCTAATGATGCAAAGGTCCTCACAATGAGTGATAGTAGAGGAACTCTCTACTGTGAAAATGGCTTTACTGGGGATCTTTTAGATAAAGTCATAAAGATTAAAAGTGATGGCGGCTCTCTATCTGAAATTGATGACTCTACAGTTGAATATCTTGAAGGAAAGAAGCCATGGGCGATTGCTGCTGATTATGCATTTCCATGTGCTACTCAAAATGAGATTGAGCTCGAGGATGTTAAGGAGTTAATCGGTAATAATTGTAAGGGTGTCTTCGAGGGCGCTAATATGCCCGTTGTTACTGAAGGAATCGATCTTCTTCAAGAAAAGAAAATTCTCTACGCTCCAGGGAAAGCTGCCAATGCCGGTGGTGTTGCAATTTCGGCGATTGAGATGAGTCAAAATAATGTAGGACTTTCGTGGACTCGTGAAAGAGTTGATACAAAGTTGCAAGAGATCATGAAGAGTATTCACGACTCTTGCGTCGAGTATGGCTCCGATGGAGACTTTGTTGATTATCAAAAGGGTGCAAACATCGCAGGCTTTAAGAAAGTAGCCGATGCTATGATCTCATTTGGTATTTAAAGTTAATAGGCTTAAAACCTTCCATCAACATTAAACTGAAAAATTGGCTCTCCAGGTGCTGCGTTAGCGTCTCTGTTTGTAAAGTCCTGTGGCAGGGCATTTAAGTAGCCTGGGTCTTTTGTAAACGGAACAATATACTTAAGGCTAACGGCCATCTTAAGAGGCTTTATGTGAATGCCTAGACCAATATAAGAGTCAGAATAAGCTGAACCATCTGCATAGAGATCAGCAGTTAATCCTGTTTGTAGTCTAAAGCCTACTTTCTTTGAATTAACATAATCGTGTCCAATTTGTCCATAGAGTCCAATGTATGAGGCATCGTCAACAGAAGTTAGTCTTGATTTAGAACCAACTCTAAGCCAAGTTCTTCGAACGTCTGATTCTGAAAATGTAAAATCTCTTCCGACTTCACCTTCAATCATCGCACCCATTTCGCTAACATTATCTTGAGCAATATTATTATAAACACGATATCTATTTTCGTTTCTATTGAGGAGCTCATGGTGAAACCTCTGTTGTCCTATCGCAGAGAGTAGAACGCCTCGATCATTTTCTTCTGCATTGATTTCATGAAAACCAACACCTGCTTTCCAGTAGTAAGCGTCTTTACTTTCAAATTTTCCTAGTACAGCTTTAAAGAAGTTTTCTTCTTTAAACCATTGGTCTGCGACGTAAACGCCTTCTTCATTTTGGTAGAGAACATCTCTATAGTCATTTTGAAAAGCTGCTGGCTCTGTTGAATTTGAGTAGAGCTCTGTACTGTACGTTATTGAAATATAGTATTCATCTTTGTTAATGATAGGTGCAATATTCTTTACGAAGCTTATCTCTAGGCCATGGGTTCTACCAAGATCATCAGCAGGAACATTTGGGTCGGGATCATTTCCATCTGAGAAGTTATAGTCATTTGAAAGAGCTACAGAAAGTTTAGAGTTCTGTATTTTGTCAAAGAAGTCACTTGCCGTATCTTCATCGAGAGTTTCATTAAGAACCTTTTTTAGTTCTGTATCGTTCTTGATGTCGATTCTCACCATATTAGTTAAAATAGGTGCTTCGTTAGCGAATGTGCTAAACGACGCAATAAGGACTAGTAATAGTAGTTTTCTCATATTAATTGTTCTCCGGTCTTTTAGCTTTTATCTTAAAGGATTCTATGACGTTAAGTAGGGAAGTTGTAAATTTAACTATTTGTGAATTAGAGTGTATACTTTTTTGACACTTCTAAAGGAGAATATATGAAATTAAGAGTCTTGCACAGAAGGGTAGCACTAATATTTTCGCCATTTCTTATACTTAGTTCTTTGACAGGGATCGCACTTTTTTTTAGAAAAGATGATCTCTATTCTAAAGATACTAAGAATCTACTCTTGGGTCTTCATAATTGGGAGATTGTGACAAAGTATGTTGGGATCATTCTGGCCTTAGCACTTTTATTTATATCAGTTACAGGGATTATGATATTCTTAAAGAATAAGAAGTTTTAAGACCTATCTAAAATGTCTTATGGCATTGAAACAGCTTTGAGAATTTTGTGAATTATTCTTTTTTGTAAAAGTAATATTTCGGTAATCTTGACTTGTATGACTTAAGGTTGAGTGTATGTCTTCTCTTAAATGGGAGAAGAAGCTTCCCCAAGGAGGAGCACCGCCGTCATTGAACATATAGTAGCTACGTC
>DDIK01000089.1 GCA_002338505.1 Bacteriovorax sp. UBA1852
CTGGGATTCCTCCGCCAATACCGATACCAGGAATTCCTCCACCGATACCAATATTAATTCCTCCGCCCATTCCCGGACCATAGATTCCACCACCCATTCCTGGACCATAGATTCCACCACCCATTCCTGGACCATAGATTCCACCACCAATACCGGGGATTCCTCCACCGATACCAATATTAACTCCACCGCCCATTCCCGGACCATAGATTCCGCCACCCATTCCCGGACCGTAGATTCCGCCGCCCATTCCCGGACCGTAGATTCCACCGCCCATTCCTGGGCCATAAACTCCGCCACCCATGCCTGGCATTCCACCACCGACACCAATACCGACTTGTCCATAAATATTTCCACCAGTTAAAAGACCAGCGAGAGCTCCTCCAGCAAGTGATGCCCAAGGATTACTTGTTCCAATATTTACACTGCCGCCATACATACCGCCACCGCCGTACATACCGCCACCATATCCGTAATTAGGTCCATACATTCCACCTAAAAATCCTGATCCATATCCAGCACCTTGAAAGCCATTTCCGACACCACCATAAAGACCGCCGCCCAAGCCGCCATAACCAGCATAAGCACCCATTCCATAACCATTACATGTTGCAAGAGATTGATTGAAGTCATCTGCTAGAAGTGGATTAGACCCTCTCGCTAACAAGTCTGCTTGATAATTATCAACTGCCCCATAGCATGAAGTTATTCCGCCTTCATAAGCATCGGCCCAAGATTGAGAAGATTTAGCTGCATACTTGGTCGCAAAGTAAGTTGGAAGAACTGTTCCTAAACCCTTTATGAACATATTTGCAGTATCCCAACCATTAGTTTCTGGAATCGACGGTAACATACAATCAATACAATCATCGCCACCATAGAGACTGTTAGAATAGAGCTTCAAACACATTGACATCTCAGGGCCTTCTCTAAAATCCCCCTGAATGTGACCACAAGGATCTACATTTGCCACCGCATGTGTCGAAACTACAAAAGACAAAATCATCAAAAATGTTTGTATCTTTTTTCCTGTGAAATTCTTCATTATTTTCTCCAACTACATTAAATCTCATAGATTTATCGACTAAATACCTCAAAAACTTAAGTGATAGAGTATTTTTCCACTAACATACTGAAAATACTGACTTTTAGCTTTACACGAATGTGCTTTAACGGTATTTAAAGCATATGGATAATATACTGTCTTGGTCAATTCTCATCATCTCTCTTATCGCCATGCTATATGCTGCCTTTATTATTAAAAACGAAAAGAGTGATGCTCTTGATAGCGCAGTTGACCTGAAGTTCTATGGCCTAGTTTTTCCAATACCAAGATGGTGGACGAAGACATCTGAGTCAGAAAATCAAATTACATACGAGAGAAAAGACACTCGCTACGACTGGAAGGCAACATTCACTCATCTAGTAGACCTAGATCAACAAAAGAGCCTGCAAAATATTTTCGAAGAGATTGCCATTGAAAGAAATCTCATATTCGACAAAGACAGGGCCATTATCCACTCCCCAAAGGAACTAAAGAATCTTTACGAAAATGAAGTTGAAGCACTTAGAGTCGAAGGAACAGCAACTCAAAATAGTGAAAAGAGACTATACTATGACGGTCTCGTCATTAGAGCTCCAAAAGGAATTCTCTTTCTCGAGAGCAAGGCTTCTGTCCTAAATGGCCTACTAGAAGGTCCCTTCTTTGAACAGATGATTGAAAATATAAAACTGGAAAATGACACTGATGCTTGATAAAAAAAGCCACTCTAAAAAAAGTGGCCTGGATATCTCAAATTTAATTTAATAAACTTTTATAATGATCTTTTTGGATTATAAGTTCTTATCTTACTTACAATAAAAGCATGAATCTCGTCATCACTTCCAAATACGTCTTCAATGAAGTCACAGTCTAAAAGAAACTTATTAAGCCTCTTTCCGATTTCATGTAAAGACTCAATTAAGTAAAGACCACCAATATTTTCACCACTAAAGGTTTTAATAATTTCTTTTCGCGCATGGTTATACATTTCTGACTCAGTGATATCATCAGTTATATACTCAATTCCCATCTTCTCTTCAACTTCTTCAATTGCTTGCTCTTTAATGTCTTCGTCTGTTGCCAAAGAAACACCGAGCTCAGTCGCCATTGCGTCTACTAAGGCTTCTCTGTGTTCGATATCAAACTCGATTACATTTCCTTGCTTTAAGGAATCAACAGTGAAACTAGCTAACGACTTTAGCGTTTCGAAATTTGTTCTCATTTTAACACTCCAAATTGCTATATCCATAAATACTAACGACTTTAAAAGAGACAAGCAAGCAATTAGGCACATTTACTAGCTTTTTCTTTTGAGGAATTTCCTTAAAAAAGAAGAGACATATCTATAGTCCCCCATGACGCAAAGAGAAACAACATAAGAAAAACCGCCTATGACTGACGTTATGAGAAAAATTAAAAGTGCGCTTACTTGAGATGAAATTAAAAAGTCTCGAAAGTATGTCATGATGAAATATATAACAACACTCGATGTCACGATTTTTAAAAGTCTAAGAGGAAAGAAGAATCTAAATCCGATTCCAAGGTATTTAACTAGAAAAAGTGAAAGACATGTTACATTAAAAATCATCGAAAGGCTTGTTCCATAAGCTAAGATTTCAAAGCCAACACGGTCAATAAAGTACAAACAAAATATAATGTTTAAAAGCACTGATACTGAAGAGGTATAGACAGCAACTTTAGGTTTATCAATTGTATAAAAGCTTGGTGATAAAACTTTATATAGGCCATAGAAAGGCAGCCCTACCAAGTAAGCCTTTAAAGCAATTACAACCATAGCACTATCTCTAGTGTCAAATGCTCCTCTTTTAAAAGCTATATTTACCGTTTGCTCAGATAGGACATAAATTAACACCATAGCTGGAAGCATGACAAAAAGAGCAGAGAGATAACTCGTCTGTAAAAATGTAATCGCTTTTTTCTGATCTCCACTCCTCCATTCATCGGAAAAATGAACAAGATTAGCATTTCCGATAGAGACGCCTAAAATTCCCACGGGGAATTGAAAAAGCCTAAAAGCATAAGAGAGCCACGACACGGCCCCGACGACTGTTCCTGTAGCCAAAATAGTTGTAACAAGTAGATTGATCTGATTAGCGGCAACTCCAACTGTCCCGATAGACATACGCTTAAGAACCTCTGTAACTTTTGGTGAACGAAAGACAAATCCTTTAAACTTTAAAATTCCCTTTCTTAATAACATTGGAACTTGAAAAAGCATTTGTACAAAGCCACCTAGAAAAACACCCACACCTAAACTATATATTCCGCTATATCCTTTAGACTCTAATAATGGTGTTAGACCAAGCATACTCATGATCATCACGACATTAAAAGATGCCGGAGCCAGCGCCGGACCAAAGAACATTCTGTAGGTATTAAGAACGCCGAGAAATAGCGCTGCAATCGAAACAAACGTTAAAAAAGGTGCCATCATTCGTGTTAAGTTGATAGAAAGCTCGAACCTCTTTGGATCACTAGTAAACTTCTCATCAGTTAATAGCATTACTAGTTCTGGTGCAAAAATAAAAACACCAATACTCACTAAAGTCGTTAGTACGATGAGAACTATTGCCATTGTCCAAAATAGTCTTATCGCCTCATCTTCATTCGCATTTTTTTCACTAGTAAAAATAGGAACAAAAGCAGCAGAAAAAGAACCTTCTGCAAATAAATCTCTTAACATATTAGGGATACGAAAAGCTACATGGTAGGCATCAGTGAGTCCTGATGCTCCAAAAAGACTTGCAAATATAATCTCTCTAAGAAAACCGAGAACACGACTTGATAAAGTCGCGACAGACATTTTTAATGATGAAAATATAAAGCTTTTCTTTGACACTTTCTAAGTTTGCTACTTTTTTACTAAGATGTGAACTAAATATCTTCAAATCTTTCATCATCTCGTGACGGAAGACCTGGAACATCTTTAACTTCAGCTTTGGCTTTAGTTTCTAGATCTGAGTCACTTGAGACATCTTGAATTTCTTCAACAGCTTGAGTGACTTCCTTCTTATCGATATGCTGAGAGGTTCTCCCTTTTACATAACCTAAGAAAATATTTTCTAGAGAGCTCACTACACCACTCAAACCATCAGATTGAGTTGAGATCTCCTTAGCATGAAATGAGGTCCTGTTTGCAACTTCCGTATTCATGTGAGTTGCTTGATCTAATTCATTCATTGCCGCAGAAATATTATCAACACCTGATGACTGTTCTTTTGCAGCTTCAGAGACACTACTCATCAGTGACTTCATTTCAGAAACGTTACTCACGAGACTAGTAAGAACCTCATCACAATCATTTGCTCTTTTGATTCCATCTTGTGTTTTATCTTTTGCAACAGAAACTAGGCCATCAACTTTACTTTTAGAGTCAGCGACAATTTTTTCGACTTTTTCAACACTTTGCCCTATCAGTCCCTCAATTTCACTTGCAGCTTTTCCACTCATCGTTGCAAGATTTCCAACCTCTTCTGCAACAACGGCGAATCCCTTACCATGCTCACCAGCTCGAGCGGCTTCAACGCTAGCATTAAAAGAAAGAAGCTTTGTTTGAAAAACGATATCATTAATAACTTCTGTCTTTATAGATATATCCTTAATGGCATCAACGATTTGATTAAGCTCTTCAGACAGCGCTCCCATTTGATTTGTAATATCTTCGTTACACTTACTAATATCATCAATTGAACCAAGAACCTTGGTAACACTATCCTTACCTTGACGAGCAGTATTTTGACCTTCATCAGCTTTCTTATCAGAGTACTCAATATTCTCTAAGCTTTTTCGCATCATCTCTTTCATTTCATCTAATGTACTAACAGTTTCTAAGATTGCAGCAGATTGCTCATTAACTCCAGACGATAATTCATCCGAAATAGACTCAAGCTGCTTACTACTATTATTAGATAGCTCGGCATCACTTTTAAGTTTATTGATAAACGTTTCAATCTTTTTAGAGGATGTGATGTAAAAGATAGCAACAACTATAATTATTAATAATGTGAAAATCGCAGAGGCAATACTTATCAGAATAATGTTCTTCTTTAATTTATTTAGCTGCGTCACCTTTTTAGCAGTATGAACTTCACTTGCCTTAACATCTTTCTCAATAACAGTCTCAAGCTCCAAAATAACTGCTTCATATTCAGTTATAAGAAGCTCTCTTTCAAGGTGACCTTGAGCAACATCATTAAAAACTTGTTCGTAAGACTTCAGATTAGTAACCGCTAAATCGATTTCCTTCTTCGCAGCCTTTTCTTTAATCATATCCTTTTGCACCATCTTAACTAAGCGCTGTGATGTTTTAACAATATCTTCTCTTACCTTATCATCTCTATTTAAAAAATACTGGGCCTCTTGATTAACGATATAATAATATTCTCCTAAAATCGTATCAGAGAGAAAGTAATTGTCTATATCCTCTAAAAGCTGATCTGAATGCTTTTTTAAAAGTAACTTATTTTCATCTTCTCTCTTAAGACTGTCCGTAACTCTGAGGAACCCATCTCTATATTTCTTTAATTCTTCAATTATTGCTTCAACGTCATTGAGATCAACAACGACAGAGTCACTACTTTTAAGGTATTGCGTATGCTTAATTACGTCCTTGAGATCCTGTTCAAATAGCTTTAAAAAAGATTCATCCCTCTTTATGATATAATATTTTTCATTTTTTCGTGCCTTGAGAACATCAGTGAGGATAATTCTTATCTCATCCTTAACACGAGCACTCTCCAAGACATCATCCTCATATGAGTCAGAAATATAATTGATCGTGAAAACCGAGTAGATCATTGCAAGAGTAGAGGTTACAAATAACAACCCCAGAGATAACCAAGTCTTCATTCTAAAGCTTAAGCTTTTCCAAAAATTCATTGCACGCACCTATTATATAATTTTTATAGAATTATAACACCTTACGAGTTCTCACTTTAGGATGGAATATTATACCTTACACTGTGCACTAGCTATCCTTGCCATTGCGCCTAGGATAATCTAAATTTCCATTATGTCTGAAAATAAAAACTATACTGACAACTACATAGAGGCCAAGAGTGCAGTGGACTGGGATGAATACTTCATGCTTCAAGCTATTATGGCAAGCTTCAAAAGTAAGGACCCTGCTACGAAAGTTGGCTGTGTATTTGTTGACCAAAATAATCATCAAATTACTTTTGGCTATAATGGTTTTGTCGCTGGTATCGATGAGTCGAAGCTTCCCTGGGGAAAGCTAAAAAATGCTCCTCTCGAACATCAAAAATATGGCTATGTTGTACATGCAGAGGCCAATGCTATTTTACATAGTCCAGGAAACCTCAAGGGCTCGAAGTGCTATGTAACACTATTTCCATGTCATGAATGTGCTAAACTCTTAGCATCTTCGAAAGTTGATGAGATTATCTATCTTCAAGATAAGCACTTTGGAACCGAGACAAATACGATTGCGAGAAAGATATTTGAACTGACTGACATTAAGTTTCGTAGACTAAAATTAGAGGACGACATTATCTCAAAGCTTAGCCACCACTTTCATGAAATGACTAATGACTAGTTCTTTTGAAGTTTTACTTCAAAACAAGTATGGTCATCAACTTTAATATAATTTAGCTGCCCATTCATACTTTCAATATTTGCTCGAGCTATAGACAAACCTAAACCTAGCCCCTGATTGATATCTTTCGTTGAATAAAAAGGATTAAACATCTTTTTCATATTCTCTTTAGAGATACCTCTACCTGAATCGATGAAGCGTATTAAACAATTTTCATCACCATCAAGGACAACAATTTTAATCCACCTTTCATCTAAACGAGAAACAAAGAACTCTGAGTTTTTGAGAATATTTATTATTGCTTGAGTTAATAATGCGTTATTCAAAACACCTTCAACTTCAAAGTCCGCACGATGGTACAAGAACTCAATATTTGAATTACTAATATTTCTCTCAACAACAGCAATTGCCATCATTAAAGAATCTTGAATTCTCTTTTTACCAACTTCGCTTTCTTTAAAACGAATAACACTAGACATCGTTGAAATAATACTACCAAGCCTCTTTGTAGAAAAACTGAGACGCTCCATAATCTCGTTTACTTCTGAATCTCTAATATCGAGATCTTCTAACGAGCGAGAGAGTCTATATACCTGTCCTTGAATAAGTTGCAGAGGATTATTTACTTCATGAGCAATCGCACCAGCCATTTCACCCATTGCTGCAAACTTCTCAGACTGAACACCCTGCTGCTGCTTTAATCGAACCGCATTATCTAGTTTCTGCTTAGAGCTTTCAATATAATTTACGATATAATTCAATGCTGAACTTATAATGATCCAGCCAAAGAGTGTTCTCAGCTCTAATACTGTTAATCTTTCAAATTCGAAAGTACTAACATTTTCAATTTTGATTAGAAAAATACTGATACCAATCTCTATATTTATAAGAATAAAAACAAACCATGAAGCTCGTGAACTGAGAAAAATCGCCGTGATTGTCGGAATGATCATAAACCACATGAGAGTCGGTGATAAAACCTGGCCGAGACTGACATATTTTATCGGTAAGTGATAGAGGGCCAGAAAAATGATAAAGAACACTCGATTTCGATGTGTTTTATAAAGCGATGAAAAAAAGAAACTGATCATAAATAGCATTGCGATGCTCATGATCATAAAGCCTGAACCGAGCCCAGACTCAAAATAATCCATTCCAGCAATGACACAGCAGCTAACTATCAATAACTTGATTAAAGTATCTGAAATTACACCCAAATGTTCTTTATCGTGAAATTTAATCAATGAATCTCCAAGTAAACAAATATCGGCTATCATTAAAAAAAATTTACTATAATTCCTCAATTTTCCTTAGACCCTGAGTTTGACTAATAAAACTAGTGTATAGTATACAATACACAAAATAAGGTGAGGATGATGACAATACTATCTAAAGTCAAAAAAGGTCTTAAAGTAAAAGTTCACTCTTTCGATAGCGGGCTAGATATTAAACCTGCAGTTATAGGGATGGGCCTACTTCCTGGGGATGAAATTACGATCATATCAGAATCGTTTCTAGGATCTCCACTCACAATTAGAGGAACAAGTGGGCAAACACTTGCTCTAAGAAAAAGCGAAGCATCACTTATTAATGTTGAAATTGTTAAATAATTGGAAAGTCCTATGAAAAAAGTTTTACTTGTTGGTCCATCCAACTCTGGAAAGACTGCGCTCTTTAATCTGCTATCTGGATCAAATCGAAAAGTCGCTAACTATCACGGTATCACTGTCGACACAGCATTGGCCGAACTTAAGACAAACGCTGATCACGAGGAGAAGATTACAATCGTCGATCTTCCCGGTATCTACTGTCCTGTTCAAAGCTCTGTTGATGAGTCTGTAACAATTTCGACACTTATTGAAAAAAATAATCAAGTAAACGAGTACCATGAAGTTCTCTGTATTATTGACTCAACAAGATTGGATAACTCTCTATCACTCGCACTTGCTCTCAATGAACTCTACAAGGGTAAAATAAGGTTGGTTTTCAATAAGTCTGATCACCCAGAAGCAAGACACTATAACCTAGAGGGCTTAGCAAAAAATATAGGCATACCATATATTATAACGAGTTCATTCTCTGATGGGACTGAACTAGACAAGTTCATTAGAAAACACACTTCTGCAGACGAATTAAAGCCATCAGGTCAGATAACGATGTCTAAGGAAGCAACCAACTACAATCCATTTAACGTCTTATATAGTGAAATTGATTCAATTGTAATTTCAAACGAGGTTACGACCCTGAGTTATATTGAAAAGTTTCAAAAAATAGCAAGAGACCTAAGAGCAAGTTATGCAATTGGAGACAATAAAGAAACAATCAAATTCACAAGTAAACTCGATAACTTTTTGCTTCATCCTTTTTGGGGTGGGCTTATTTTCTTTATTATATTTTATCTAATTTTCCACAGTCTTTACACTTTTTCCGCTCCTTTTATGGACCTTATTGATGGTGCCGTGGGTGGACTAGGAGAATATGTTGGTACAGCTCTCCCAGAAGGCTATTTAAACTCGTTTATTGTTGACGGAATTATAGCAGGAGTTGGCGGAGTCATTATTTTTCTTCCACAGATCATGATTCTCTTTTTTCTTCTAAGTATTTTAGAGCAAAGTGGGTACATCTCAAGAGCATCAATAATTACAGATAAAATCATGTCTATATTTGGACTTAATGGAAAAGCATTTCTTCCCTTCATGTCTGGATTTGCATGTGCAGTACCTGCTATTATGGCCACAAGGACAATTCCTGATAAGAGAGAGAGAATGACGACCCTTATGGTCTTACCTCTTATAACCTGTAGTGCACGTCTTCCAGTTTATGTGCTCCTCATTGGTACATTTGTTCCAAGCTTTACAATACTAGGTGTTTTTGACTCTCAAGCGCTTTCATTTTTCTTTCTATACTTCCTAGGAAGTATCGCAGCTCTTATAATAGCAAAGATATTTAGACTTTCCTTTTTTAAAGGTAGGACAACCTCTTTTATTATAGAGCTACCTCTTTATCAAAAGCCTTCACTCAAAATGGCGATACGCTCAATGATACTTAAGGGAAAAGTTTTTTTAAAGAAAGCAGGTACAATTATTCTTCTATTATCAATGGTCATTTGGGTACTATCAACATTTCCAAAGCCAACAGAAGAGGTGCTTGCAGGTAAAACAGATTCTGAGGTAGCTGCGATATCACTTGAGACATCGGTCATAGGAAAGATGGGAAAAGTAATCGAGCCTGTTATTGAGCCACTAGGATACAATTGGAAGATGGGTGTTGGTATTATCGTTGCCATGGGTGCAAGAGAATTATTTGTTTCTACTCTAGGAACAATCTATGCTCTAGGTGAAGTTGACGAAGAATCAGACACACTTCGAAAGAGAATGATGTCAGAGATTAATCCAGATACAGGAAGACCAACCTATAATATTGCAGTTGCTTGGTCCTTACTTGTTTTCTTTGCATTTGCGATGCAATGTATTTCTACTCTCGCGATTGTAAAAAGAGAAACCGACGGATGGAAATATCCTGTTATTATGTTTGTTTATATGTCTCTACTTGCTTATGGTGGAGCATTTGTCACATATAGAATGCTCGTTTAAAAATCATCTTGAGGTCAAATAAGAAAGGGGGCCCTGCAACAAGCCCCCTTCTATCATTTCAAATTAAGAGTAAACTTCCTGTTATCTCTTAATCTGGAAAATTTCTTGTAACATCTGATCTGCTGTAGAAATCGTCTTCGCATTTGCTTGGAAGTTTCTTTGTGCAGTCATTAAATTAACAAACTCATTAGCAATATCAACGTTTGAAAGTTCAATTGATTTTGAAAGAACTTGACCACGCCCAGCCTCTCCAGGTTTTCCCATTGCCGGTTGACCTGATTTTCTTGACTCTTTAAAGAGGTTCTTTCCAACTTTAAATAGGCCTTCATTATTTTCAAACTTTGCTACGGCCATTTGTGCAACATCTCTTGCTTCGCCGTTATCGTAAACAGCAGTTAAGATTCCATCATCATTAAATGATAGAGATGTTAATGTTGCTGCTGAAGCTCCATCTTGAGTATGTCTTGCAACCGCTGAGCCTGAACCATACTGAGTTGATGCATCAGAACCATCTCCACCTTCAGCAATAGACTCACCAAAGTTGAAATTTATTTTTTGATCAGGAGCTGCACCTTTATTAAAGTTAAAAGAATTTGAGCTCTCTACTTCATTTTGTAATTGTCCTTTATCATTGAAGACAAGTGTACCTTGAGCCATTTGAGACATCTGTCCAGCAACTCCACCTTCAGCGTCAGAACCATCAACCATTGCTCTATAAGTCCAATTATTATTTTCTGTTTTATTATAATAAAGAGTCACAAGTCTTGCTGTACCAACATTATCATAAACAGTCATTGAGTGAGAAAAGTTAGAAGTATCTTCTGGCTTTAATGGATCAAACTCCTTAACTTCAGCTCTCGAGTCAATATTCATTGAAACTTTAACTTCTTCAGTAGCTTGAGCCTGAATCGTAGTGTTACCAAGTCTGATTGGACCTTCTTTTGTAGTGATCTCGCCATCTTGATTAGCTTGAAACCCTCTTACTTTGTACCCATCGCTGTTAACAAGATTACCTTCCTTATCAAAGTGCATTGAACCATCTCTTGTAAAGCCAGGTCCAAAAGGAGCATCAACTTTAAAGAAACCGTCTCCTGAAATTGCAAGGTCTGTTATGGACTCTGTTCTTGTGACATCACCTTGAGTCATTAATGGTTTAATGTGAGAAAGCTTTACACCGGCACCAAATTGGTCACCACCATCAATACCTCTAAGAGATAATGCTAGAACATCTTGAAACTCAGCTCTTGAAGCCTTAAAACCTGTAGTACTTGAGTTAGCGATGTTATCAGAGACGACACCCATTCCCTTACCAACTGCGTTTAAACCAGACACACCAATGTTAAATGATCTTAAAATACCCATCCTATCGTCCCTCCTAGACTAATAATCTTAGTAGAGAGTTGATGAAAAAAGAGAAATCAAAAATTCCTTTTTTGATTCAAGAGAGTTTACTACGACGGGCAAACTCAAGGTTTCCGTTAGGACCAACCATTTCTTTTCATCAGACTACTACTGTCGAATCAATTTTTGTAAATACGTTTTCCTGGATGCTTCCCTTATCGATGGCAGTGACGACTTTATTCGCCGGCACATCTACAATGTAAGCAGCCTTATCTGTTATAACTAAAGAATCTCTTCCCCCCTTGGTCTTCAACTTCTCCATAGCTCCGCGAAGTTTGAAGTATTCATCAGTATCAATATCTAAATTTCTTTCTTGTAATCTCTTTGCCGCATGAACGGTTAGACTAATTCCATGCTCTTGTTGAACATCACTGATTTGCTCTTTTAAAAGATTTTTAAATTCGTCTTTCTTCTTAACGTCCTCGCCTTCTCCACCAAGACGATCTCTTAGATCAACCTTCTTATTGCCAGGAACTTTGCTGACATTTGGGATGAAGAAATTATTTACGTTATTATCAACCAATTTAAATCCTTAAACTAACAACTATAGTTGTTCGTTAATATTATTGTACGCTTGGCTTGCAGCCTTTTTCAATCCGGGTACATTTTGCTGCGTCGCAGCTCCATTGTTATTTTTCGGTAACTTAAAGCTATCAACATCTCTTAAGAAAACTTTTTTTCCAGTTTCTAAAGTTAAAACTGTCTCACCATTTTCAAAGTCTACACCTTGAACAACACCTTTTGATTTTGTCTTGGCCTTAAATTGATTCATTTCCTGATCCCAGGCCCTTACTTCAATTGTATAATTATCTTTAACGGCACGGATACCATCATTTTGCTTTCCATTCCAAGATATTGTTTGCTGACCTTGGCCCATACTTTCTTTTTCAATTTGAGCAATTAACTGTCTCTTAGAATCATAAATATTTAACAAAACATTCTTAGCAGGCTTTTCTAAATAGAAAGGAACATTCACATCTCTTGATTGTCCATCGTATTGAACTGATGAACCATTAGTTAAAACTTCCTTCCCAAGAAAACTTGCCCCATAGAATTTCGTCTCTGTTGGTGCGTTACTACCAAGACCATCAAGTTTATTATTCATATTTGTCATTTGCTCTAGTTGAGAAAATTGAGCGAGATCGGCAGCAAATTGTTTTTGATCCATTGGCTTTAACGGATCTTGATTAGCAAGCTGATGAGAAAGAAGTTTAAGGAAACCATCTTTTCCCATTTTATTATGTTCTTTTCTATCAACGAACTCTCGCTCTTCCATATCAACGCCAGCGATATCGTTAAGTGAATCACCTATTTTTTGTGCTTGAGCACTCTTGGCCTTGACAGACTTAGATGCCATTTGAATATTTGAAAATGAATTTGGTCCTGCGGAAGGTCTTCCTATTTCAGCCATTCTTTCCTCTTAGTTCTATAGTTACGCACTCATGAAATCATTTTGCTTTTGGCGATATTGATTCCATAATTCATCTCTTCTTTCTCGGCCATTTCCACCGGAAGAGCTGTTACCACTATATTGTCTCGAATTTTGGCCCTCAGCGCCAGAGTTATTAGATCCGGAAAAATTATCCTGTCCCTGGCCTGAGTTATTTGAATGATTTGAGTTACCTGACATAAAGTTTGAAGTAGAACTCATAGCAAGTTTAAAGTCCGACACTTTTACACCATTACTATTAAGAGTCTTTAGGAGATTAACTTCTTGTGCTTCAAAGAACTTTCTTCCCTCCTGACCAGCAGTAATGATTTTGAGATCAATCATATCTCCACCGCTTTTTGAAGTATGAACTTTAAATTGTCCTAGGTCTTTATGATTTACGATAAGCTCTAATTCCGATTGAGAGTTAATCTTATTCGCTTCTATATAGTTTGTTACTTCTTGAATTATCTTTTGATTTGAACTTATATTACTGAGATCAAGAACCTTTACACTACTAGCCGTCGTACTTACCTGAGCTCCCATCTTTGATTGCTTACTTCCATCAAGATTAAGAAGATTGTCACTCATCATCTCAGGAGAGATTGAACTCGAACTTTCTCTCGTTTCAACACTCAGTACTTCCTTTGCTGTATTATCAAAATTCATTTTTCCAGTCTGGGCCTCAGAATTTACAACTCTTTTGATAATTCCCGAATCACCTATCTGTGCTTGTTCTTTACTAAAGAGATTTAATGCTTGTCTATTTGCTTTAACTTGCGGCTTTTGACCATTTTTCTTATTAACTTGAGTTGATACGAAGTCTTCTGAAAACTGCATCGTTGTGGTGATATTTGCATCATTTGCCTTGCCCTTATTTCCGGACAATGACTCCTTCATCTTTGCAATATCCATCTGAGGTAGTCTATTTAAAAACTGTGTATCTTTGTTAAGGCTCTTTGTTTCTGCCTGGGCCTCTAGATTTGGCATCCCTGTTTCAAGCATCATCGTTTGTGGATTTAAAGTCTTACCTTTTCCAACCTGAAGCCCTACTTTTGCCAGAGGAGACTTTACCTCACCTAACTGAGTTTGCTCGGCCAATAGTTTTGAATCAACAACGTCAGTCTGTGAAGACCCTTTTAAGATATCGAGAAGATTACTTTGCTTTGAAGAACTAGCTGTAACACCTTCTTTCTTAAGAGCAAGAAGGACTTCCTTCTCTTCTTGACTTAAATGATCAGTATTTTCGGGTAATCCCGCCTTCTTAAAGCCTTCTAAAGTCTTTGCTCCTTCAAGCTTTTCCCCTAGCATTGCTTTAAAGAGTTCGGCCTCACTTCCTGTTAAATCCTTAGTTTTTCCATTTAATAAAGCTTCAGAGGAATTAGCTGTTCCCTCTGTCTTTGCGGCTTTACCTAAATTTTGAAAAACATTTAACATCATATAATTTAAACTCCATGCACATTGCGCATAGTGTTATTTTCACATATAACTTATGTCTTTGTTAAGGGGGGAAGAAATTGTCTTATCTTTTAATAGAACTAGGCTTTGGCCCAGATTAAAAATTACTGAAGACTAGCTCTGGCAGTAAAGATCAAAATATCTAATTACAAGTATTTGAAGCTTTAACTTGATTTACTCCTTGTCTCAAAAAATCGTCACCCAAATATGTACCATTTGGTCCTTCCGGCTTTCCGTCGATAAAACCACCCCTTTCTTTATTAGTAGTTGTAAGAATAGTGCAGAATATCTATCTGAAGCAGTTCGCGGTCATTGGGAAGTAGAAAATAAATTACATTAGGTATTAGATGTAATTTTTAGAGAAGATGATAGTAGAAGTCGTTCGGGCTATTCCCCAGAAAGCTTTTTAATGCTCAGGCAGTCTGCATTGAACTGAATCAAACTAGAACCAACAAAAAAGTCTATCAGAAGAAAGTAAAATATTGCAGGATGGGTTGGGAATTATTTTAAGTTAATGTTTTTGTGATACTTTTTGAAAAAATATCTTTAAATTTATGATTCGCAAAAGAAGAGACCAAGCTCTTTTTTCATTAAAATATGGTAAATAATAAGTACGATATATGCAGGTCCAGCAGCAATACAATACAAAGTCCATGCTTCAATTTCTGGATATATGCAAACAGTTACAAGAGGAATTATAAAAACGCCTAAGCCATGATCAATTATTCTGCCTTTCCATTTCAGTACAATACTTTTCTCACGCTCATCAAACTCTTTAATTGGTTTTAATTGCCATAGAAATATAAGGCCAATAATTACAATTTCAAATCCTATCCATAATCCAATTTTTTTTAGGGTGGAGATATGACTAGCAACCATTAGAAATGGAAATATTTGCAAAACTAAGAATAAACTAGTTGCTCTTTTTTTTGTTAGATATATGAATTTTGAATTCATTTTTTCCCCTTTAGCTGAAATATTTCTTCAATAGCTAATTCTAAATGTTGTGCTATTTTTAAGGCTAATTCCACTGAAGGCGTGTATTTAGAAACTTCAACAGCATGAATAGTTTGTCTTGAAACCTCACACATTTCAGCGAATTCTTTCTGACTAAAACCAGAATCAAGCCTTATTTCTTTTAGACTATTAGTAATGTTCATATGTAAAGTATACTTTACTTCAAATGCATGTCAAGTAAACTTTACACACCGTCTCCAAGTTAATCTTGTTTCATATAGATAATTGTAATTATTATGATGAATTTCTTATAAGTATTGAACAGCATTTGGCATTCTCTGAGGGAGCTTTAAGCCCAGCAATCAAAGAAAAATATCTATGAATAAAAAAGATCTCTTTAAAAAAAGATGACTCGTATGAAAAAATTAGTTTATTCAGACTCTCTTAACTCAGAACGATACCGATAACCACAGCCTTCACCATTAGGTTCATCAACAACAGACCAATTGAGGTTATAAATATCGCTTACAATAATTCGATCAGTCGACTTCGAGAGAATTTCAAAATGTGCTGATTTAGGAAATTCGCTTTGAAGTGTTTGAAGCACGACCTTTAACTGTAAATTATCTACAGACAAATAAGAGTCATACCCAGGCTCATATGTATTAATGTTAAAATCAGTATTATTAACTAAAACTCTGATATCACCTGGCTCTATCGAGGACTTTAAGTCGACGAGAAAAGTTATAGAATCACTATACCCCATCAATGTGCACACTCTCTCATACTCTGAGGAAGTTTTAACTGTTTCCAGCTGACAGGAATAAAGTGTGAATAATAGAAAGCCTAAAATGATAATTCTCATAATATTCTAATCGGAAATATAATCCAAAAGATTAATTTATAGCTTTGAGCGCTAAGAAGTTAATTGAATGATATATGTAAACCTTCACCGATCTTTTTATAACCTATTTTTTGATATATTGAATTTGAAGTAGGATTTCTAAGATCAGTAAAAAGGTTACACATGAGCTTATTGTCTTTAAGTATCAGATCAGAAAGAAGAGCGGTCACCTTACTTCCATATCCACGAGAGCGATATTCTGGAGGCGTATAGATAAGAGAGATTGTTGATGCATTTTTTGACTCTCTCACATTTGCAGCAATGGAAACTGGTTCTGAATCTGAATTTAATAACAAATACATTCTACCAGCAGCGATATTTCTTTCAACAATCTCTCTGGCTCTTTCTGATACTTCATTTTCTTTTGGAAAACAATCGGTGACAAAACCTTTAATAAAACTCAGACAAACTTCAGTATGCTCATCTGATGCTTTCACCAAGTGCTCACCACTTAGCTTTGGAGTCATAATATGAGTTGCCTCATAAATACCTTGATGCATATCTATAGAGTACTGAGTACCACTCCATAATTTTGCAAAATCTGTCGTATTATCAATAGGTCCAATGACACCACATAGCTTCACTTTATCATCGCGCAGCTTTGATATTAGACGATCTAATCCGAGCTTAGGTATTGCAGTGATAATTAATGGTTTAAATTCATCTGTCCGTATTGCCTGGGCAATTAATTTTCTATTATCTTTTAATGAATAGAAGCATGAAGATTGGACCCTACCTGAATCTTTACTTAGGCGAACTGCCTAACCAAGCATAAGATTATTGAGAGATTCATTCTGTAACAAGACTTCTTCATTCTCATCTAGAAAATCACTGGCTGAACTATACTGATGAATTCTGATCAAAGCAGTAGTAAAGTTCCGTTACCATTACATTCATCATCAAACGCAACAAGTGCACCAAGGGTTTCTTCACACTCATAGCTCACTTCAAAGATAGTTGATTGGCTACTAACAGGTAAGAAGACTTGCTCAACTTTGAAGTTCTTTCCTTCAGAGACATTACAAGCTAATACTCCTGAAGACACTGCTTCTTTAACAGCAAAGATTGCTTTATCACTACAAACTGTAGCTTTAGCACTAAAACATAGAGAAAATAAAATAAACATCATAACATTCTTCATATAACCATCCTTCTTTTATTAATAAGGATTATTTAACACAATTAAATATAAAAAAAATTGAGTATGTAAAAAAGAAAGAAGTAATCAGTCTAATATTCTCTCTCTACTCTCTGGAGGAATAAGAGAACAAGCTTCAATAGTTCCAAAGATCTTATAACGATATTTAGCAACCATATCATAGACTAGATCTCGAAGAAGTCGAGGAAATAGAAGTCCAAGTTTTGCAAGGATTGCGTATGGACTAGAGAGTGTCATAAGAATGTTTAAAACGGCCGTAGATTTAATAGATGTACCATTTGAATATAATATGATGGAATCGATATTGGGGTACTGAGAATCGATCTGTAGCTCTTTAAAGGTCAAGCCATTAACCGGAGCAAAGTAGAACTTTTGATGTTTTTCATGTTCAATAACGAAAGTCACGTATTTGTTACACATGATACATTCTGAATCAAAGAAAATTATAGATTTTTTAGCAGCACTCATTCAATTCACTTTTTTAAAGTCATGAATTGCTTTTGTAGCTTAGCAGATATCTCTTTGTCCATGAGATTAAATATTTTAGAGACTTTTGTTGCATCTAACTCACCTAAGATCTTAACTGAAAGACTTGGATCTTGTTGTGAAAGAAGGTTCGCTGCAGTCTGAGGTTTCATACCAGATACAACATCAACCATATGACGTAAGCGTCTTTCAACTTTTTTATCTTCATTATCAAGACAAGTTAGAAAGTTTTGTTGTTCTTTATTAAACTCTTCAAATCTCTTTTTGAGTTCGCTTTCATTTAAAGCTAATTGTTCTTCTTTCTTTTTTAATGAATTCTCTTTTTGTAAAAGAGTCTCTTCTTTTTTTAGTAATTCATTAGAGAAGTCGATAAGATTGGACCTTCCAACTTTTTTCATTCTTTTAACAAATTCATCTTGAACAGCTTTTTCAAAATCAGCTTCAGAGTATTTAAGATTCTCTTTACTTTTCTCATCCTGAGCATAGCTCGCTATTGTTAAAAACATAAGAATAAATAAACTTAACGTTTTCACAAATTCCTCTCTCTATATTTCTTTATCTGTGTTAATTCATCTATGGTTTCTTGTAATTTCTTCTCTTTTTCTTTGGTAAACTTTGTTTCTTCTTTTTCTTTGAGATTTTCAATAACCTTAACTTCACCTTTTGCACCAGCAAGCTCTAGCCTTTTTTGCTCATATCTCTTTTCGAGACTAAAAAGAATATTCTCTTGAGCTTTATAGTCTTCTGTCTTCGCCTCAATAAACTGAGGGAAGAATTGTACCATTGTGGCAGCGGCAGGCTCGTTGATGAATTCTTCCTGAGCTTTATAACATTCATCTATATCTTGTTTTGCTTTAGCAATATTGGACTTTGTCTGCTCAATCTCTTTTAGGATTTCACCTAGTTCGATTTTAACTTTCTTCTCTTTGAATTCGCGAACTTTAAGTAAACCATCTAATTTAAATTTGAATTTCTTTGCCACTTATTCTCCTAATCGTCTTGTGGAGGTGGAGGATTGATAGTCTCTTCTGCATGTTTTGCAAGACTGACCATATTATCGTAGAGCTCTTCTGTTTCCATCGGCTCACTCATACCTTGATACTGCTTAAGCAAATCCATGAGTTCATCATAAATCACAAGTGCTTTATCAACTTTAGGATTTGATCCTTTTGCGTAGGCTCCAACATTTATAAGGTCTTCATTATCACGGTACGCTGCCATAAGATCACGTAGGTGACCTGCAACAACTTGATGCTCACGTGTAACGACTTTATTCATAACTCTTGAGAGAGATTGTAGAACATCAATAGCGGGGAATTGATTTTTAGAAGCAAGTTCTCTTGATAAAATAATGTGACCGTCACTTATACCTCTTACCGCATCGGCAATAGGCTCATCCATATCACCACCTTCAACGAGCACGGTATAGATACCAGTTATTGTACCAGAGTTTGTAGTACCTGCTCTTTCAAGTAACTTTGGTAATTGAGCAAATACAGTTGGTGTATAACCCTTTTGCCCAGGGGGATCTCCCGCACTTAACGATATTTCGCGAAATGCCATCGCAAAACGTGTCACAGAGTCCATCATAAGAAGGACATCTTTTTTCTCATCTCGAAAATGCTCAGAGATAGAAGTTGCCACAAAAGCTGCTTTTGCCCTAATAAGTGCTGAAGTATCTGAGGTGGCTACGACAACAATAGACTTTGCCAGTCCCTCTGGTCCAAGGTCGTTTTCTATAAACTCCCTAACCTCTCTACCCCTTTCTCCAATTAGTGCAATGACATTTATATCTGCAGAAGACTTTTGAGCAATCATCCCAAGGGTAACGGACTTACCAACACCCGAACCGGCCATAATAGCCAGACGCTGACCTTTACCAACAGTCATAAATGCGTTGATGGCATTTACCCCTGAATCTAGTTTTTCTTTTATAGGAGGTCTTTCTAAGGGATTAATCGTTTGACCGTAAATTGATCTAACATTTCGAGATTTTTCGATAGGACCCTTTCCATCAATAGGATTTCCCTGAAAGTCTATTACTCTTCCAATTAACTCATCCCCAACTTGTATCTTCGTTGTGAGATCTTTCAAATACACTCTCGTCTCTGAGTTTATTCCAGTTATTTCTTCATAAGGCATTGTCAGGCAACGGTTTCCATCGATAGAAACAACTTCGCCAAGGCAGCGATCACCAAATTCAGTCACAAATTCAACATTGCTACCGATGACTGCTCTTGCTAAGTTTACCTCGTAGAGCATCCCCTTTGAGGAGACAACTTTTCCAATTTTTTGATAAGGCGATGAATATTCATAAGTCTTATGAATCGACTCTATATCTAAGCTCTTATCCATCGTTTTCACTTTCATCATCTGTGATTACTTTATTATCTTCTTCCTTTGACTCAAGGCCGACAGATTCGAATATTTTATCAAGACTTTTAAACTGCTCTAGCATTGATCCATTTATTATACCATTCGAGGTTTCTAAGACAATTCCAGATCCCTGAATATCAAAGTCAGACTCAACTCTCACGTTACTTAACTTTCCAAGATTTTTTTGAACAGTTTCTAAAACCTCAGGCATCATTTCAAAATGCTTTTGATCAACTTGAATGAGAAGATTAGATTTAACACCTGCTTCAAGCACTAACTTCTCAAGTAATCGCTCTATATACTTACCATCATCTTTTAGTTCACGTAAGACAATCCATTTCGTGAGATTTCTAACGAGTGTATATAGTTGTGATTTTTGATTTTTTAATATCTCTTGTTTTGTCGAGAGAACATCATTGATCATATCATTTAAGATGATCATTTTCTCTTCTGTTGCTGCACGAGTTTGCTCGTAAATTTCTTCTCGCCCTTTTTGAATACCTTCATCATATCCCTTTTTAAAGGCGGCTTCCTCCATTTTAGCAACACGCTTTCTAACTTCATTCTCAACAGACTCTTCTCTCTCTACATCTTCCTGTTTCTTAATTCCTCTGTGCTGTCTTACGATAGGAGAAATATCAAAGCCACTTAACTCAGATTGATTTCTTTCAAGCTTGATTGTGTTTTGATGCTTTTCTACAACTTGAGGAGAATCAAGGTCAAGTTCGTTAAATTCAAAAAGCTTTACGCTTCCATCATCAACAACTTGATTAAAAGATTGAAATTCATATTCTTGTACATCAAATTCAATATCTTTTCCTAACATAAATTCTCCTTAAGCAACTAAATTAAACAAGAGCGTCACCTTCTCCACCTCTAGAGATAAACGCTTTCCCTTGTGCCTCAAGCTCCTTACATTTTTGAACGATTTCAGCTTGTGCTTTTTCAACATCAGAGAGCTTTGTCGGCCCTAGAGCGTCAAGGTCTTCATTGAGAAGTGTAGCCGCTCTGTTTGACATATTCTTAAATAGCTTCGCTCTAATTTCTTCAGGAGCAGTCTTAAGTGCAATAACAAGCTTTTGCTGATCAACCTCTTTAAGAAGTGCTTGGATACCACGATCATCAACATAAACAAGATCTTCAAAAACAAACATAAGTTTTCTGATTTCTTCAGCAAGTTCAGGATCTTTCTCCTCAACACGCCCCATAATATTTTTCTCAGAATTTTTATCCATAAGGTTAAGCATATCTGCAATAGGCTCAACTCCACCAAGTTGATTAGTATCAATGGACCCAAGCGTACTAAGTTCTGTTTTAAGGACATCGTCTAACTGAGCAATAAGTTCAGGTGAAACAAAGTCAAGATTTGCAACTCTTAGAACAACTTCAGCTTGCAGTCCTTCTGGAAGCCTTCTTAAAACATCAACTTTTCTCTCACTATTTAAGTGAGCTACAATCAACGCAATGGTCTGTGGATGCTCGTTAATGAGAAAGTTTGCAAGTGTTCTTGTATCAACTAGCTCTAGTGACTCTAATGTATTCGCAGTTCCAACATCGACAATTTGTCCTAGAAGCTGCTTTGCTCTATCTTCACCAAGTGCATTAACGATGAAATCACGACCTGAGTTGTCAGAAAAAAGTAAATCATTCTCTTCATTAAGTTGGGAATAGAACTCTTCTAAGACTTTTTTAATCATCCAAATTGGAGCTCTTCTAATATTTCCCATGGCATTGATCATTCTCTTCACATCATTATCTCTCATGTATGAAAAGATAAGTTGTGTAGTTGTCACACCAAGTGAACTTAAAAGAAGTGCAGCTTTATCCTGCCCATTTAAGAGTGAATATTCAACTTCTGGATCTAGTGATTCTGACACGCTCTACTCCTAACTCTTACGCTATTTGCTTGTCTGATTCATTAGTGTGAATCATCTCATGTAAGATCTGTGCGGCCTTACTTGGATTTCCTTCAACTAATGACACAATTTTCTCTCGTAACATATTTCCCTCAATCTTTTCAGGATTGAGTTTCTCCTCAATTTGCGGCAAGGCATCCTCCAGTCCTGGAAGTTTTTGATTTGCCTGAACCTTCTCCAACTCTTCAAGTGTTTTAGGAAGAAAGTCTTCTACTGTCTCTACAGTATTATCAGTTACCCACTGAATAAATGGTCTCACGACAATGAAAAAGAAAAGAGAAATTGCTAAACCTACAACAGTATACTTAATGAAGTTCTTTATTAATTCTCTATTCTCTTTTTCTCTCATGAGTGCTTCAACCGAAGAAAGATCCTCTTGGTGAAATTCCATATTCTTAATGGTAATCATGTCGCCACGATTATCAGTAATCCCTAAAGCTGAGGCAACTACGGCTTTAAAACTAGCAATATCAGCATCGGCCCATGGCTCATACTTCATGACAGTCTTGCCATCAACAACAGTTGGTATCCTCTTGCCATCAAGCATGACAGCTGCAGAGATTTTTGAAACTCTTCCTGTAGGGTTCTTTGACTTAGTAACTTTAGTAGGGACATTATAGTTTCTAGTCGCTAACTCTTTATTAACATCATTCCTAGTTTCAGGAATACCAGGCTGAGGTGTTTCTCCAGGAAGATTTGCTCTCGCTCCAGGAATTCCCTGTGGAGAAGGTCTCGAGCCCTGAAGTTTTTGAATGTTTTTAACTTCAGATAGTACGGCTTTCGTTTCATCATCATATGAAGTTTGCGTTGATACTGACTCTGTAAAGTCCATATCAACTGACACTTTAGCGATAACTTTACCTGCTCCAACAACCTTTGAAAGAATTTCTTCAATTTGTGATTCATACTTTCTATTCAGCTTTGACTGTAAAGCCAATTTATTCGCGGTATTTGCTGTAACAGCGTCACCAATATTATCTGAAAGCTTCTTTCCTCTGTGATCGAGAATAACTACCGCTTCAGGTCTCATTCCCTCAACTGAACTTGCAACAAGAGAAGCTACACCCTTAATTTCCATTTCTGTAAGACTTGTGCCTCTATTAAGTTCAAGTACAACAGAAGCTGTTGGTGGTTTCTTCTCAGAGACAAAGGGTGAACTCTCAGGAATGTTTAAGTGAACTCGTGACCTCTTCACTCCTCTTAAGTGCTTAATAGTCTTAACTAATTCACCTTCTAGAGCTCGTTGTTTATTAACCTTTTGAACAAAACTTGTAGTACCAAACGATTGCTTGTCAAAGACCTCATAACCAACTGTACCTGAAAAGGTGAATCCAGATGTCATCATTTTAAGTCTAACAACTTCAACCATATCCTCAGGAACACTTACCGACTTCTCATCGGAAGAAGTTTGAACTGAAATTCCGTTTTCCTTAAGAAAGATTTGAACCTTTCTAGAGTCCTCTTTATTAAGATCATTATAAAGTGCTTTATAACGTGTCTTAGAAGCCCAAAGAACAACGGCGAGTAGACCTATAACAATAAAGGCACTCACAGAAATTAAACTAATTTTCTTACCAGAGTCTAAACTCTGATAAAACTCAGTAAAATTTCGTACTATCTTTTCTATTAAATCTTTCAAGCGAATCCTCCTGACTCAACTCTCCTGTAGGAAACATCCTATTTCCTACTCCCCCAAAATATTATACTTGCATACGCATAACTTCTCGATATGCCTCAATAACTTTATTTCTTACTTGATTCATTGTCTTAAAAGCAATTTCTGCTTTTTCAACAGCTAGCATTGTCTCATGTAAGTTCTTACTCTTACCAGAGACTAACTTTTGAACTGCAACATCAGCTTCTTGTTGTAAATTATTAACATCCATAATCTGGTTAGATAATAACTCACTAAAACTTTGACTCTTTTCTGTGGGAGATAGTTTACTTCCCTCAAAGTCCTTTAAGTCGATGGCACCCTCAAGATCGGCACTTGAAGTCCACTTCTTCATATCATGATTATTAAAAATGTCATTCATCATCTGAAGATTATTAATTGCCACTACTTACTCCTTAATTAATTATTTCCGATTTCTAATGCTTTCATTGCCATACCTTTTGTCGTGTTCATGACATTGATATTGGCCTCATAGGCACGAGATGCAGAAATCATATTTGCCATCTCTTCCATCACGTTGATGTTTGGATAAGCAACATAACCTTGATCATTCGCATCTGGATGATTAGGCTCGTATTTTAAAATAGGCGGTTTATCTGTTGAGATAACCTCTGTTGCATGAACAGACTCTGCTTGTGCATCAAGCTCGCCCTCTAATATTTCTGAAAAGCTCTCCCTTGCAGGTTCACTTCCAAAAACAACTTCTTTCTTTCTATATGGTCCACCCTCAGCCGTCTTAGTCGTTTGAGCATTTGCAATATTTGAAGATATTGCTGCCATACGCTTTTTCTGAGCTGCGATTCCTGATGAACTAATTTTTAAGGTCGTCAAAAGGTCCATTTAGTCCCCCTACTTTTCACTCTGGATTGTATATTTCAACAGTCCAAGTTTTTTATTTAAAAGTTTTACTGAAGCATCATATAAAACTTTATTATCAACCATTCTGGCCATTTCAGCGTCGCGATCGACAGTGTTACCATCATCGCTCACGACACCGTTTGGATCTTCATAAACTTCAGGTTTGAGGTTATCAAAGCCACCATTACCAACATCGAAATGACGCTCATCGGAGGCGAGCATCTCCAGGTTCCCATCCACATCTAATGCTCTCTGGAGTGCCTCTTCAAAATCCAATCTCTTGGCCTTGAAGTTAGGCGTATCAGCATTACTGATATTTGACGTGATAAGTTGTTGCCTCATCTCTCTCATTTTAAGAGATGCTGCAAGTGCCTTTAATGTTTTATCCTCAATTCTCATAAGTCCTCGTCTTTAAGATTTATCTTAAATTTACAAAGTATGAGTTACCTTCGTTTCTGTATTCATTGATTTTATTTCTTAGAGTTCTAATTGATACTCCTAGAATCTTCGCTGCTTGTGTTCTGTTCTCAGATGTATGAACAAGAGCCTTCTTGATAAGTAATCTTTCAGCTTCTTTAAGAGACATAAGTCTAATACCTTCACTGTCATCATCAGAAATAATATTAACAGCTTTCTTCTCACCAATTTCAAGTAATTCCTCAGTGATAACATCACCCTCAATATTTGAAACAGTACTTTCAAGAATAGCTTTTAATTCTTTTACATTGTGAGTCCAGTAGTGACCGACAATTTTCTTCATTGCTTCTTCTTGAACAGTGATCTCTTTTTCAGAAAGTTCACTAATAATATTCTTAGCAATTAATTCAATATCTCCAGCTCTCTCTCTAAGAGGAGTAAGAGTGATTGAGTTGCTAGAAATCATTGTATATAAACCTCTATAAAATCTTCCTGCACCAACTAGCTTAGATAAATTCTTAGTTGTTGTTGCTACAAGTCTTACATCAATTTCATAATCTTCTAATTCGCCTAGAATCTTGTGTAATTTCTTTTGAAATACATCTTCTAGTCCGTCAACGTTCACAAGAACAATTGTTCCGCCATTTCCGTTTTCTAGAACACCTTTTACAAATCTTCCCGTGTCATCTCTATATCCTAGAATTTGATTTTCTACGTCAAGAGTATCTTTAGAGCAATCAACCATAAAGAATGGCTTATTTGTTCTTGTAGAACTTGTGTGGATATAATTTGCTAGAGTCTTTTTTCCAATTCCTGCTTCTCCAACGATGAGAACTGGCGCTTTTGTAACTGCAACGTTTTTCGCTACTTTGAGAGATTTTACAATCTTAGGATCTTGCCCAAAATACTCTTCTGATGTGTTCATTTGACCTCCTGTCGTCATTCTTACTCTTTCCTTAGAGTTTTCTAAATTGATCTATTCCTTAAATTCAATAAAGTTAGTTCTGATTTTGCCATTTCTTTGATGTAGGCTTCAGCCTTTTCATCATTAACTAATTCTGTGAGAAACTTTTTCCCTGCTTCACTCTTATTAGTTTTTATTAAGTGTCTTCCATAAAGATATCTCACACGGTTTATGTACTCAGAATTTTTATACTCTGAAAGAAAGTTTTCTGCTTCATTCGCTGCTCTTGGATCAAGGTCAGAGAACAGTATCTCTGTTCTCAAGTAGTGGACTCTTTCTTTTAAGGACTTCACTGCTACTTCATTGTCGCCCATTCTAGATACGTCTTTTAGTAATGCCGAGCTTACTTCTACAAACTTATCTTTTTTCACTAATTTATAAATACTTTCTAAGTAGTTTTTAACTGATACGATAAGGTCATTCCCATCAATAGTATTAAAATTGCTACCCACAGAGAAAAACTCTTCAAAGTTCTTTTCTGCTTCTTTATACTTCTTCATTTCGAAATTTGCCATGGCACGATAAAATATTGATTTAGCAGAAGTAGATTTATTTTTTCCCATTTCTGTAAGTATTCTATTAACTGTGTCCCAATTCTTGAGCTTAATATTTCTTATTATTTTCAGCTCTGTCAAAATTCCATTTCGACTACTGATTTCTTGTCTTGAAACCCAAATTGGATACGATCTCAACTTGATATCATCAGCTTGTGCAAGCTTTGAGTATATTCTCTCAAATCCTTCCCATAGTCCTAGATTAAGGTATGACTTCGCAATAATGAATTGAATATTTGGGTCTAGCGCAACTTTAGTGAAATAAATATCCTTATAAATTTCCCATGCTCTTATTGCTCTTGAAAACTTATTTTGACTATAATTATTTTGAATAATACCAAAAACGATTTCTGCACCGTCACCATGAAAAACTTTCTTTAATTCAGATTTCATCGATGTTAGAGGAAGAGCGGTTAAAAAACTAAGGGCCTTATTATATTCCTTATCAACAATAAAAGTTCTCAAACGAACTAACCAGAGTAACTCTTTTAAATCATCACCAAGTTTAATATCATCTTTATTCTCAAGAAATACTCTTGTTTCAAGATCTTCTTCTGTTGGCTTTTTCTTTCTGATAGTTCTCATCGATACATATCTCAGCATCGCCTCAAATCCCGCAACTTTATCTTGAGATCTATTAATAGCACTCTTATAAAGAGCAAGAGTCTGACTGATATCTTTGCCAAGTATTTCATAGATATGAGCGATTCTCACTCTCATTCTTGAAGATGCCTTATGATAAGAATGCTGATCTAAGAAAGTATCATAAAGCTTCAATGCTTTTTCATATTGCGACTCTCTAAAGTATGCTTCAGCAGCATTAAAGTAGATAGAAGGTAATAGCGAACCTTTGTTTTTTGCAACAAATGATTCATAGAACTTTATTACTTGATCTTCATTTTCATCATTAAGATGAGAATATAGCTCATATGCCAAAACTTTCTGCTTTGGCATTATTTTTCTAATTGTCTTCTCTCTAGCGAGTTCTTCAATCTGCTCAGATTGCTTCAGCTTTGCAAGACAGTGAAACATAAGCTCCGAAGCATGTTCAAGCTCTTCGTAATCAAAATTTTCCTTCGCATCTGCAAAGAATCTCTTCGTGTATTTTAGAGTTTGAATATAATCATTCTTACCTAAGTAGAACTGGATGAGATACTTTGAAATACCTCTTCTTAACTCATAATCTTTTGAACGGTCTACAATATTAGAAAACATTGCAATAGCTGTCTGAACAGGTTTCAAGTCACCTTTGTCACGACTCTCTCTAAGAAGCGCATTCGCCTTTAAGTATTCATTAAAAGCGTAATTATTATCTTCTTTGTACTTCTTCTCATAAAGTTTAATAGACTTATACATCAGTCCATACTTTCTCTTCTTATAGAAGTTAATTGATAGCTGCATATGAGCTTCTTGATCACTATCTTCAAAATTTCTATCTTTAACAGGATAGAAGTATTCAGGTGTCTTTCTAGAAAGATTGATAAAATCTTTCATATCTGGCGCAAGAGCATCTACGTTATATATAAAAGGAGCACCATATCTATAGTCTCTATATGGATTTACCTTTTTATCAACTCTCTTTCTTCGCTTTGGCTTTAAGCTTACAACTTTCTTCTTTATAACTGGTTTTTTACTTTTAGCTTTTGCATTCTTCTTAACAGTTGATTTAATTGCAGCAGCTTTTTGATTTATCTCGTCCGCATCCTTCCAGAGGTCAATGAAATATGCTTTTTCACGTTCTTTATAGAAGGTAAAAACCTCAACATCTTTATCAAGAGTAATTGTAAAACCAAAGACATTATTTCCTTCTTTAGGAAGAGTTTTTACAATAGAGCTAATCTTTTTGTTCTTTAGAGTTGATAGTGATTTATCAAGTTTTTTGAATAGCTCGTTATTAAGAGTTTTAATATATATCTTATTATTTACCTTATTTACTTTTAGTAAGTCTTTAGATGAATAAAATTTCATTCTAAAATAATCTTGTGAGTTCTCTTTTAAAAAGACGTCTGATGCGTGAGTGATAGAAGTAAAAGCTACAACAAATGAAATAAGGATAGTGAATGTGAAACCTAGTGATCTTTTTGTCATCTGGTAGAAACTTCCTGTTTCAAAATTAATACTGTCAAAATTCTGTTAGTTCATTCCTCCTGAACTTACTAACATGTTTATTTTACCTCTTTTTGAAAAATATGAAAGGAAAATTTTTCTCATGGGAGTTTTTTTCCATGTCGAGCTTATGACAGCTACATTTTTTAAGATAGTAGATAAATATACTAAGACAAAGGTGTCACTTTGACACTAAGAGAGATGTAGAGTAGTACCAAAACACTTAGGTACTACTCTATATAATTTAATTAATTGGTGCTAATAGTTTTGGCTCTTTTACAAGCTTTCTAATTCCTTGTGCATGATCTTCTTTAAAAACATTATTTGCACACCAGTCATGCACGGATTTTACATCTAATGTCTTACATTTTGGTGTTACATTCCAAGTAACATTAAAAGGGGAGCATTTATTATTAAAAGAAGGTCCTGTAGTTGAACCTCTGAAAGTTACTGCATCCTTTCTGCTTGGCAGATTAGAGGTTTGAAATACCTTTCCTTTCTTTCTTATAGAAGTATAGTCTTTAAAAGATGGAGCATTACGATCATTTACCAAGAGAAATACCTGAGTCTCTACTCTTAAGAGTGGATCTTTACATGTGTCACTCAGGCAAGCTCCTAATGTTGGTCCTGGCTCAATATCACAAGAGCTGTGTACCCAGTGAACTTCAATCGTGTCACCCGCTTCTATATTCTTACAAGCTCCCTTTCCAAAAGGCATAAACTTCTTTTGAGACTTATCTACTTTTTGATTACAAGCAAATCCATCATGCTTTCCTTCACCCTTAAGAACAGAAAACCCTGGTCCCTTATGTTCAGCATTTTTATGAAAGTGTATATTACAGAGGTTAAGTTTTTTATAGTCTTTTGCCATAGCAAAATCGGTCATATTCTCTCCAAAATAGTTACCTATATCTCGAGGAGTCTGTGGCCCACATGTTTGTCCATTAAGCTCTTTGTTTTGCCCTGAGCATGAAATTAATAATGAAAGAAATAAAAAGGTCGTAAAAATCTTCATAAAATCTCCTTAAAATGTTTCATCATTTTTAATTTATTAAGGAGAGATTAGAAATACTTAAATGTTATACAAACTTAAGACAATTGAGCTAAGTTTCTCTTTTTCATTTTCTCGATAAGAGTAGTTCGATTCATCTGAAGAAGTTTTGAAGCTTGATTCTTATTTCCAGATGTCTTCTCGAGTGCTTGCTTGATAAGAGATTCCTCAACATGACCAAGAAAACTCTTTAAGTTGATTCCTTCTTCAGGCAGAGAAATAATCTCTTCTGTCTGTAATAGTTTATGGTTTGTAAGAGCTAGAACTTTTGGTGGTAAGTCCTCAACCTCTATAGTTCCCCCACCCTTTAGGATAACAAGACGCTCGATAAGATTCTCTAATTCACGAACATTTCCAGGCCATTCGTAACTCATCAGTATTTCTAGAACCTGTTCACTAAACTTGATAGCATTTCTTCCATCCGCACTAACAAAACGAGATAAGAAATATGAAATAAGCAATGGAATATCTTCCTTTCTCTCTTTTAAAGAAGGAAGCTTAACTGGAATAACATTAAGTCTGTAAAATAAATCTTCTCTGAAGTTTCCTTCTAGAACAGACTTTTCTAAGTCTCTATGGGTAGCAGTTATAATTCGTACATTAATTGGAATCGCTGAGGTTGATCCAACACGCTCAATTTCTCTATTTTGAAGTACTCTTAAAAGCTTAACTTGTAATAAGAGTGGCATATCCCCAATTTCATCTAAGAAAATCGAACCTTTGTCCGCTACCTCAAATCGGCCGATACGAGTTGAAACAGCACCAGTGAAGGCACCTTTCTCATGGCCAAAGAGCTCACTCTCTAATAAATCACCAGGAATTGCACCACAGTTTACTGAAACGCAATTTTCATCTTTCCTATTTGATAACTTATGAATTGCCTTAGCAACAAGCTCTTTACCAGTACCAGAAGGTCCTCCGATTAGTATTGTAGAATCAGAATCGGCAACCTTTTGAATACGTTCAAATATTTTTCTCATGACTTTAGAACGACCAATCATTCCGCAGTACATATCGTCTTCAGTAGGCTCTATCAGTTCAAGACGATGTGAGCCCTTTGTTTTTCTTACTTTTTCTTCAAGATTAAACATCTCTGGATCAACATTCATCTTCTGAGTCATAACTCTAACAACTAGATCTTTTAAGACAGTTAATTCAAATGGTTTCGTTAGATAGTGGAATACACCTTTCTTAGTAGCTGCAATAGCAGTTTCTATAGAAGCAAAACCAGTCATAACAATAGAAATAAAATTATAGTTTTTCTCTTTGAGGATATCTAAGAGATAGAGACCATCATTTTTTGAGTTTTCAAAACTTATATCTGTAATAAGACAAAAAGGTGCTTTCTCATCCCTTCCATCAAGATACTCTAGAAGCTCTGATGGTCCAGCAAATGAGCTTATATTCAAACCAACAACCTTTGAAAGGTATTGATGAATACTCGTTGATAGTAACTTATCATCTTCGACAAGTAATATCTCTGGTAAGTCGCTAACTCGATTAATTGACTGTTTTACATCACTATCAAGATCAAAAGACTGATTTAAAAAATTAAAATCTTCCATGTATTTTCTTACCCCGCTAGGAAATCCCATAGAAATCGTATCTAATTTCTTACATGAGTGTCAAATATTCGACGCTCGACTTTTTTGCCCAGGTATTATCTAAGTACATGAATATACTGGCTTTGTTTCTAAAAACTTCTTACGGCTTCAATAAAGTTTTGAGAAGCTTTGTCTGGGCCTCCGGAATATGCCCAATAGAAAACGAATAATGAACAAACTAGCCCGCACATGAAAAAAAAGAACGCGAGTCCTCTAACATCTTTAAGCCAGAATAAGTATCCAAAAGGTACAAAGATAAAGAATCCCGGAATGCACCAAAAGGGGATATATCTCACCATAAAGAGTAGAAGTTCATACATGGCATTCCTCTATAGTTGAGTACCAATTCGTGACGGTCTAAAATGGAAAGGCTCATGTGACCATGGATAAACAACTGACATCCAGACCATGAATGCTCGACCTCTAATAAGCTCTAGAGGAACTGGTCCCCAGTATCTAGAGTCAGCAGAAAAGTCACGATTATCACCAAGAACAAAAATATGTCCCTCAGGAACAATATACTTTTGTGGCGGATCTGATTTTTTTCTTGAGTCTTGACCTGTTATAAAAGTCTTCTCATCAATTGTTTGCTTATAAAACACCATTGAACTTGGATCAAAGCCCGGCTTAGGGTCATAGAGTTCGCGGTACTCACTATCATCTTTTACAAGTTCTCTTTCAACTTTTTCACCGTTTAAATATAACTCATTATCAAAGATTTCTATCTTATCTCCAGCGATACCAATTGTTCTTTTAACAAATAAAATGCTCTTGTCTCTTGGAAACTCAAAAACAACAATATCGCCTCTCTTTGGCATTTCCTGCTCACCAAAGTAAATAGGCTCCCATCTCTTATCTAAACCCAACCAGTCAGAATAAGTACCAAAGAACTCAGAAAAAGGAACTTTAAAACCATAGGCCATCTTATTCACAACAATGGAATCTCCAATGGCGTTTGTAGGTAATAAAGAGCCTGATGGAATATGATAGTGATCAATAAATGTTGATCTGAAGCCAAAAACAATAAAGAAAATATAAATCCAAGACCAAGCTTCATATAAGAACCATTCTTTAGTCCATGCTTTAGGCTTTTCTTTCTTTGATGTTACTTCAACTTCAGTATTGTTCTCTACAATTTGCTCGTCACTCAACTCTATCTCCAACATTAGTTATGATAATGATCAATCTTATCCGAAAATTGACGACTCTTCTAGCCTAGAGATAACATCCCTATATAATAATAAAATATTTTTAGGAGAAATTATGAAACACCTTGTTATATCTATATTGATGGCATCTAGTGTCCATGCGATTCCTATTTTGAGCTGCTTTAATAATTCCCCCACTAGAGGCGTTAGTTTCTCATATGAGAATTGTGTGAATAGAAACTTTAGAGAGGTCAGATGGAAACTTAGACTTAATCTCAATAATTGTACGAACTATAGTAATCAGGTTGATCCTAGTTACATATACTGTATAGAGAGAAATTTTGACATTGTAGACAGAGCATTAAGCAACACTTACCTAAGAAGCTGCTCAAACTATGGAGCCAAACTGAGCTACTTTTTTCAAAGTTGTGTAAATGATAACTTTAGAAAGATAGAGCGAATTATTCGTTAGAGAGCAAGTATGCTCTCTTAATCTCATTTAACTCCGATTGCGTAAGCGTACTATTTGTTGTGGCCCCCTGAAGTTTATAGATTCTGTTAATAAATCTTCTTAGGGCCATTTTTCTTTTTTCACCTATATTGAAAATAACCCCTCGATAACAGCCAGGCTTCTTTTCTTCTTCTGAACCAGCTGGGTGAGGAACAATTGTTATATGAAAAGGTATTGGATGTTCGATCCAAAAAACTGCACCAGTTTTAATCTTACTCGTAGACATGAAGACAATATCAAACTCAGAAATACTAAGAATTTCAAAGTCTTGATTTATAGAGATATTTCCATCTTCTGAATCAAAAGGAATTATAACTTCATGTTCGAAAATATATTTAGGGAGTACCTCTTTCTTATCATCCGCGAGAGGAATACGTTTCAGTCTTTTAATACTTCTATTCTCTTCAGCCTCTATCTTCTTTTTCTTATAAAGAATCATAACTTTATCAATAAAAGCCTGATTTATTTGCTCAGGGTTTTGAATCACAAAGTGATATTCAAGATGGTGCTGAAGCTCTCTAAAACCAAGTCCTTTATAGTTAAAAATTAGAACATAAGGGAAGTAATTCTTATGAGAAATAAAATTAGCAGTATATTCCTTAATTTCATCAAGAGTCTCGAAATCATTCCAGTCAAAAACGATAACACTAGGATAGTCTTGTGAAACCTCTGTGAATGAGTCTTTGATTTCATAACGAAAGAAAAGATTATATTTATAGTTTTTAAATTGATCGATAACTCTTGAAGACTTACTATAAACAACGAGCACTTCAGTCTCAAAGTTCAAAAGAGAAGTATTCTGATAGAGCCAATTCTGAAAAATTGATCTGGCCATCCATTCATATTTCTTATCTGGTTTTACAAATTCCGTTTTTTCATCATCTGGAACATCGTCTTCATCCTGATCATCTTGATTCTTAGTTAGTAATAAATTCTTCTGTTTTTTTTCAACCTCAAACCATTGTTCAACAAACTCAGGCTCAACAATCGAGTCTTTTGAATCATAACTGAGCTGATTAAGATACATGTGAGCTGAGTCTTTCTTAAATGGCTTTAGGAAGTATTTGAATTCTAATTCGTATATATTTTGAAAATGGAAACTACTAATTTTCTTTTTGACATCTCTCATTCGATGAATATGTGAATGAAAAAAATCTCGAGGAAAATTAGGAACAATCATAGTCATTTTATCAACTTCAAAGTCATGGTCTGTCTCTAATATTGCAGAATCTCGCATAACACTTCTAACTTTAATGAGTTCTTTGAATGTCATGACATCTTTATAGTAAACTCGGACGTATTTATCCATTTTAGCGCTTTTTAAGAAGACCGATCTCGTTAAAAAGACAATAATATCCGTGTTCTCGACTCCTTTATAAAAAGAGAGGAACTCCCCTGTTGCAGAATTTATATTGCAATAATTTGGTTTTGCATCTGGAGAGACAAGAGTGATGAAATGCTTCACCTTTTTAACAACTCCAACGAGGGACCTTTTAAAACTTTTTAGATCTGTGTCTCTTGTAAAGAAATCAAATATGACGGCATCTGCCTCTAAACCAAAGCAATACTTTAATACTGAGTCAGTATCAAATAACTCAACCCTTTCGAGCTCGCACTCGTCTTCTTCGATCTCACGAATCTCTTCTACTAACTTAGTTGAGTAATCTGTTTCTTTTCCAAAGTAGATAATTTTTTTCATATATAAATCTTCGTTTCCTAAGTATATAATATAATCGTATTTATTATTTTATTAAAGAGGTAAGAAATGTTAAAGCCCGATACACATTTTTTAGTTGTAGATGATTATTCAACAATTAGAAATCTTGTTACATCTCAACTTCTAGAGTTTGGTTTCACTGGTAATTTTTCAGAAGCTGAAGACGTCGATCAAGCAATTGCTGTGATGAACGAGAAGGAAGTTGACTTTATAATTTCAGACTGGAATATGCCAGGTAAGACTGGATTTGATTATTTAAAATGGGTACGTGCTCAAGATAAATATAAAGACTTACCCTTTCTCATCCTAACGACAGAGAATGAACAAGAAAAAATACTTGATGCCATTAGTGAAGGTGCAAGTAATTATCTTCTCAAGCCATGGGAAGAAGAAGACTTGAGCGAAAAAATTCAATTATGTTATCAACAACATAATTAAATAGTGCAATTTTCACAAATCTTCTATCTAGACATGGTTGATAAGTTATCACACGAATATTCTTCGTATAACTCTTGAAGGAATATCGCTCGAGGCTTATGAGCTGAAATTCCCAGGATCACAGGTCCGAGGTAGTTTCTGCTTCCCTTCACGCTTCCATAGTTTTCATTTAAATATTCTTTAGCTTGATCGATTGTATAATTGACACCAAAAAAATCAATCGAATCTATGACCTGCAACGCATTACTCATAGGAATATTTTCACCTTCAAACTCGATTGAATCTTCTCCAAGCTCAAGATAATTATTATATTTCTTCTTGTAGTTCTCTGCTGAAATAATTCTTCTAGCAAGTCTTGTACTTTCATCATGCTTCTTTATACTTTTACGATCTTTTACTTTTTCCGGATCACCAAAAATATCACTATTCGTCGACAAGAAGTCATATCCTAGCTCAGACAAGCTCTGCGCATAAACCCAAATCTCTCTTGCAGTCTGAGCATCAACACATGCATTTCTAATTTCATCTATATTAAGCTCATCCTTAGGCTTAATCGTCGAATACTTACCATTTACATCGAGATATTTTTCTTGAATATTTACAACCTTATCTCTGAAATTTAATTTTTGATCGTTTGCTCTCTCTTTTACAGACTTTAAGAACTCATTCCCAAATTTACCATAAACGTGATTTTTAGCGACATCAAGTAATTGGACGATCTCTCGAACACCACCATTACTACTATCTTCACTTGAGTACTCGTTACGATTCACAAACCTCTCAAGACGACCGTCTATTGTTTGAACCTTATTAAAGAATTCAGTAAATTCTTTCTCAGCCGTTTGCTGTTTTTTACTTTTTATATGTTCTCTTACCTCTTTAACAGTATACTCTTTGTCGTTAAAAGATATGATCACGTTCTTAGAGTATTCGCTCAATGCGGCATCTCTTCTTTTTGCAATATCGTGAACAACTCGATTAAAAGAGCTCGAAATATCATAAAGAAATTGTTCATTAAATTCCTTAACACTTAAATTCATTAAGAACTCTGGCTCTGAAACCATATTTAGTTTTTGCTTAAAGAGCAAATTCAAAAAACGATCAGGACCTGTAGACTCATTTAAATAGTCATCTAAAGCCGAATTCATCATATCTAAGTTATATGCCAATAACCCTAATACCTCTGCTTGCTGATACTTAGCACTTTTACCTGGTTGATCGATGACTCGATCAGGTACTTGAGCGGCAAGTGGCTTAATAAGCTTTTCAAGGTTCATGCCAACACTTTTTACAAATTCTTCTTCATTCTTAGAAATAAGTTTTTCTATTTCGACCAACGATTTAGTATATAACTCATATTTCGTTGTTAGCGCCTGAACTAAGCGCTCTGTAATAACCTTATCCTTGTAATGAAGACTAGTATCAATATAAAATACTTCCTGGGACTTAACTTCATTTCGTATATCGTAATATGCACAATTAAGTTTAGCGAAGGTTTTTATGTCTTCTTCTTTTTCGAATTGAAATCTTTCTTCTAGTAGATTATTTAAAAATCTAAGAATAGATGAAACAGCAAGACCGCCAAAAGCATACTTTGCTCCACTCTCGGAGTAGAGACCAATTTGTGAGAATGTCTGAATAACATCTGCAGATTTCACAAGAAATGAATCACGATCTAAGTTCGAGCACTTTCCACGATTAAATAGTGAGTCCATCCCCTCCATGATTTGCGCTACAGGTATTCCATCAACCTCTACTTCACTAAGGGTTTTTACTTTATTCTCTTCTGACTCTGTATCAGTAGAGTCATCTTTCTGTTTAGAGAGTTCATTTAGGTCATTTTCAAGAGATTTTGAGCTCTCTAAAATCTGTCCCACGAGAGATTGATTCTTATCAAAACAATCATCGGCAAATACAGTAGTTAATGCTTTGAGACTCTCAACAGTCTTTTTATAAGACTCAGTATTGTTTAAAGGACAAAAAGCAGGTCTTGTCACAGGCAATCTATGATTCTTCTCAAGTCTTTTTAATTTAGCAAGATTATCACTTGAAACTGAAAGAGTTGCTATTGTTTCAAAGTGATCTTCTATCGTCGGTGTCGCTAGAACACTTTGTGCAAGCAGCACTGTACTAATGAGTAAAGTTTTACTGTTTTTCATTTATTCTCCATCTTTTACGCACAATTATACATATATCAACACTACGTAGACTCTCATTCGAAGTTTTTTTATGGGGTGTATAGTTTTTAGACAATAATCAACAATTATATTTTAGAATAACAAAACAATAGACAGAGAACTCGATAATGACTAACTTCACAAAATGATAAAATTAAAGAATATCACTCATAATCCACTACATGAACTTAGATATGTTGTGGTCTTAGCTGCAATCCAATTCGTCAATGTTGTTGATTTTGTCATTATGATGCCACTAGGTCCCACATTAATTGATGAACTCAGCATTACTCCAGTGCAATTCGGTACACTTATATCTGCCTACAGCTTCTCCGGTGCTGGCACAGGATTTCTATTTGGGCTAATCGCAGATAAATATGATCGAAAAAACCTACTCATACTAGCAATTGTAGGGTTTATGCTTACCACTCTTGCCTGTGGCCTATCCAATAGCTTTGGAACACTCTTAACAGCAAGAATTTTCACAGGAGTCTTTGGAGGAATTCTAACGAGCCTCATCTTCACAATAGTGAGCGATCTCATTCCATTTGAACGAAGAGGAAAGGCCATGGGAATAATCATGAGCTCCTTCTCAATTGCCTCAGTATTAGGAGTCCCTCTTGGTCTTGCAATTTCAGATGCCACGAATTGGCAAAACTCCTTTCATTTTATCGTCCTTATTTCCATACCAATGCTTATTCTAAGTATCATAATTTTTCCAAGTATTTATGTTGATAAGCCAGAAGTAGAGATCTCAATCCTCAAAAGCTTAAAGAACCTTCTTTCTAGGTCAAAGAACTTAATTTCATTTATTCTAATCTTCTTAGTCAGTGGTTCAATGTTCTTACTGATTCCTTATCTAAGTACTTATGCTGTAAAGAACATGCAGATATCAACGACAGATTTAAAGTATGCCTATATGGTTGGTGGTTTCTTTACAATTATAACGGCAAGAATAATAGGTAAACTCACTGATAAGCTTGGTGCTCTTAACATCTACGCTGGACTTGTCCTTCTTTCATCAATACCAATCCTAATCTTTACTCACTCAGGCCCTTTGACGCTAGTGAGCTTTCTTGTTTTACAAAGTTTTTTCATGACTTTAGTATCTGGAAGAATGATTCCATGTATGACACTTGTATCAGAAGTTCCAGAGGTTCATGAACGAGGTCTCTTTATGAGTACCTTAAATTCTATACGTGCTCTAGGAAGAGGAATTATGACGTTCCTTGCTGGCTTTTTGATAGTAGAGACCAGTGATGGAAACTTAAGTGGCTTTGATACTGCTGGAATCTTATCGATCGCCATTGCCCTCATAACTATTTACTTAGCAAATAAAGTCTACAAAACAGTTCAGACATAAAAAAAGGGAGCCGCTAAGCTCCCTCTATATTTTAAAAAATCTTGAGTGATGATTACATCATTCCTGGCATTCCGCCCATTCCACCCATTCCGCCTGCTGGCATTCCTGGAGCTGCGCCTTCTTCCTTAGGAAGATCAGCGATCATCGTTTCTGTTGTTAGCATAAGACCTGCAACAGATGATGCATTTTGAAGAGCTGATCTTGTAACTTTAGTTGGATCAATAATCCCTGCAGCAACTAAATCTTCGTATTTCTCTTCTCTTGCATTGAATCCCCAAGTCTTAGAGTCATTGTTTTTAACTTCATTAACAACAACAGAACCCTCTAGACCAGCGTTAACAGAAATCTGTCTTAAAGGAGCTTCAACAGCTCTTTTAATGATTCTGATTCCAAATTCCTCTTCCTCATTAGCACCTTTTAGGCCTTCAAGAGCATTTGCAGCTTTAACAAGAGCAGATCCACCACCAACAACAATACCTTCTTCAACAGCGGCTCTAGTTGCGTTTAATGCATCTTCAACTCTATCTTTCTTTTCTTTCATTTCTGTTTCTGTTGGCGCTCCAACATTGATAACAGCTACACCACCTGCAAGTTTTGCAAGTCTCTCTTGTAGCTTTTCTTTATCATAATCAGAAGTTGTCTCTTCAATTTGTGCTTTGATTTGACCAACTCTTGCATCAACATCTTTCTTATCACCAGCACCATCAACGATAGTTGTGTTTTCTTTATCGATCGATACTTTCTTCGCTGTTCCTAAGTGTGGAAGGTCAGTTGTCTCTAAGCTCATTCCAAGCTCTTCAGAGATAACAGTTCCACCAGTAAGTGTAGCGATATCTTTTAGCATTTCTTTTCTTCTATCACCAAAACCTGGAGCCTTAACAGCTGCAACATTTAAAACACCTCTAAGTTTATTAACAACGAGAGTAGTAAGTGCTTCATTTTCAACATCTTCAGCGATGATGATTAATGGCTTTCCAGTTCCTCTTGCTTTTTCAAGTACAGGTAGAAGATCTTGCATATTAGAGATTTTCTTATCAGTAATTAGGATAAGTGCATCGTCAAATGAAGCTTCCATTTTTTCTGGATTAGTTACAAAGTATGGAGAAAGGTAACCTCTATCAAATTGCATACCTTC
>DDIK01000122.1 GCA_002338505.1 Bacteriovorax sp. UBA1852
TTTATCGATACTTCTCAAAACCTTTCAATTCAAGTTCATCCAGGTCAAGAGTATGCTCAAAAGTTTGAGTCCGATAATGGAAAGAATGAATGTTGGATCATACTAGATGCTAACCCAGGCAGTGGAATTTACTTAGGATTTAAAGATGGGGTTACATCAAAGAGTTTTCAGAGAAGTTTAGAGAAAGGTGAGGCCATTAACGAATTACTGAGGTTTTATCCAGTAAAAAGAGGTGACTTCTTCTTCGTTCCTGCTGGAGCTGTTCACGCTATCGGTGATGGAATTACTTTATGTGAAGTACAAAGAAGTTCCGGTGTAACTTATAGAGTATGGGACTGGAATAGACTTGAGAATGGTAAGCCAAGGGAGTTACATATTTCTAAGGCCATGGATGTTTTAAACTTTGATCCAAAGTCAAACAGCAAAGAGTACTTTCAATATCAAACAGAGATTTTCAAAAAAAAGAATCTTCAACTCGCAACTGATGATCTCTTTAAGGTTAGATCGGTAAATATGAAGTCAGGTGAAAATCTTGAGCTTCTATCTGAGCAAAGAGTAACTTCAGTTGTTGTTATTAGCGGAAAAATTGAAATCGAAAATAAAGAATTTTCGGCATATGAATGTGGCGTCGTTGAAATATTTGAGAATGAATTAACTGAGCTTAAGGCCAAAGAAGATAGCGAGATAATTATTGTAAGTTAAGTTTTAGCTTAAAGGAAAAAATTATTAAAAAATGAATTACTTACTGATATTGTCTCTTTTATTTATTTGCTCATGTACTGACTATGCAGAAGTAAAGAAAACAGGTGCAGGCTCTTTTATTGCGCCAAAATCCTTGAGAGTGAAAGATTATAAAATTGAAAAATGGAGAGTAGGTAGACCAGTCAGAAGGCAGGTTGTTTCTAAAGGAATAAGAATTGATGTCATGTTCCCAAGACTTTCTAGAGAAGACCTTGATAATATACTTGTTGAATATAGTGTTAATGCTTGGCTTTTAAAAGTGAGAAGAAGGTCCTACGCTGTGAACTCTGTAGTTGGCTACATTTATATTCCACTCGTAGTACCTGGAACGCAAGAATCAAATAAGTATAGAAGACACCAAATTAAACAAGGTGCATTTTCGATATATTATTCGGCCGCTGCTCTATCTAAGAGATTTGAAGGCTTCGAATGTCCCGCATTTGATCACAATCGTTATGTAGATGAAGTAGAAATTGATGAGAGAGATACTACATTGGAGCGATTATTTGTCGGTAAACAGACTGATGATTACGTGGGCGCAAAAGTGAATCAATTTAGTTATTCTGGTAATATTTTAAATGGTGGAGCTAGTATTTTAGGAGATTATACAGTTCAGCTTGCGCTTTATAATTCTGATACAAAAAGACGTAAAAGTAACTTTATAGAATTACGAGAAGTGATAAGAATAGTAGATGAAAAAACAACCAATATAAATGGTTGTGAAGGTTTTGAAATTCCTATCAGAGAGGAAGAGGGAAATAAGATAGAGCAATTTAAATGGTCGCGCTAATCTTAAGACTTTTTTAGATCCTCTTACACTCTACAGGGTAAGTCATTTCGTGACCTTGTCTTGATTTAATATTAATATAATCATTAAATTCATTAAAAGCCGTAGTGTTCTCTATGTGTAGAGTATGCTTATCACCACCAATATAGAAAATCTTAGAAAGGCTATTTCCCACGACTTTTGATCTTTGAACAATCGTTTCAGCCGGAAATCTTCCATCAAGCTTAAGCTTGTTCTTGTCTAATTTTAAAACAATATTCTTACGAGGTGTATTACATTCCAACTCAATTGCATGAGTACTGACTATCGATGTGGTTAAGAGAATAAGTGTTAGTAGTGTTTTTTTCATAAATCCCCCCAGATTTTATATTCAATATTATAAGGAGCAAGAGTGATGCCATATTAAGAGTCTGTAAGTGTTGAGAATCTAGAAGAGTAGAGAATATTGACTGAAAGCTTTTCACAGAGATGTCAAAACTTTAGACGATAAAGATAATAAGTTTAGAAAAATTAATCTTATTTTTAGATGTTAACTCTCAGTAATGAACTAAAATATACCGAATAGGATAAGTATGTTAATAAAGAACTCACTCAAACATAGGTTGATTTTCTACACGATTGTAGCGAGTACAGTAATTTCAACTGTATTCACTATTCTGTCTCTTGGACTAGAGTATAAACTGGCCTCAAAAAATCTCGATCAAAATATAAGCAACATTGAGAAAACGTCCTTAAGAACAATTGAAAATGCCTTGTGGAATATCAACCGAGATCATATAAAAATTCAGATGTCTGATCTTCTACGAATTAAAGGTGTTGAAGAGTTAGTTTTAGAGGATGAAGATGGATCTACTTTTTTTAAAGATGAGGTCAAAGACCAGTCAGAGACTGATTTATTTTCAACAGAGAGTAAAAGATTTGAGTTATTTTATGAAGATGAAAAAACTTCTAAAACATATATTGGTGCCCTTAATATAAAGTATTCAAATGAAGAAATATTATATTCGGTTCTAACAAGGGCTTTTATTGTCTTTGCTACACAAGCTAGTAAGACTTTCTTTGTAACATTTTTACTTGTTTGGCTATACGAAAGACTAGTTACTAAGGATCTTGTTAGAACAACTAGAGTTCTTAAGAGAATAGATGTTGGAGCTACTGAATCTCAAACTTTATTTGAAGATAAGCGTGAGAATGAAGATGAGATCTATGAGTTGCAAACTCAAATTGAGAATATGTATGTCAATCTTATTTCGAAAAATGCACAAAATAAAAAGCTTCTGCAAATTGCAAATGATGAAAAAAAGCAGCAGGAAGCAAAAGCTTTAAATGCGTCACGACTTGCGGCCCTCGGTGAAATGGCGGCAGGAGTTGCTCATGAAATAAATAATCCTCTGACAATAATAAAGTCATGTGTTTTTACAATGAAGAGAAAAGTTATCAAAGGTAAGCCTTTAACTGATGAAGAGCTTACTAAAAACTTTGAAAAAATAAATAGCTCAATTGATCGTGCTGCAAAAATTATTACGAATATGAAAAAGGTTTCGCGTGATGGTTCTAAAGAAACAGAGAAAGAAGTAGAACTCTCATCGTTTATGGATGAAACAATCAGTTATTTTCGAGAGAAATTTCAAAAGCGTCATGTCGACTTTAAAGTAAATATTAGTAGTGGAGTTCAGGTTGTTGTTAATGAGGTAGAACTCGCTCAAGTCATTGTAAATCTCTTAAATAATTCATTTGATGCGATTGAGAATTTGGAAAATAAATGGATCGACTTAAATATCGTTACTGAGAAAGAGTATGTTCAAATCAGTGTTAAAGATAGTGGCTCAGGAATTAATGATGAGCTACTAGAGAAAATATTCAATCCTTTTTACACGACTAAAGAAGTTGGGAAAGGGACGGGTTTAGGTCTTAGTATTGCAAAAGAATCCATGAGAAAAATGGGTGGAGACCTTAAGTACAATAAATCTAGTGTTAATACTGAATTTGTGATTATTGTTCGCAGAGCTGATATTCAAAAAGTTGCTTAATCTTTAATGATGTCTTTATACTCTTCATATTCTTCAAGGAGCTCTTCAGCTCTTTGTTCTAGGGATAAGCCTTTGTCATCGACTACTAAAAGCTCTGTGGGCATATCTGGGCTAATTTTCTCGCCAAAGTCATAGGGGCAATGACGGCAGCCACTTTTACAGCAAAACTTCCTCTTTTTTAAAAATATTTCAGTAAAAACCATGTTTCCACAGTCATCGAGATAGAAGTCTTCTGGATCAAGTTTGAAGTCTGTCATAGTTACCGCTAAAAAATATTGGCCCTTTATTCAAAGGGCCTCATTGTGTATGAGAATTTCTACATCCTGAGAAATTAAGAAAGCCTTTTTATCACTAGAGTTTTTAACATTCAAGTAACTTTGTTGCCGCCATAGGCCAATATAAGATGTTATTGCAAGGAGGGCCATATTAAATTACTATTATATGTACTTATATTTTTTATTTATAGAGTGGAGATTTTATGGAAAAACCATGGTTTAAGCACTACCAAGGTGGTGTTGATAAAGAGATTGATCCTAATACATATGCTTCGATACCGGCACTTTTAGATGAGTCTTTTCAGAAGTTTGCAGATAAGCCAGCATTTCATTGTATGGGAAAAACACTGAATTATTCTGATATGGACTTTCTTTCAAAGAAGTTTGCGTCATATTTGCAGAATGACCTTGGGCACAAAAAAGGGGATCGTGTTGCTATCATGATGCCAAATATTCTTCAATACCCTGTTGCGTTATTTGGGATACTCCGAGCAGGTCTAGTTTGTGTTAATGTTAACCCACTATACACGGCAAGAGAGCTTGAGCATCAGCTTAAAGACTCTGGTGCTAAGACTATTATAATCTTTGAGAATTCTGCTAGTGTTTTAGAAGATGTTATAGATAAAACACCTATTGAGAATGTTCTAGTTACTCAGATTGGTGACATGCTCAAGTTTCCAAAATCTCTCATCGTTAATTTTGTTATTAAACATGTTAAAAAAATGGTACCGGACTGGGGCCTAAAGAGTGCGATTCCATTTCTAAAAGCATTAGATGATGGAGATATAGAAAAATTTAAGCCACAAGAAATTAATAATGAAGAAACTGCTTTTCTTCAGTACACCGGTGGAACAACAGGACTTTCTAAAGGAGCGATCCTTACTCATCGAAATATTGTTGCGAATTTATGTCAGGCTAGAAACTGGATATCTCCATTAACGGAAGATGGAAAAGAAATTATTATTACTCCACTTCCTCTTTACCATATATTTTCTTTAACAGCGAATTGCTTCACCTTTTCGACTATTGGTGCACTTAATGTT